>NZ_CP014870.1:3747666-4049833 GCF_001661075.1 Pseudomonas silesiensis
GCTGCCGGCGAAATCGATACCGTGCTGGTGTGCATGGTCGATATGCAGGGCCGCCTGGTCGGCAAGCGCTTCCAGGTCGAGTTTTTCATCGACAGCGGCCACGAAGAAACCCACTGCTGCAATTACCTGCTGGCCGACGACATCGACATGGAGCCAGTGCCGGGTTACGCCGCCGCCAGCTGGAGCAAAGGCTATGGCGACTTTGTGCTCAAGCCGGACATGGCCACGTTGCGCCGGGTGCCGTGGCTGGAGTGCACGGCACTGGTGCTCTGCGATGTGCTCGATCATCACCATCGGCAGGACTTGCCCCACAGCCCCCGGGCCATCCTGAAAAAGCAGATCGAGCGCCTGCGCCAGCGGGGTTATACCGGTATGTTCGCCTCGGAGCTGGAGTTCTATCTGTTCGATGAGAGCTACGAGGCCATCCACAACCGCAACTACCATAAGCCCAAGACCGCCGGCCATTACATCGAGGATTACAACATCCTGCAGACCACCCGCGAGGAACCGGTGCTGCGGGCGATTCGCAAACATCTGCAGGCCTCGGGCATTCCCGTGGAAAACTCCAAGGGTGAATGGGGCCCAGGCCAGGAAGAGATCAACATCCGTTATGCCGATGCGCTGACCATGGCCGACCACCACGTCATCATCAAGCACGCCTGCAAGGAGATCGCGCAGCTGCAGGGCAAGGCGATTACCTTCATGGCCAAGTGGCGCTATGACGCCGCCGGTTCCAGCAGCCACATCCACAATTCGCTGTGGGACAAAAATGGCAAGAAGTCGCTGTTCTTCGACGCCAAGGCCGAGTTCGGCATGTCCAAGCTGATGCGTGCCTGGGTCGCCGGGCAGCTCAAGTACGCCAACGACATCACCTGCTTCCTCGCGCCCTACATCAACTCCTACAAGCGGTTCCAGGCCGGCACGTTTGCCCCGACCCGGGCGGTCTGGAGCCGGGACAATCGCACCGCGGGCTTTCGCTTGTGCGCCGAGGACAGCAAGGCGATTCGCATCGAATGTCGCATCGGCGGCGCCGACCTCAACCCGTACCTGGCGTTCGCTGCGTTGATTGCCGCCGGCCTGGCCGGAATCGACGAGAAGCTTGAACTCGCGCCACCGTTTGAAGGCGATGCCTATGTCGACGAGCACCTGCCGGAAGTGTCCAAGACCCTGCGCGAGGCCTGTGCCGCGCTCCAGACGTCGAGCATGTTGCGCGAGGCGTTCGGTGATGACGTGATCGACCACTACGTGCATACCGCCGAATGGGAGCAGAAGGAGTACGACCGGCGGATTACCGACTGGGAATTGCAGCGCGGTTTCGAGCGCTACTGAGCAGCCTTTTTAGAGAAGATCATGACCTCAACGATTCAGCTCATCTCGCCGGTCGATGGCCGGGTCTATGCCGAACGCCGCTGCGCCGATGCCGGGCAGATCGACCAGGCTCTGGCCGCTGCGCAAGCGGCCCAGGCGTCATGGAAACGCCGGCCCCTGAGCGAACGCGCCGCCTTCTGCAGCGCCGCAGTGGACGCCATGTTGGCCATGCAGGCTGACATCGTGCCGGAACTGGCCTGGCAGATGGGCCGCCCGGTGCGCTTCGGTGCAGGCGAATTGCGCGGGTTCGAAGAGCGTGCACGGCACATGATCGCCATTGCACCCGAGGCGCTGGCAGCGCTCGAGCCCACGCCCATCGCGGGCTTTCGGCGTTTTATCAAGCGCGAGCCGCTGGGTACGGTATTGGTCGTCGCCCCTTGGAATTACCCCTATCTGACGGCAGTGAATACCATCATTCCAGCGCTGATGGCCGGCAACAGCGTCATCCTCAAACACGCGTCACAAACGCTGCTGGTCGGCGAACGGTTTGCCGAGGCGTTCCGCCGCGCCAATCTGCCCGATGGGCTGTTCCAGAACCTGCTGCTCAGTCATGTCTATACCGGGGCGATCATTGCCTCTGGACGTGTGCGGCAGGTGAACTTCACAGGTTCAGTGGAAGGTGGCAAGAGCATGGAACACGCGGCCATCGGAGAGTTCGTCGGGGTGGGCCTGGAGCTTGGCGGCAAAGACCCGGCCTATGTCCGGGCCGACGCCAACCTTGAGCATGCGGTGGAAAACCTGGTGGACGGCAGCTTCTTCAATTCCGGGCAGAGCTGCTGCGCGGTGGAACGCATCTATGTCGATGAACAACTCTACCCGGCCTTTGTCGAGCGATTCGTTACCTTGACTCGCCAGTACGTGCTGGGCAATCCGCTGGACGAAGCCACCACGCTCGGGCCGATGGTGTCCCGTGGCGCCGCTGATTTCGTCCGCGATCAGATCGCCGAAGCCCTGACACAGGGCGCCCGGGCGCTGATCGACCCAAGTGCCTTTCCCGCCGACGCCCCGGGCAGCGCTTACCTCGCACCTCAGGTATTGGTCGATGTCAGCCATCAGATGTCGGTGATGCGCGAGGAAAGCTTCGGGCCGGTGGTCGGCATCATGCCGGTGGCCAGCGACGATGAAGCCATCGCTTTGATGAACGACAGTGAGTTCGGGCTCAGCGCGTCCATCTGGACCCAACACCTTGCCGCCGCCGAACACTTGGGCAACCAGATCGACACCGGCACGGTGTTCATGAACCGCTGCGATTACCTCGACCCGGCCCTGGCCTGGACCGGGGTCAAGAACAGCGGACGCGGGGTTACGCTGTCGCGCCTGGGCTATGAACATCTGACCCGGGCGAAGTCCTTTCATTTGCGCCATGAGATTTGAACCATGAGTCTTGAACCTTGAGAGGCGAGCCATGAGCCTGACCGCGAACTGGAACTACCCCACCAGCATCCGCTTCGGTACCGGCCGCATTGCCGAACTGGCCGAGACCTGCCGCAGCCAGGGCATCGAGCGACCGTTGCTGGTCACCGACAGTGGCCTGGCCCGCGCCCCGATCACCACCGCCGCACTGGATGCCCTGCGCGCCGCCGGTCTTGGTGTGGCGCTGTTTTGCGACCTCAAGCCCAACCCGGTCGAAGCCAACCTGGCCGGCGGGCTCGATGCCTGGCACGCCGGCAAGCACGATGGCGTGGTCGCCTTCGGCGGTGGCAGCGGCCTGGACATGGGCAAGCTCATCGCCTTCATGAGCGGCCAGACGCGACCGGTCTGGGATTTCGAAGACATCGGCGACTACTGGACCCGGGCCGACGAAAGCCGCATCGCCCCGGTGATCGCGGTGCCGACGACGGCGGGTACCGGCTCGGAAGTGGGCCGTGCGGCAGTGATCATCGACGAGGGCACTCACACCAAACGCATCATCTTTCACCCGAAAATGATGCCGCGGGTGGTCATCAGCGATCCGGCCCTGAGCGTCGGCATGCCGGCCAAGGTCACCGCCGGTACCGGCATGGATGCGTTTTCGCACTGCCTGGAGGCCTACTGCGCCCCCGGTTTTCATCCCATGGCCGAGGGCATCGCCGTGGAAGGCATGCGCCTGGTGGCCAACGCCCTGGTGCGGGCCGTGCACATGCCCTCCGACCTCGAGGCGCGCGGGCAGATGCTCGCGGCAGCGGCGATGGGCGCCACGGCCTTCCAGAAAGGCCTGGGCGGGATGCACGCCCTCGCCCATCCGATAGGCGCGCTGTACGACACCCATCACGGCATGACCAACGCCACCTTGATGCCCTATGTCCTGAAATTCAATCGCCCGGCCATCGAGGAGCGCATCACGCGCCTGGCGGCCTGGTTGCGCCTGCCCTCCCCGGGTTTCGACAGCTTCCTGGCGTTCGTGCTCAAACTGCGCAAGGACATCGGCGTGCCGCACACGCTGTTCGAACTGGGGGTGGATGATCGACAGGCTGACCTGATCGCGGACATGGCGGTTGTCGACCCCTCGGCCAGCGGCAACCCGCTGCCATTGACCCGGGCTGGCGCGGCCGAGATTTTCGACGCGGCTTTTCACGGCCGTCTGTAGGAGCACACCAAATGAACCCAGCAAGCCAACCCGGCACCGGCGCGCCGCAAGACGATGACGTCAAGGTGCTGCACAGCATGGGCTATGCCCAGCAGCTGTCGCGACGAATGGGGGTTTTCTCCAACTTTGCCATTTCCTTTTCAATCATCTGCATCCTCTCGGGGGGCATCAACTCGCTGGCCCAAGGCACCTCGGGCGCAGGCGGCGCGTCAATCGGCATCGGCTGGCCGATCGGTTGCCTGATTTCCGGGGTCTTTGCCATGGCCATGGCGCAGATTTCCTCGGCCTACCCCACCGCCGGTGGGCTGTATCACTGGGGCTCGATTCTCGGTAACCGCTTCACCGGCTGGCTGACGGCCTGGTTCAACCTGCTGGGGCTGGTGACGGTGCTCGGCGCGATCAACGTCGGCACTTACTACTTCTTTTTCGGGGCTTTCGGACCGGCCCTGGGCATGGAAGATACAACCACGACCCGAGTGATCTTCCTGGCGATCCTCACCGGCATCCAGGCCCTGTGCAACCATTTCGGCATCGGCCTGACCGCAAAGCTCACTGACTTCTCGGGCTATCTGATCTTCGCGACGGCGATCGCACTGACCATCGTGTGCCTGATCGCGGCCCCCAGCTATGAATTCGTCCGGCTGGTGACCTTTGGCAACTATTCCGGCGAGGCTGGCGGCAGCGTCTGGCCACAAGTCTCCAATGGCTGGATTTTCATGCTCGGCCTGCTCTTGCCGATCTATACCATTACCGGCTATGACGCCTCCGCGCATACCTCCGAGGAAACCCGAAACGCGGCGATGTCGGTGCCGGTCGGCATGGTCATGTCGGTGGTCTGGTCGTTGCTGTTTGGCTGGCTCATGCTCAGCTCGTTCGTGCTGATGCTGCCGAGCATGGACGAAGCGGCAACCAAAGGGTGGAACGTGTTTTTCTGGGCGATGGACACTCAGGTCAACCCGACCGTCAAGACGGCGCTGTACCTGGCGATTTTCATCTCGCAGTTCCTTTGCGGGCTGGCGACGGTGACCTCGGTCTCACGGATGATCTTTGCCTTCTCCCGCGACGGCGGCCTGCCCTTCTCTAAAGCCCTGGCCACGGTCTCGCCGACCTACCGCAGCCCGGTGCCGGCGATCTGGACCGGGGCAACCCTGGCGGTGCTGTTTGTCTGGGGCTCGTCGGTGATCTCCATTGGTGCAACGCCGGTCTATACCATCGTGGTCTCCTGTACCGTGATCTTCCTGTTCTTCTCCTTCGTCATCCCCATCATCCTCGGCCTGTTCGCCTACGGCACCGCGAAGTGGCCGACCATGGGCCCGTGGAACATGGGGCGCTTCTGGTACTCGTTCTTTGCCATCCTTTCGATCCTGTCGATGGTGATCATTTTCGTCATCGGCATCCAGCCGCCGAACGATTGGGCGCTGTACATCACCCTCGGGTTCCTGGTGCTGACGGCCATCATCTGGTTCGGCTTTGAAGCGCGACGCTTCCAAGGGCCGCCGGTGGGCGACATGATCGTCAAGCGCCAGGCGCAAATCGCCGCGGCGGAAGCGGCGTTGAATAAACAGGCAGGAAGCTGATGTGCGGCACCCTGTAGGAGCGAGCTTGCTCGCGATGGACGTTAACGATAACGCGTTCTTTCTGAATAAACGCGTCGTTCTTGAGACCTTCGCGAGCAAGCTCGCTCCTACAGGGAGCACAAGAGAGCACGGCGTTAGATGCCAGTGAAGTCAAAGCGCACGTCACAGCGTTCTTTGGCTGTTCCCGATGCCCTTGGCGATATCGATGCCCCAATCCATCGCGGCTTCCATATCCAGCATGTGCGGTTTCGGGTCATCATTTTCATCGATGACCGTGCCGTCAGGTCGGTAAACACCGATAAACATCCCAAGGGATCCGTCCTTCAGAATCTCGGCTTTAACCTCGATCTTGCATCCGTTGGAAAGCGTTTCCTTGTGCTGTATATGGCGTTCAGTCATTGCTGCATTCCTCCCGTTGACGTGCGAGTAGCGCGTTCACCTATTGGCCATCTTAGCTCAGTACAGCCCGCTCGCAGGACGGCCAGGACAGCGGCGCAATGCCACCTATACTACAAGCCACCGCCCCTTCGGGGTCTGCATTCCCAACAATAAAAAGCAGAGGTGGAACATGGTCTGGCAGCAAATCTACGATCCGTTCGGCAACCCGGTGTTTTCAACCATCATGGCGGCAGTGCCGGTGGTGGTGATGCTGGCAGCCCTGGCGTTTTTCCATGTCAAGGCGCACCTGGCGGCACTCATGGCGCTGGGGTCGGCCTTGATCATCGCCATCTTCGCCTTCGACATGCCGGCGAACATGGCCGGTTCCGCCGCGTTGTACGGCGCAGCCAACGGTTTGCTGCCGATCGGCTGGATCGTGCTCAACATCATTTTCCTGCACCGGCTGACGACCGAGAACGGCTCGTTCAAGGTACTGCAGGACTCGCTGGCCCGCATCACCGACGATCGACGGCTGCAGTTGCTGCTGATTGCCTTCTGCTTCGGCGCATTCTTCGAAGGGGCCGCCGGGTTCGGCACGCCGGTGGCGGTGACCGGGGCCATCCTCATCGGCCTGGGGTTCTCGCCCCTGGCGGCCTCGGGCCTGGCGTTGATCGCCAACACCGCGCCGGTGGCGTTCGGTGCCCTGGGTACGCCGATCATCACCCTGGCCAAGGTGACCGGGCTGGATGAGATGGAGCTGTCGATGATGGTCGGTCGGCAACTGCCGTTTTTCTCGGTGATCGTGCCGTTCTGGCTGATCTGGGCATTCGCCGGCTGGCGCAAGATGTTGGAAATCTGGCCGGCGATCCTGGTGGCCGGGGTCAGTTTTGCGGTGCCGCAGTTCCTGGTGTCCAACTACCACGGGCCGATGCTGGTGGACGTGATCGCCGCGCTGATCTCCATGGCATGCCTGACCGGCTTCATCAAGGTCTGGAAACCGGCCACCATTCATACCTCCGCAGCGCTGTCAGGCCGGGTGGACAACTCGAAGATTGACGATGAGCACGACGTCGAACCCACAGCCACCGCTACCTTCAACAGCGAAAACCGCTCGGCCGTGATGCGTGCCTGGATGCCGTGGATCGTCCTCACGGTGTTCGTCTTCGCCTGGGGCACCCAGAGTTTCAAAAACATGTTCGATACCCGTGCGGCAATCGATCCGGTCACTAATTCGGCCAAACTCGACCCGCAAGGCAAGCCGATGCGCGAGGCCAACCCGATCTTCGCCCCGACCTTGACCTTCACCACCATTCACCAGCAGATCGAGAAGGTGCCGCCGGTGGTGCCTGTGCCTAAAACCGAAGAAGCGATCTACAAATTCAACTGGTTTACCGCCACCGGCAGCGGCATCCTGCTGTCGGCGATCCTCGGCGGGTTGTTGATGGGGTACTCCATTCCTCAACTGATTCACCATTACCTGCGAACGATCTGGCTGGTGCGTTATTCGCTGATCACGATCGTGGCGATGCTTGCCCTCGGTTTCCTTACCCGTTACTCGGGGCTGGATGCCACCATGGGCCTGGCCTTCGCCGCGACAGGTATTTTCTATCCCATGTTCGGCACCTTGCTCGGCTGGCTCGGGGTGGCCTTGACCGGTTCGGATACGGCTTCCAACGTGCTGTTTGGCGGCTTGCAACGGGTGACCGCCGAGCAACTGGGGCTCAGCCCGGTGCTGATGGCCGCGGCCAACAGTTCCGGCGGGGTCATGGGCAAGATGGTCGATGCGCAGTCGATCGTGGTGGCCTCGACCGCTACGCGCTGGTACGGCCATGAAGGCGAGATCCTGCGTTATGTGTTCTTCCATTCGATCATCCTGGCCATCCTGGTCGGTGGCCTGGTGACGTTGCAGGCGTATGTGGAGCCGTTCAGCAGTATGGTGGTGGGTGGGAAGTGATTGACGCATAACCCCGTAGGAGCTGGCTTTCCAGCGAAGGCGGCGTATCAGTTAACATCCATATTGACTGTGCTGCCCTCATCGCGGACAAGCCCGCTCCCACAGGTATCGCTGCCGTGCACGAATAATATGCCCAACACAAAACTCTATGGGAGCGGGCTTGGTCCTATACGTCGAACTCCTGCATTCGTGGCAAGGAACGCCCGCTCACTGGCCCGGGCAATGGTGCCTTCGTCGCAGACCAGGATGAACAGGTGCAAGGATAAGTGATCCAGGTGCTGCATCAGGTCCACCCTTCAAGTCGCAGCGTGGCCCGGACCAGCCGTTGCTCTTCGCCTTCGATTTCCTTGAGGTTGTCGCACAAGCTCTGGATATGCGCGATGGCCGCCTTGCGCGCCTGCTCCGGCATGCGCCCGGTCACGGCGTTGTAGAGTCGCGCGTGGTGGCGGTCGATCTGGCGTTTTTGCGGTTCGCGGTGGTAGAGGTTGTTGACCGAGGCAAAGACGGTGTTGAGTAGCAAGTCGGTCAGCGAGCGCAAGGTCTGCACCAGCACGGGATTGTGCGAGGCCTCGCAGATGGCCAGATGAAACGCATGATCGAGCCGGGCGTGGTCGCTCGCTTGCAGCGGATGGTTGTGGGCATCGATCAATGCCTCGTAAGCGCGGGTGATCAGGACAAAGTCGGCGTCGGTTCCACGCAGTGCCGCCAGGCGTGCGGATTCGCCCTCGAGCAGGCTGCGCACTTCGAACAGATCATAAAGGGTGCGTGGCTGCGAGCCGAACAGATGCATCAGTGGTGATACGCCACCGTGACCGGAAAGGTCGGCGACGAATGAGCCCTTGCCCTGCTCGGTCCTGATGATGCCGCGGGCGCGCAACAGCTTCAGCCCTTCGCGCAGCGCCGTGCGCGAGACACCGAGTTTTTCCGTCAGGCGTCGTTCCGAAGGCAACAGCTGCCCGGTCTTGAGCACCCCATCGACGATCAGCCGTTCTATGCGTTCACAGACCACGTCTGCGACTTGTGGGTTACGACTCGTTTCAGCGCTTTCCATTAACCCTCCAACTGGTATGACCAGCTGCATCAGCTTAATCACACCCCTGCAGACACGCTTATAAGCTGATGTTTTATAGGGTGTTTTTTAGACATAGTGGAAAATACAGAATAAAAAACTGGTTCGACCAGTCAAACGACGCATAGACAGTAGACCGTCTCCGGCCAATGATGCAAGTGAGCGTTATCCGCAAACAGAGCTCTAATAAAAACAACCGAGTGCCGTGAACCGCCTATGAACATCCTCTACGATGAACGCGTCGACGGTGTCTTGCCTGATGTCGACAGAACCGCCCTGATCCAGGCGCTGCAAACGCGAGTGCCGGCGCTGGAAATCCTGCATCAGCGCGAAGAACTCAAACCGTACGAATGCGACGGACTCTCCGCCTACCGCACCACACCGATGCTGGTGGTGCTGCCCCGTCACCTCGACGAGGTGCAAGGCGTGCTGCGTGTCTGCCATGAACTGCAGGTCCCGGTGGTCGCCCGCGGCGCCGGCACCGGTTTGTCCGGGGGGGCGTTGCCCCTGGAAAAAGGCGTGCTGCTGGTGATGGCGCGCTTCAACAACATCCTGCACATCGACCCCGCCGCCCGCACCGCGCGGGTCCAGCCGGGGGTGCGCAACCTGGCAATTTCCCAGGCGGCGGCACCGTTCGGCCTGTACTACGCGCCGGACCCGTCCTCGCAGATCGCCTGTTCCATCGGCGGCAACGTGGCGGAAAACGCCGGTGGCGTGCATTGCCTGAAGTACGGACTGACGGTGCACAACCTGCTCAAGGTCGACATCCTCACCGTCGATGGCGAGCACCTGAGCCTGGGCTCGAATGCCCTCGACTCGCCGGGGTTCGATCTGCTGGCGCTGTTCACCGGCTCCGAAGGCATGCTCGGGGTCATCACCGAGGTTACGGTCAAGCTGCTGCCCAAACCGCAGACCGCCAAGGTGCTGCTGGCGGCGTTCGACTCCGTTGAAAAAGCCGGGCGCGCCGTGGGTGCCATCATTGCCGCCGGCATCATCCCCGGCGGCCTGGAAATGATGGATAACCTGGCCATTCGTGCCGCCGAAGACTTCATCCACGCCGGCTATCCGGTGGATGCCGAAGCGATCCTGCTGTGCGAACTCGATGGCGTCGAAGCCGACGTCCATGACGACTGCGACCGCGTGCGCCAGGTACTGGAACAGGCCGGCGCCACCGAAGTGCGCCTGGCTAAGGACGAGGCCGAGCGCGTGCGCTTCTGGGCCGGACGCAAGAATGCCTTCCCGGCGGTGGGTCGTCTGTCCCCGGATTATTACTGCATGGACGGCACCATCCCGCGTCGCGAACTGCCCGGCGTGCTGCAGGCCATTGCCGCGTTGTCGGCCGAGTACGACCTGCGGGTGGCCAACGTGTTCCACGCCGGTGACGGCAACATGCACCCGCTGATTCTGTTCGATGCCAACCAACCCGGCGAACTCGATCGCGCCGAAGCCCTGGGCGGCAAGATCCTCGAATTGTGCGTCAAGGTCGGTGGCAGCATTACCGGCGAACACGGGGTCGGTCGCGAGAAAATCAATCAGATGTGCGCGCAGTTCAACAGCGATGAGCTGACCCTGTTTCACGCGGTCAAGGCGGCCTTCGATCCCAGTGGCTTGCTCAACCCCGGCAAGAACATACCGACGCTGCACCGTTGCGCCGAGTTTGGCGCCATGCACGTTCACATGGGGCAGATGCCCTTCCCTGAACTGGAGCGTTTCTGATGCTTGGCGAACACGATATGGATGACAGCGGCACCCTGTTGGAACAGGTCAACCAGGCGTTGCAAAACGCCACGCCGTTGCGCATTCAGGGTTCCAACAGCAAGGCGTTCCTGGGGCGCATCGTCGCCGGCGAAGTGCTCGACACGCGCTCGCACCGGGGCATCGTCAGCTACGACCCGACCGAACTGGTGATCACCGTCCGCTGCGGCACACCATTGGCCGAACTCGCGCAAGTGCTGGACGCGGCGCAGCAGATGCTGCCCTGCGAACCGCCGTCCTTCGGCGACGACGCCACCGTGGGGGGCATGATCGCCTGCGGGCTGTCGGGACCGCGCCGTCCCTGGTCCGGATCGGTGCGGGACTTCGTGCTCGGCACCCGGGTCATCACTGGCCATGGCAAGCAGTTGCGTTTCGGTGGCGAAGTCATGAAGAACGTCGCCGGCTACGACCTGTCGCGCCTGATGGCCGGCAGCTACGGATCCCTGGGGGTGATCACCGAAGTCTCGCTCAAGGTCCTGCCCAAACCGCGGCAGTGCTTGAGCATCAGTCTGGACATGGACAGCGATCGCGCCCTGTTGCGCCTGGCGGAATGGGGCCAGCAACCGCTGCCGATCAGCGCTGCCTGTCACGACGGCCAGCGCCTGCACCTGCGGCTCGAGGGTGGCGAAGGTTCGGTGACGGCGGCCCATGACCGCTTGGGTGGCGAGGTGCTGGATGCTTCTTATTGGGCGGATCTCAACGAACATCGCTTGAGTTTCTTCGACGAGGACCAGCCACTCTGGCGCCTGTCGGTGCCGCACAACACCCCTCGGCTGTCCCTGCCCGGCCGGCAGCTGATCGACTGGGGCGGCGCACAGCGCTGGCTCAAATCCGACGCCGAGGCCTCGTTCATCCGCTCGATCGTCGAAGAGGTCGGCGGGCATGTGACCTGCTACAGCCACGGCTTGATCGACAGCCCGTTCCAGCCGCTGCCGGAGGCACTGATGCGCTACCACCGAAGCCTGAAGCGACAACTCGATCCCCAGGGCATCTTCAACCCCGGTCGCCTGTACGCGGAGCTTTGACCCATGCAAACCACCTTGAGCGAACAGGCTCGCCAACTGCCCCGCGCCGAAGAAGCCGAAAGCATCCTGCGCACCTGTGTGCACTGCGGTTTCTGCAACGCCACCTGCCCGACCTATCAGTTGCTCGGCGATGAACTGGATGGCCCCCGCGGTCGTATCTATTTGATCAAACAGGTGCTGGAAGGCAACGAAGTCACGCAGAAAACCCAACAGCACCTGGATCGCTGCCTGTCCTGCCGCAACTGTGAAACCACCTGCCCTTCCGGTGTCGACTACCACAACTTGCTGGACATCGGTCGCGCGGTGGTCGATGCCGCTGTGCCGCGTTCCATCGACCAGCGCCTGTTGCGCGAAGGACTGCGGGGTGTCGTGCCCAATCCGCGACTGTTCAAGGCGCTGGTGAGCAGCGGCCAGGTGTTCCGCGCGTTGTTACCCACTGCCTTGCAGGCCAAACTGCCGCGTCGCGTTTACCCGGCGAAACCGCGCCCGGTCACCCGCCACGCCCGGCAGGTGCTGATGCTCGAAGGCTGCGTGCAGCCGAGCCTGTCGCCCAATACCAATGCCGCCACGGCACGCGTGCTGGATCGGCTGGGGATCAGCGTCACGGCCACCCGCGAGGCAGGCTGCTGCGGCGCCGTGGACTATCACCTCGACGCCCAGGCCGCCGGCCTCGATCGCGCCCGGCGCAACATCGACGCCTGGTGGCCAAGCATCGAAAACGGCGCCGAAGCCATCGTCCAGACCGCCAGCGGTTGCGGTGCCTTCATCAAAGACTACGGGCACCTGCTCAGCGCCGATCCGGCCTATGCCGAGAAGGCGAAAAAAGTCAGCGCCCTGGCCAAGGACCTGGTCGAAGTGTTGCGTGACGAGCCACTGGAAAAGCTCGGGGTGCACAGCGACCAGCGCCTGGCGTTTCATTGTCCCTGCACCTTGCAGCACGCACAGAAACTCGGCGGCGCGGTCGAGGCGATTCTGATGCGCCTGGGCTTCAACCTCACGCCCGTGCCCGACAGTCACCTGTGCTGCGGTTCGGCCGGCACCTATTCCGTGACCCAGCCCGTACTGTCCCGGCAACTGCGCGACAACAAGCTCAATGCGCTTGAGAGTGGACACCCCGACGTCATCGTCACCGCCAATATCGGCTGTCAGTCGCACCTCGACGGTGCGGGCCGGACCCCGGTCAGGCACTGGATCGAACTGGTCGAAGCCGCATTGCCTTAACCCAACCCTGGAGAATCTTATGAAAAGCAAAGCCGTACTGAGTCAGACCGAAGTCAGCCAGATCCTCGCTGCCGCCCGCACCGAAGCCCAGAACAACCAGTGGGCCGTGACCATCGCGATCGTCGACGACGGCGGTCACCCGCTGGCCCTCGAACGCCTCGACGGTTGCGCCCCGATCGGCGCCTACATCGCCACCGAAAAGGCCCGCACTTCGGCCCTGGGTCGGCGCGAGTCCAAAGGCTACGAAGAGATGGTCAACGGTGGACGCCACGCCTTCTTGTCAGCGCCCCTGCTGACCTCCCTGGAAGGTGGCGTGCCGATCATCGTCGACGGCCAGGTCATCGGTGCCGTCGGGGTGTCCGGGGTCAAGGCCGAGCAGGATGCACAGGTGGCCAAGGCCGGCGCGCAAAGCCTGAAATGAACCGGGCGCGGCTCGCGCTCGATAAATACTGTGTGATGGAGATGTAACAAGTGACCGATTTCGTGAACTGCCAAGGCCTTAAGGTCGCGCCCATCCTGCAACGTTTCGTTGAAGTGGAAGTGCTGCCCGGCACCGGTCTGGACCCGCAGACGTTCTGGGGCGGGTTCGCCGCGCTGGTGCATGAACTGGCGCCGCAAAACCGCGCGCTGCTGGCCGAACGGGATCGCCTGCAAGCCGAGCTGGACAGCTGGCACCGCGCCCACCCGGGACCGGTGAGCGACATGCCGGCTTATCGCGCCTTTCTCAGTGACATTGGTTACCTGCAAGCTACACCGGCCGAGGTCAAGGTCAGTACCGCCAACGTCGATACAGAGATCAGCTTGCAGGCCGGACCGCAACTGGTGGTCCCGGCCGTCAACGCGCGGTATGCACTCAATGCCGCCAATGCGCGCTGGGGATCGTTGTACGACGCACTCTATGGCACCGACGTGATTGCCCATGACGACGGCGCTGAACCCGGCCGCACCTACAATCCCGTGCGCGGCTCGAAAGTCATCGCGTTTGCCCGGGCGTTCCTCGACCAGGCTTTCCCCTTGAGCAGCGGCGCCCATGCAGCGGTGACCCGTTACCAGATCGAAGACGGCACCCTGCAGGCCACCTTGAACGATGGCAGCCAGACCGGTCTGGCCAATGTCGCGCAGTACATCGGTTTCCAGGGCTCGCCGGCCGACCCGGTGGCCATCCTGCTGAAAAACAATGACCTGCACGTGGAGATCCAGATCGACCGGCAGAGCGTCATCGGTCAAGCCGATGCTGCCGGGGTCAAGGACCTGCTGCTGGAGGCGGCACTCTCGACCATCATCGATTGTGAAGACTCGGTGGCGGCGGTCGATGCCGACGACAAAGTGCAGGTCTACCGCAACTGGCTGGGCCTGATGAAGGGCGACCTGAAAGAGGACCTGGAGAAAAACGGCAAGACCCTCACCCGCCGGCTGAATCCGGACCGCGAGTACACCGCCGCCGACGGCACTGCATTGACGCTGCACGGGCGCTCGTTGCTGTTCATCCGCAACGTCGGGCACCTGATGACCAACCCGGCCGTTCTTGACCAGGGCGGCCTGGAAATTCCCGAAGGCATTCTCGACGGCGTCATCACCAGCCTGATCGCCCTGCATGACCTGCAACGTCGCGGCAACTCCCGCACCGGCAGCGTCTACATCGTCAAACCGAAAATGCACGGCCCCGCCGAAGTGGCCTTCGCCGAGCACCTGTTCAGTCGCATCGAAGACCTGCTGCAGCTCGAACGCCACACCCTGAAAATGGGCATCATGGACGAAGAGCGCCGCACCAGCGTCAACCTCAAGGCCTGCATTGCCGCCGCCTCTTCGCGGGTTGCCTTCATCAACACCGGCTTCCTCGATCGCACCGGTGACGAGATGCACACGGCCATGCAAGCCGGCGCGATGCTGCGCAAGGGCGACATGAAAAGCACGCCGTGGATCGAGTCCTATGAGCGTAATAACGTGCTGGTTGGCCTGGACTGCAACCTGCGCGGCCGGGCCCAGATCGGCAAAGGCATGTGGGCCATGCCGGACCGGATGGCCGACATGCTGAAACAGAAAGTCGCCCACCCGCAAGCCGGCGCCAACACCGCCTGGGTGCCCTCGCCGACCGCCGCGACCTTGCATGCGCTGCATTACCACCAGGTCAAGGTGCGTAGCGTGCAGGAGGCGCTGGAACGCACGGATTTCAATGGCGTCAGCCAGTCGTTGCTGGAAGGCTTGCTCAGCGTACCGGTGGTGACCGATCCATCCTGGTCGGCAGACGAGATTCGTCAGGAAGTCGAAAACAACGCGCAAGGCTTACTGGGGTATGTGGTGCGTTGGGTCGAACAAGGCATCGGCTGCTCCAAGGTGCCCGACATCCACAACGTGGGCCTGATGGAAGACCGCGCGACCCTGCGCATTTCCAGCCAGCACATGGCCAACTGGCTGCTGCACGGCGTGATCACCCGGGAGCAGACGGTCGAGATACTGCAGCGCATGGCACGGGTGGTCGACGAACAGAACGCCGGCGATCCCCTGTACACACCGATGGCGCCTGGCTTCGAGCAGTCGGTGGCGTTCCAGGCGGCGTGTGCATTGGTGTTCGAAGGTGGCGCACAACCCAATGGCTACACCGAACCGTTGCTGCACAAATTCCGGCAGCGGTTCAAGGAACAAGCCCAGGCCTGATGCCTGGTGCCTGTGAACCTGTGAACCTGTGAACCTGTGAACCTGTAGGAGCGAGCTTGCTCGCGATGGACTCAAGGGCAACGCGTTAATTCAGAAATAACGCGTTATCGTTAAAATCCATCGCGAGCAAGCTCGCTCCTACATCTGCGTAAAGTACGCCGAGCAATCAGAATGCCCATGAGCGCCAAGCCGAACGTCACCCACGAAACCAGCCCGATTCCACCCTCGAACGCCCTTGCGGCCTGCGCCATCAACTCTCTCCCTTGATCACCCGCCAAGTCCGCCGCCACATGATGGGCGCCAGATAGCGTCTCACTTGCCAGCATCATCTGCGCATCGCTTAGAAACCCCGGAAGTTGCAACGCACCGCGATAGTAGGCAGTGACGAGACCACCGAGCACTGTCGTACCCAACACCACGCCCACTTCATAGGCCGTTTCGCTAATGGCCGACGCCGCACCCGCCTTTGCCGGCGGCGCAGCTGACAAGATCACATCATTGGATACCGTCGCGATCGCACCCACACCGATATTCAGCAAGGCAAACGCCACGATCAGAACGGTCAGGCTGCTGCCCATGCTGGCGACAAGTAAAAACGCCGCTCCCGCAAACGCCATGAGAATTGGTACCAGCACATGCACTTGAACTCGCTGCGCGACAGGCACGACCGCCATCCCCACCACAATCGCCATGACCTGACCCGGTATCAACGCAAGGCTGGCACTCAAAGGCGACATCTGGAGAACAATCTGCAGGAACTGAGTAGTGAAGAATACGAAGCCTACGAGGAATGCCAGGCTCATCAGATTGATCAGCACGGAACCGCTGAAGGTGCCGTTTCGGAACAAACTCAGGTCCATCAGCGGCACAGGCAATCGTAACTGCCGACGCACAAACATCCAGCCCGCCACTGTGCCTGCTGCAAATGCTGACAACGCCATCCAGTCGATACCAGTGCTGGCGCTGTGTTTAATGCCGTAAACGATGGCGCCCAGTGCTGCCATCGACTGCAGAATACTTATCGGATCCAGCGGCCCTGAAGAGTCTCGTTCGGATTCAGGTAACAACAGAGGCCCCAGCACCAACAGCGGCACCAACACGGGTACTGCCAACAGGAAAATCGACCCCCAACTGAAGAATTCCAACAACACCCCACCCACCAAAGGACCGAGTGCCGATCCCACGGTCAAGGTCGTAGCCCAGATCGCGACCGCCAGTCGCCGTTCCTCTCGATCTTCGAACACCGAACGTATCAACGCCAGTGTTGACGGCATTAACATCGCGCCGAAAACACCCATGCACGCTCGCCCGGCAATCAGTTGCAGGGCGGTTTCTGAATACGCCGTCAGCACCGACACTATGGCAAAACCCAAAGAACCGGCCAGCAGCAACTTACGATGACCGATTCGGTCCCCCAGACTACCCATCGACACCAGCAATCCGGCCAATACCAGCGAGTAAGCATCGATCATCCACAATTGCTGGCTAGCGCTCGGGTGCAAGGCTTCAGCGATTTTGGGTAACGCAAATCCAAGTACCGTATTGTCAACTGTCACCAGCAATACAGGCAGCATCAGCACGCTTAGGCCTAACCACTGTTTTGATCTGCTTTGTGCTGCATCTCCTGCCAAGGTCATTAGCGACACTCCTTATCATGTAAGAAAATCTACTTCCCTCCTTGGAAGAAAAGGACCTTTCTATAATTTCGATACATTAAGATTCAATCAACTATTTGTTTCTTATTGTATCTTTCTGACAACCCTCACACTTTCAAGTCAAACCAAAACTCAACATCCAGTCAACTAATAACCTTTGCTGAGTCGAGGAAAGTAAAAAGCAAGTGTCAAACCTAATACCTGCCATAAAGGCGCTGAACATGTAGGAGCGAGCTGGCGACGGCGTTTTCAAGGGCACTACAAGACTCAAGAACGCCTTCGCTGGCAAGCCAGCTCCTACACCATCACCTGCTTGCAGATGGGTTGTGGTAAACGCCAAACCCTGTAGGAGCCGGCTTGCTGGCGAAGGCTCTTCATGGGCACTGCAGGAGCTAAGACTGCCTTCACTGCGGTGCGGCGATCCAACAAGCCAGCTCCCACTCCATCAACTACGCTCGATAACATCGCTCACACCGTCGACCCGCCAGACACTCGACCCGCCCCAGAGGAAGCGCACAGATGACCCGTCTCACTGCGAAAGACTTCGCCCCGGAACTGCTCGAACTGTACGACTACTATGCCCACGGCAAGATCAACCGGCGCGAGTTTCTCGATCGTGCTGCGTTGTTCACCCTGGGCGGTTTGACGGCGAACGCGCTCCTCGCCGCGCTGAGCCCGAACTATGCGCTTGCCGAGCAGGTCGAGTTTACCGACCCGGACATCATCGCCGAGTACGTCACCTACCCCTCGCCAAAGGGCAACGGGCAGGTCCGTGGTTATCTGGTGCGCCCGGCGAAGGCCGGCGGCAAGGTGCCAGGGGTGGTGGTCGTGCATGAAAACCGCGGGCTCAACCCGTACATCGAGGATGTCGCGCGGCGCGTGGCCAAGGCCGGTTTCATCGCCCTGGCCCCCGATGGCCTGACCTCGGTCGGCGGCTATCCGGGCAACGATGACAAAGGCCGGGAGCTGCAGGCGACCGTCGACCCTGAAAAGCTCATGAACGATTTTTTCGCCGCCATCGAATGGCTGATGAAGCACGACGCAACCACTGGCAAAGTCGGCATCACCGGATTCTGTTACGGCGGTGGCGTGGTCAATGCCGCGGCGGTGGCTTATCCGGAACTGGGGGCTGGCGTGTCCTTTTATGGCCGCCAGGCAGAGGCCAGGGACGTCCCCCGGATCAAGGCGCCCTTGATGCTGCACTATGGCGAACTGGATACCCGTATCAACGAAGGCTGGCCGGCCTATGAGAAGGCGTTGAAAGCCGCGGGCAAGACCTATGAAGCCCACATTTATCCGGGCGCCAACCACGGTTTCCATAACGACTCCACGCCCCGGTACGATGACGCGGCGGCGCGGTTGGCCTGGGACCGGACGCTGGAGTGGTTTCGACGGTATCTGGTTTAGCGCCGGGTTCGGGTCATGACTCGCACACTGCGCGCGTCGGGTCGTTGCTGAGACAGGGTTGCTCTGCCGTCTCCCTCAGCAATTGATCCACCACACCCGCCAGCGCGGCCTGCACATCCCCGGTGTTGTGCAGGACTTGGCGGTAGAGATTGCGCTGACGTTCTGCACTGGTCCCCTGCAGCAGAATCCGGCGCGCCTGGGAAAAGACTTCCTCCACGCCCATGACCTGCGCGGCGTCGCCAAAGATCTGCTCTGCCATGAACAACCATTGCTCGGCAGAAAAAGGCCGGTCGTAACCCTCGACAATGAAGGACGCGTGGATGCCGAATCGCTTCGCCCGCCAACGATTTTCCTGGAGGATCCATCGCGATTCCTGTGCCCAGTTCGATCCCGGGCGGGGTTGATCGATGGCACAGGCGACCAGCAATCGAAACAGGGAAGCAATGCACAGAGCATCGTCCAGGCGCGGGCACGCATCCGTCATCCGCAGCTCCAGGGTCGGAAACCGGGTCGCGGGTCGCACACCCCACCAGCATTCGCTGGCCTGGTGGATGGTGCCGGTACGGATCAGCAAGTCGACGTAGGCATCATAGGCAACCTGATCTTCGAAGTACTCCGGAACACCCATCCTCGGCCATTCATCGCAAGCCGTCTGGCGATAGCTCATAAAGCCGCTGTCGGCACCGTTCCAGAAAGGCGAGGAGCAGCTGAGCGCGAGCAACAACGGCATCCACGGCAAGACCTCGTTCATCACGCGAATGCGATCCAGATGGCCGGGCACCTCGACATGCACGTGCAGACCGGATAGCAGGCTACGCCAGGCGACGTGCTGGTAGTCATCGAACAGTTTCAGAAAGTGGGTTTGTTCCGTGGCCTGTTGCGTACGCCAGTCGGCCAGAGGATGACTGCCGGCCGTGAGCAATCCCAGACCATAGGGTTGGAGCGCGAGCCGCAACGCTTGGCGAGCAGCCCCCAAGTACTGCGCGGCTTGCGCAAGGCTGGTGAAGATCGGGGACGCGACTTCGATCTGCCCCTGGAACATCTCGTGGGCAAAACACTCGCCCAGCACTGCCTTGCACGCATCGATCGCAGCGCCGGGAGGGTGGCCGGACATGCACCGGGAGTCCAGGTCGGTGATGAAGTATTCCTCTTCCATGCCAAACTTCAGGTGTCTGGTCATCCGTGCGCCCCTCAGTGATAGTCCTCGCCCGCAACCGCGCGCAGATACGCCTGGTCCGCCTCGATTCGCAGGTCGCGCCACTCTTCCCAACTGACGATGCCCTGACGATCCATCTCGTCCGACTGGCGTAGCAGCTCTTCATGGTAGGCATCGGGCGATTCCATGCGCAGCGCAATGTCTTCCAGCGCCCGATGCCAGCCATCCAATGCACAGAGTCGTCGCACCTCGGCCTGCGTCAGCAGGTTTCTGATTGAGTTCATGGCCGCGGATTTCCAGAGTTGTTTTGCGATAGTTATTTTGTGAATGGAGCTATCGCGTGCGACATAGGTTCATGAGGGCCGACAAGAGGTGTCACGCGGCGGAAAAATATCTCGAACTCGGCCTTGGGTGCCGCATCCAATGTGTAGGCCAACCGAGGTAAGTGCGATGAACAACGATGACCGCGACAACGATGGCGAATCCCCAGCAACGTCGAACGCCCCGCCCACCGATACGTCCGTCAAGCCGGTCAATGTGGTGGAACGGGATATTGAGGACAGGGACGGTGACACCAGGGGAGCGGACGAAAGCATTACGCCCTCTTCCACCCGGACCAAGGAGCAGGACGCCGAGGAGCTCAGCAAAAAAATTGCCGAGATAGAACGCAAGGTGGCGGATGGGAACTAGAGAAGGTGGTGTCCACCTCGCCAGCTACGTCAGGGACGAGCTGATTGGGCCGCGACTGACGAGGGGAACAACTAGACATTAGCCCAAAATTTCAAGATGTCTCATGCGCCGTGATCGCGGCCGCGACTTTTTTTTCTTTTCAGACGAACCACACGTCACGGGGTGGCCAAACCTGCGATTGCAGTGGCGATCCTCTCACAGGTAAGATTGAGAACGATTCACACTCACATCTGGAAATCCACCGGTGCACTCTCTATCGACCAGCAAGCTGGGCTTCTTTTTCAGCGACCATCATCGTTGGCTGCTGCAGCATATTCAGCGACGCCTGCGTAACCATGCGGACGCCGAGGACACTGCCGCCGATACGTTTTGCCAGATGCTGACAGCCCGCGTCGACCCCGACAGCATCGAACAGCCTCGCGCCTACCTGTCGACCATCGCCCGCCGGTTGATTTTCGATCGGCATCGGCGACGCAAGCTGGAGTTGGCTTACCTGGAACGCCTGTCGACCGTGCCCGAAGCACTGGCGCCCTCC
Organism: Pseudomonas silesiensis; assembly: GCF_001661075.1. Classification (NCBI taxonomy): domain Bacteria; kingdom Pseudomonadati; phylum Pseudomonadota; class Gammaproteobacteria; order Pseudomonadales; family Pseudomonadaceae; genus Pseudomonas; species Pseudomonas silesiensis. The sequence continues at coordinate 3,768,678 of NZ_CP014870.1, forward strand.
CCCGAAGAACAGTTGCAGCTGATTGAAGCGCTGGTCGCCATCGACCGGGCAATCGACGGCTTGCCGCTGGTGGTCAAGGCGACCTTCCTCTACAGCCAGCTGGACGGGCTGAGTTATGTGGCCATTGCGCAAAAACTCGGGTTGTCGGAACGCACGGTCAGCCGCTACATGAAACAGGCACTGCGTCAGTGCTACCTCAGCGAACTGGCGCCATGAACAAGACGCGCCTGGACCCCGTCAGCGAGCAGGCCATTGACTGGATGGTGCGCCTGCGCGCCGGCAAGCCAGACGCCGCATTGCAGGAGCGGTTCAATGCCTGGCTGGCGATGGATCCTGAGCATGCCCAGGCCTGGGCAACATTGCAGGAGCGACTCGGCGGTTCCTTCAACACGGTGCGCGCGCTGGATCGACGCGTGCCCGGACAGGCCGGCGAAGCGCGCCAACTGCTGCTGCAGCCCCATGGCTCGCGGCGCGACGCATTACGTGTGATTGCCGGCCTGGGCCTGCTCGGTGGCGGTTTGTGGCTGGGGGCGCGCAGTCCGCTGGGTGATTCGCTGCTGGCTGACCTGCACACCGGCCGCAGCCAGCGCCAGGACTTCGATCTGGCCGACGGCAGCCGCCTGAGCCTGAACGCCGACAGCGCGGTGGACTTGCAATTCGACGAGCAGCAACGGCTGGTGATTCTGCGCCACGGCGAACTGGTGATCGAGGTGGCGGCCGATCCCCTGCGTCCACTGCGGGTACGCACGGCCCAAGGCGAAATACGTGCGCTCGGCACGCGTTTCCTGGTCGCTCAGGAGCAGGACGCCAGTCGCGTGGTCGTGCTGCAGCATTCGGTTCAGGCCCGGTTGTTCGACGGCACCACGCTGGATCTGCAAGCAGGTCAGTCAGCCTTGTTGTCTGCCCGGCAGATTGAGGCCGTTGCCGGCGACCAGCGCCATCGCGCCGACTGGCTCAGTGGACGGCTGAATGTGCTGGATGAACCACTGGAGCAGGTGGTCGAGGCGCTGCGCCCGTACAGCCGAGGTTTTGTTCGGGTTGCACCCGAGGTTCGCCACCTGCGGGTACAGGGGGTATTCCCGCTCGACGACCCCGATCGGACTTTCACCGCGCTCGCCGAAACCCTGCCGATACGGGTGAATCGCTACAGCCCCTGGTTGACGCTGATTCGGGCGAAATAGTCGTGCAGATAAAATCTTTTTGAAAATCACTCTCATTCGTGTCCGGTTTTCATTTCTCGTCCCACCTATCTCCTGACACTTCCACACGATCAGGAGAATGCTGTGTTCAACCCGTGGCCTCACACCCTTTCCGCTGCCGTTGCCTTGGCAATCCTGGCCAGCCCTGCCCTGGCACAGGCCCAAGACCTGTCCTTCAACCTGCCGGCCGGCCCCCTGGCCAGCACGCTCAATGCCATCGCCAGCCAGAGCGGTCATATCGTTTCCCTCGAACCCTCGCTGGTGCAAGGCAAACAGGCACCGGCGGTGATCGGCCGGATGCCCGCCGCCGAGGCGATGCAAAGGGCACTGACCGGCAGCGGCCTGCAACTGCGCGTCACCGAGCAAGGCAACTTCAGCGTCGAACCGGTCACGGACGGCAACACCACGTTGCAACTGGGTGCCACCAACATCGTCGAACGCAGTATCGATGCCACCACCGAAGGCTCGGGCTCCTACGCGGCACGGGCGGTGACTATCGGCAAGGGCACCCATACCCTGAAGGAAATTCCGCAGTCGGTCACCGTGATGACCCGCAAGCAGATGGACGACCAGGGGCTGACCGATCTTAAAGATGCCGCCAACCAGACCACCGGACTGGTCGGCGTCCAGGGCGTGGGCAAAGGCATGATCCTGACGTCGCGCGGCTTCCAGATCGATGACTGGCAGTACGACGGCGTGCCGATCCCGCGCAACACCTACGCGCTGGGCAACTGGGCCACCCAGGACCTGATTTTCTTCGATCGCATGGAAGTGTTGCGCGGCGCCTCTGGCTTGCTGCAGGGCACCGGCAGCCCCGGCGGTGCGATCAACCTGGTGCGCAAACGCGGCCAGTACGCACCGACCGTGACCCTCACCGGCAAGGCCGGTTCCTGGGATCATTACGGCCTGCAACTGGACGCCGGCGGACCGCTGAACCAGACCGGCACCGTGCGTGGCCGCTTCGTCGCCGACGAAGACCAGAGCCAATCCTTCACCGACTACGAATGGAGCAAGACCCACTCGCTGTACGGCGCGCTGGACTTCGATCTGCGCGAAGACACCACCCTGGGCCTGGCCGTCAGCCACTCCGACGGCGAGTCGCGACCGATGATCCGCGGCCTGCCCCGCTACGCTGACGGCAGCCCGGTCAATGTGTCGCGTTCGACCTACACCGGTGCGCGCTGGAACCATTCGGATATCGACGTCACCACGGTCTATGCCGATCTGGAGCACCGTTTCAACGAGGACTGGGCCTTCAAGGTCGGTGCGGTGCGCATGACCGAAGACAACCAGGCGAAAAACCAACGGCTGCAAACCTCCGGCGACGGCCTCAACGCCGATGGCAGTGGCGTGCAATACGCCGATTTCGTGTCGGACTTCGACGCCACCAAGATCGGTCTGGACATGAACCTCGTCGGGCGCTTCGAGGCCTTGTCGATGCAGCAAGAGGTCATGCTGGGCGGCAACTACTCCAAGTTCACCTCGGACGACCGTTTTGCGCGGACCTTCAACAACAGCAGCGACACCCTCTTCGGCATCGATCATGACCGCCCTGAAATCAGCTACGACGGTTTGCTCAATACCCCCGGTGGCCGCGCGACCCCGAGCAAATACGACATCCGGCAAAAAGGCCTGTACGGCAGCTGGCGGGTCAAGCCGATCGAGCCGCTGACCCTGGTGCTCGGCTCCCGGGTCAGCTGGTACGACTACAGCTACACGTCGGCGACCCAGGCCGCGTTCAGCAACGTCGCCATCGAGGAGGCCCCCAGTACCACCAACGAAACCGGCGAGTTCACACCCTACGCCGGCATCGTCTACGACCTGAACCGCGAATGGGCGGTCTACGCCAGCTACACCGACGTCTTCGAACCACAAACCGCACGCACCACGAGCGGCTCGGTGCTCAAGCCGGTGATCGGCAGCAACTACGAAATCGGTCTCAAGGGCGAGCTGATGGATGGCCGGGTCAATACATCCCTGGCGGTGTTCCGTTACGACCAGGAGAATCGTGCGGTCAACGATGTCGCCTCGGGTTTCGCCTGTGACGGCTGGTACTGCTCGACCGCCTCGGGGAAAGTTCGCAGCCAGGGGATCGAGGCGGAAATCAGTGGCGAAGTGCTCAGCGGCCTGCAACTGTTTGCCGGCTACACCTACAACACCACCAAATACCTCGAAGATCCGGTCGACGAAGGCAGGGTCTTCAGCCAGTGGACGCCCAAACACATGCTGCGGGTCTGGAGCGACTATCAGTTCAGCGGCGACTGGAGCCGGGTCAGCACCGGGCTGGGCTTTACCACCCAAAGCCACACCCTGGGTTACGAACGCACATACGAGATACCCGGCTACACCGTATGGAATGCTCGCCTGGGCTATCAACTCACCCCGGAAATCGACCTGGCATTGAATGCCAACAACCTGTTCGACAAGAACTATTACACGGCGGGGTACAACCAGCTCAATGGCAACAACTACTTCGGTGACCCGCGAAACGTCATGTTCAGCGTGAAATACACCCCTACGTTCTAACGCCTGTAAACCGCTCTCTGGTTCTAACGCCTGTAAACCGCTTTCCGGTCCTAACGCCTGTAAACCGCTTTCTGTAGGAGCCAGGCTTGCCGGCGAAGGCGTACTCACGATCGCCTTCGCCGGCAAGCCTGGCTCCTACGGGTCCGGTTTAGCGCTGACGATTGCTGCATCGGGTGCAATTATGAACTGCAATTGCTCCGACTACTGCTCCACGGCCGTACAACCCACACTTCTGACACACCCAATGTGTACGGAGTCGAAGATGGTAAGCACCGTTGTGATTCATGAAACAGGCGGCCCTGAGGTTTTGCGGTTTGAGCACTCCACGGCGCAAGCACCGGGCGTCGGCGAAGTCTGGCTGGAGCAAAAAGCGATCGGGCTCAATCCTTTGGACTTGAGCCAACGCAGCGGCGCTGTCCTTGTGCCCCTGCCCTGCGGACTTGGCCTTGAAGGCGCCGGACAGGTGACGGCGATCGGGCCGGGCGTGGGACCACCAATCGATCAAGGTACGCAGCACCATGGTCAGCAACGACAATGAGGCGCTGCTGTGCGCTGCGCGCATGGGGCTGGGCATTCTTGCCGTCGGTGAATGGCTGATGACCCGAGACCTCGCTGGCGGTCAACTGCTCAAAGTGCTGCCCGACTGGCAGCTGGATGCCGATGCCGGCGTTTATCTGGTGCGTGCGTCAGCCCGCTACAACACGGCGGCGATGACGGCGTTCAAGCAGTGGATAGAGGCACGGTTTGCCCGTGGCGCGCCATGGCAGTTGCCCAAAACGGGTGAGTGACCTGTGGCGAGGGCGCTTGCTCCCTCGCCACAGGAGTCAGGGTGGCGTTTAATTGCCGGACTTGATACTGGTCCAGACCCGGGTCCGAACCCGCTCAAGCTTCTGCGGCAACGGTTGCACCACGTATAGCGTTTTCAACGCCTCACTCGTCGGCGTCAAGTTCGGGTTGCCGGTGATCTCCTTGTTGATCAGCGCAATCGAGTCCTTGTTGGCATTGGGATACCCGAGGAAGTCACTGATCGGGGCGATGACTTTGGGGTCGAGCAAGGTGTTGAGGAACTCGTGGGCCTCGTCGACGTTCTTCGCGCTCTTGGGAATGGCAAAGGTGTCAAACCAGATCGGCGCGCCTTCCTTCGGCAGGCGCCAGTCGACGACCACGCCGTTGCCGGCCTCTTTGGCGCGATTGCCGAACTGGTAGAAGCTGCCGGAGTAGCCGATGGCGACGCAAATATCGCCATTGGCGATGTCGGTCATGTACTTGGCCGAGTTGAAGTAGGTGACGTAGGGACGAATCTTCAGCATCAGCGCCTTGGCTTTTTCATAATCGTCCGGGTTCTGACTGTTGGGGTCGAGCCCCAGGTAATGCAGGGCCAGCGGCAGGATTTCCGAAGGCGAGTCGAGCATCGCCACGCCACAGGCCTTGAGCTTCTCCATGTTCTCGGGCTTGAACACCAGGTCCCAGCTGTCCACCGGTGCGTTCTCACCCAGTGCGGCCTTGACCTTGTCCGGATTGAAGCCGATCAGCACGGTGCCGTACATGTAGGGCACGCCGTATTGATTGCCGGGGTCGTTCTTGTCCAGCAGCTTGAGCAGTGCCGGGTCCTGGTGCTGCCAGTTCGGCAGTTTCGACTTGTCGAGTTTCTGGAAAACGCCGGCCTTGATCTGGGTTTCGATGAACTGGTTCGACGGCACCACCAGGTCGTATCCCGAGTTGCCGGTCAGCAGCTTGGCTTCCAGGGACTCGTTGGTGTCGAAGGTGTCCCAGGTGACTTTGATGCCGGTGTTCTGGGCGAAGTCCTTGGGCACCGAGGGCAGGATGTAGTCCGCCCAGTTGTACACCCTCAGTTCGCGCTGTTCGGCCTGTGCTGCGCCGGCCAGCAGCGTCAGCCCGCAAACAGTGACGCCCAGCATGCGTTTCATCGTGTCCATGGATTTTCCCCAAGTGTGGCGTTAGCTCGATGGTTTTTATGTTCTGTACACGGCAGCGGCCTGCAAAATTTGAAGGAGCAAGAAGAGTATGGTTGTGGTTTCGCTGGCGCGTGTGAATCGGCGCTCGGCCCTGATTCTTGCCGACCGTCTGGGCGGATCACAGTGCGGAGTTGGCCAAAAGGGGATCGCAATGGCCAATATCTGTGTCCGGAGAGAGACGCCGGCACCTTCGTTCGCCGGCTAACGGCAGGAACCGCGATTTCGGAACCGACGCTAACAAATGGCCGTGCGCGGTTGCGAGCGGGGCAATCCCGGCCTATGTTCCAAACGACGCATTTGCCTGCGACCGGCGCGCGAGAACTCGCCGCGGGTTGCTGTCCCATCCAGTGCAGATTTTTGCAGCGAGGTGACAACATGCCGAACGACTCCCGCCCCGCCGTGCTCGAACTGATTGGCAATACGCCGCTGGTGCGTATCAGCCGCTTCGATACCGGCCCGTGCACCCTCTTCCTCAAACTTGAATCGCAAAACCCCGGCGGCTCGATCAAGGACCGCATCGGCCTGGCGATGATCGACGCCGCCGAGCGCGATGGCCGCCTGCGACCGGGCGGCACCATAGTCGAGGCCACAGCCGGCAACACCGGCCTGGGTCTGGCCCTGGTCGGCCGCGCCAAGGGCTACCGGGTGGTGCTGGTGGTGCCGGACAAGATGTCCACCGAGAAGGTCCTGCACCTCAAGGCCATGGGGGCCGAGGTGCACATCACCCGCTCCGACGTGGGCAAGGGCCATCCCGAGTACTACCAGGATGTGGCGGCGAAACTGGCGCGTGAAATTCCCGACGCCTTCTTCGCCGATCAGTTCAACAACCCGGCCAACCCCCTGGCCCATGAGTGCAGCACCGCTCCGGAGATCTGGGCGCAGACTCAACATGATGTGGACGCCATCGTGGTCGGCGTCGGGTCGGCCGGCACCCTGACCGGGCTGACCCGCTTTTTCAGCCGGGTGCAGCCGGACCTGGTCATGGTGCTCGCCGACCCGGTGGGTTCGGTGATGGCCGAGTACAGCCGCAGCGGCACCCTAGTCACGCCCGGCTCCTGGGCCGTGGAAGGCATTGGCGAGGACTTCATTCCGTCGATTGCCGATCTGTCGAGCGTGCGCCACGCCTATTCGATCAGCGATGAAGAAAGCTTCGACCATGCCCGTCAACTGCTGCGCGCCGAAGGCATCCTCGGTGGCTCTTCGACCGGCACCCTGCTGGCCGCGGCACTGCGTTACTGCCGCGAGCAAACCGAGCCGAAACGGGTCGTCAGTTTCGTCTGCGACACCGGCACCCGTTACTTGTCGAAGGTCTACAACGACCAGTGGATGAACGATCAGGGGTTGCTGAAGTACAAGCACTATGACGATCTGCGCGACCTGATCGCCCGGCGCTTCGAGGATGGCCGGGTGATCAGCGTCGGCCCGGACGACACCCTGCTTACCGCGTTCCAGCGCATGCGCCTGGCGGATGTGTCGCAACTGCCGGTGCTGGTGGACGGCCAGCGGCTGGTCGGGGTGATCGACGAGTCCGATATTCTGCTGGGCATGCAGGAGGATCCCTCGCACTTTCGCATGAGCGTGGCCAGCGCGATGACGGACAAGCTGCAAACCCTGCCGCCTGGCGCCAGCCTGGCTGAACTGCAGGCAGAGCTCGACCGCGGGTTGGTGGCGATCATCGCCGATGCGTCGGGCTTCCACGGCCTGATTACCCGAGTCGACCTGCTCAACCACTTACGGAGAGCCCTGACATGAGTCAACACGATGAAAACGCAGCCTCCCGCGCCTTCGCTACCCGCGTGATCCACGCCGGCCAAGTGCCGGACCCCACCACCGGGGCGCTGATGCCACCGATCTACGCCAACTCCACCTACTTGCAACAGAGCCCCGGCGTGCACAAGGGTTTCGACTACGGGCGCTCGCACAACCCGACGCGCTTTGCCCTGGAGCGTTGCGTCGCGGATCTCGAAGGCGGTACCCAGGCCTTTGCCTTCGCCTCCGGGCTGGCGACGATTTCCACAGTGCTGGAACTGCTCGACACCGGTGCGCACATCGTCTCCGGCAACGATCTGTACGGCGGGACTTTCCGTCTGTTCGACAAGGTGCGTCGGCGCAGCGCCGGGCTTCGCTTCAGCTTCGTCGACCTTTCGGACCTGACGGCCTTCGAAGCCGCGCTGCAGGATGACACGCGCATGGTCATGGTCGAGACCCCGAGCAATCCTCTGCTGAGCCTCACTGACCTGGCGGCCATCGCGCGCATCTGCCGTGACCGGGACATCATTTGTGTCGCCGACAATACCTTCGCCAGCCCGTGGATACAGCGCCCGCTGGAACTGGGCTTCGACATCGTGCTGCATTCGACGACCAAGTACCTGAACGGCCACTCCGACGTGATCGGCGGCATCGCCGTGGTCGGCCAAAATGCCGAACTGGCCGAGCGCCTGGGTTTCCTGCAGAACGCGGTGGGCGCTATCGCCGGGCCGTTCGACGCCTTTCTGACCCTGCGCGGGGTGAAAACCCTGGCACTGCGCATGGAGCGCCACTGCAGCAACGCGCTGGAGCTGGCGCAATGGCTGGAGCGTCAGCCGCAAGTGGCACACGTCTATTATCCGGGGCTGCCCTCGCACCCGCAGCACGAACTGGCGCGGCAGCAGATGCGCGGTTTCGGCGGGATGATTTCCCTCGACCTCAACAGCGACCTGGCCGGTGCCAGACGCTTCCTCGAAAGTGTGCAGATCTTTGCCCTGGCTGAAAGCCTGGGCGGCGTGGAAAGCCTGATCGAGCACCCGGCGATCATGACCCACGCGACCATTCCTGCCGAGACCCGTGCGCAGCTGGGCATCGGCGATGCGCTGGTGCGGTTGTCGGTGGGGGTGGAGGATGTGGAGGACCTGCGGGCGGACTTGAGCCAGGCGCTGGCGCGGATTTAAGGGCATAGCCCTGCTCGGCCATGGACTATATAGGACATCCGTGCCGCGATGAACCAACCTGTGGAGGCAACGACACTTCGTAAAAAACGAAGAATCAATAAAAAATAAACGATTTTTCCTGATACATCCTGATCGATAGCATGACCTGCACCTGCCTCGATCAGTTCGGGAAGAATCCCATGTTCCCCATGACCATCGGCGAACCCTGGATGTGGGCCAGCTTCATCGCCTTCATCGTCTGCATGCTGGCGCTGGACCTTTTCGTGTTCGGCGGACGCAAGGCCCACCGCGTATCCCCCCGGGAAGCGCTGTCCTGGGTCATCGCCTGGAGCGGCCTGGCGCTGGCTTTCGCCGCCCTGCTCTGGTGGTACCTGAACGACACCTTCGGCGCGCAGGTCGCCCAGCGCAAAACCCTTGAATTCCTCACGGGCTACCTGATCGAGCAGTCCCTGTCGATCGACAACATGTTCGTCTTCGTCATGATCTTCGGCTACTTCGCCGTGCCGCCGGAGTTGCAGCGCCGGGTTCTGCTATATGGCGTGCTGGGCGCCATCGTGATGCGCACCCTGATGATTTTTGCCGGGGTCTGGCTGGTGTCGCAATTCGCCTGGCTGCTCTATGTCTTCGGCGCGTTCCTGATGATCACCGGGATCAAGATGCTGATCTTCGCCGACCAGCAGCCCGATCTCGCCAAAAATCCCATATTGCGCTGGCTGCGAAGTCATTTGCGCGTGACCGACGGTTTTCACGGCGAGCGGTTCTTCGTGGTGCTGAACGGCGTGCGCTGGGCGACGCCGATGTTTCTGGTAATGGTCCTGATCGAGGCCAGCGACCTGGTATTCGCGGTCGACAGCATCCCGGCGATCTTCGCCGTCACCACCGACCCCTTCATCGTGTTCACTTCCAACATCTTTGCGATCATGGGCTTGCGCGCCCTGTACTTCCTGCTCGCGGACATGGCCGAGCGGTTCCATCTGCTCAAATACGGGCTGGCGATCGTGCTGGTATTCATCGGCGGCAAGATGTTGGTCATGCCGTGGTTTCATGTGCCGATCCAATGGTCGCTGGCACTGGTCGCCGGCATCATCCTGGCCTCGGTGCTGTTGAGCCTGTTCCTGGGCAGGGAAAAACGCCAAGGGCTGGCGAAGGACAAACAACGGGACCCGGGAGCGGCTAAATGATGCGGCAGCGACAAGAAACAGGCGAACCTCAAGGATGTTTGCCTGTGCCAAGCATGTTTCAGACCGACGGTAACAAACCGGTTAAACGCCGCAAACACTAGTGCTAGAGGGCGCAACTTGTGGCGTTTTTGGACGAGAAAGACCATGAAAATATTTGCTTACAATTTAGTAGCTCGTTAAACATAGAGCTGTCGGCTACTAGTGGTAGGTTACGGCGCTTGCCCGGGCCACGAGATGCTCTTCTGCCTTAATTATGCGCATCAAACTTCCCAGTCTTCCCGCCGTCGGTGCCTACCTTGCCCTTACCTGCCTGTTTGCGGGCGCATGGTTCAGCCACCCCGCCCCTGTGCATTCTTCCTTTGCCCTGATGAAACCGGTCATGGCGGTGGCCGATCAAGTGGCCAAGCCCATCTATACCAGCCGGTTCGCCTCCTCCGGGCTGGTGGACTTCGTGCATTCCTCGGCGGTCACCGCCTTGCCTGATGGCAGCCTGATGGCGGTCTGGTTCGCCGGCACACGCGAAGGCGCCGCCGACGTGCAGGTACGCTCTGCCCGCTTCGACGAGAAATCCGGCGAGTGGGGTGCGGAGCAGGTACTGGCGACGCGGGATTCGACGCAACAAGGCACCCGCAAATACATTCGCAAGCTGGGCAACCCGGTGGTCGCACTCGCGCCGGACAATCGCCTCTGGCTGTTCTACGTCTCCGTGTCGATGGGCGGCTGGGCCGGCAGTGCGGTCAATGTGATGGTTTCGGACGACTATGGTCGCCAATGGTCGGAGCCGCGCCAATTGATCACCTCTCCCTTCCTGAACATCAGCACCCTGGTCCGCTCGGCGCCGGTGTTTCATGCCGATGGCTCGATCGGCCTGCCGGTCTACCACGAGTTTCTAGGCAAGTTCGCCGAGTACCTGTACCTGAGCGCGGACGGCAATGTGATCGATAAATACCGTATCAGCCACGGCAATAACTCCCTGCAACCCACGGTCGTTCCGCTGGATGGGCAGCGCGGTGTGGCTTTGCTGCGCTACGCCGGCAACACCCACCACCGGGTGCTGGCGTCCCGCACTGAAGATGCCGGGCAAACCTGGAGTGAACCCTACCCGCTGGACCCATCGAACCCGAACTCCTCGCTGGCGGCGGTCGCGACACCCGAACACGGGTTGCTGGTAGCGCTTAATGACCTGCAGGAGGGGCGCTTCAAACTGAGCCTCTACGGCACCGACGCAGAGATGGACGATTGGCGTTCGCTACGGGACCTGGACAAATCGCCCGATCCCTTGGGCGCGCCGTTTTCACCCGAGGCGTACAAGGAAATCATCGGCCAGGAATTTCGCGGTTCCAGTGGCGCTCTTCGCCAACCGCTGGAAGCACAGTTCCTGAGCAACCTCGATACCCGCGTGTGTAAAAACCAGGGTTGCGAATTCGAGTATGAATACCCCTACTTCATTCGCAGTCCCGACGGTATGTATCACCTGGTGTATTCCTGGAACAACACCTTCATCAAGCATGTGACCTTCAACGATGCCTGGCTGGCGGAGCGCATTCATTGATCAACCTCTGGCAAGCCCATATCAGCTTCGCAATGATCCTCTTCCTGCTGCTGCCGTCTTTTGGCTTGAGCAAGGCCTGGCGTGTCGCGCTGCTGCTCGCCCTGTTGGCCGTCAGCTTCATTCCGCTGGACGGATTGACCCTGGCCGCGTACTTGCGCAGCCACATCGACGACCTTGCCGTCACGACCCTGGTGTTCATGGCCTGGGGTTGCTTGCGTCGGATGGACGTCCTGCCGCCTGCGCAGCAGGGTCAAAAAACCAGCGTACTGATCCTCTTTGCCGTGATGGCCCTGGCGCTGTATCCGGCCACTCTGGGCTTGAGCGACCTGGACCCCTATCGGTTCGGCTTCAGCCCGCGCCCGATGCTGGTGTTCGTCGCACTGCTGACACTCGGCCTTTTTCACCTGCGCAACTACCTGGCTGTGGTGATGCTGGCCGGCGCGACCCTGGCGTTCGTCGTCGGCATCAAGCCATCGCACAATTATTGGGATTACCTGGTTGATCCGCTGCTGGGCCTGTATTGCTGCCTGGCACTGCTGGTGTTGGCCATTGGCTGGATCTTCGGCCGACTCGGCACCTTGCGCCGTTCGGCGTGACCAGGCTCCATTCGAGATTCAACGACATTTTTTAACAGGGGAACATGGATGGGCTGGCTGCAATCGAGACGTTTACATTACTGGCTGGGCGCAACAGCGATTGCATTCGTGCTGTTTGCACTGCTGCGGGTGGTGTTCTTCTTCGGCTTTTCCGGCTTTGACGTCAACGCGTTGAGCGCTGAACCGGCCGTGCCGGAAACCCTGGGCATCGGCTTTCGTTTCGACCTGCGCCTGGCCATCCTGGTGATGTTGCCGATGGCGTTGCTGGCCTGGATCCCGCGCTGGAACCTCACGACCAGCCGCCTGTTGCGGCGGATCGCACGGGTGTACCTGGCCGCGATCCTCAGCGTCATGCTGCTGATCTACATCATCGATTTCGGCCATTATGCGTACCTGGGCGTGCGAATCAACGCCACCGTGCTGCGCTTTATCGAAGATGCGCAGATCTCCCGGGACATGGTCTGGCAGACCTACCCGGTCATCTGGATTTCGCTGGGTTGGCTGGCGACGGTCGCCCTGGTGACCCTGGTCCTGGTGCGCCTGGAACGCGTGACCCTGGACCGCCCGCGCAAAGTCATCCACCCGCTCGCCGTCACCTGGGGCAGCGCGTTGATGGTGGTGCTGGTGTTGCTGGGTATCCTGGGCCGGGTCGAGAACATGAACCTGGAAAACCCGGTCCCGCTGCGCTGGAGCGATGCGTTCTTCTCGGGTAACAACCAGGTCGCCGCACTGGGCCTGAATCCGGTGATCTTCCTGTACGACACGGTCAAGGTCGGCCAGTCGCGCTACGACGAAGCGCAGGTGCGTGAACACTATCCCGTCATGGCCAAGTACCTGGGGGTCGCGCAACCTGACCCGCAACGCCTCGATTTCGTCCGTCACCAGGGGCCGCAACCTTACAAAGTACCGGGTAACCGGCCGCCGAACGTGATGTTCGTCATGCTCGAATCCCTGGGCACCAGCGCCGTCGGCGCCTATGGCAACCCGCTCAATCCGACCCCGAACATCGATCGCCTGGCCACGCAGAGCTGGTTCTTCGAACACTTCTATGTGCCGGTGACCGGGACCGCGAAAACCGTCTGGGCCAGCATCAGCGGGGTGCCTGACGTCACTCGCCAGGAAACCGCGACCCGTAATCCGCTGATCACCAAACAGCACACCCTGATCAACGCGTTCACCGGCTACGAGAAGCTCTACACCATTGGCGGCAACTCCGGCTGGGCCAATATGAATGCCTTGATCCGGCAGAGCATCGAGGGCGTTCGCCTGTTCGAAGAGCGTGACTGGAAGTCGCCGGTGGTGGACGTGTGGGGCATTTCCGACCTGGACCTGTTCAAGGAAACCGACCAGATCCTGCAGGCACTGCCCAAGGACAAACCGTTCTTCGCCTACGTGCAGACCGCCGGCAACCATCGCCCCTTCACGATTCCGAAGACCAACGACGGATTCGAGGTCAAGCACCCTACCCTGGAGGAAGTCCAGGCCGCCGGATCGCGCAGCGTCGAACAGTACAACGCCGTGCGCCTGCTGGACTTCAACATCGGTCGCCTGATGGAAATCGCCAAGGCCGGCGGCTGGTACGACAACACCATTTTCGTGCTGTTCGGCGACCACAACACCCGCATCGCCCAGATCCCGTTCCTGGCCCCGGCCTATGAGCAACTGGGCCTGGAAAGCAACGCAGTGCCGATGATCATCCACGCCCCGGGCCTGCTCGGAACGCGTACCGTCAAGGAAGCCGTGGGCCTGGTGGACTTGCTGCCGACAGTGGCAGGCATGGCCGGCCTCGAATTCCGCAACAGCGGCATGGGCCGTGACATCCAGCAACCCGCACCCGAAGGCGAACGTGTCGTGCCGCTGGTATTGCGCGAAGGCACCTTCCCGCTGATTGCCGGCGTCACCCAGCACTATATGGTGCAGATGGAACACGACGGCAGTTCGCCGACGCTTCATGACCTGGCGTCGAAGACGCCGCTGGACAACGTGGCTGAGAAAAACCCGGAGGAGTTCAAGCGTCTGGTGGAGTTGACTCGGGGGATGCATGAGACTTCGCGGTTGATGCTGTATCAGAATGTGCGTGAGTGAGTGAGGCTGCCGGCAGAACCCTGATTTGCGGTTCTGCCCATCCCCTCCTCAAGCTGGGAAACGATGCGCATGTGCACGGGCTGAATGGCCCGTTCTTCGCCTGATGCTATGCTGATCACGAGCGAACTCATCCTGCCCCTCAACCGAGGAAGTGAAGATGAAGCACCTTTTCGCGGTCGTCCTGGCGGCCCTTTCGCTTTTCATTTCGCCCCTCGCCAGCACAGCACCCACCGCCGACGCCGACGCGATCCGCCCCTTCCGGGTCGCCGTTTCGGATAAAGACCTCACCGACCTGCGCACCCGCCTCCTGGCGACCCGCTGGCCAGACAAGGAAACGGTTACCGATCGCTCCCAGGGCGCGCAGCTGGCGCAGTTGCAGGAGTTGGTTCGCTACTGGAGCACGGACTACGACTGGCGCAAGGCCGAGGCGCAGCTCAATAAGTTGCCGCAGTACATGACCACCATCGACGGGGTCGACATTCACTTCCTCTGGGTGCGCTCCCCCAGCCCGAACGCATTGCCCATGATCATGACCCACGGTTGGCCGGGCTCGGTGTTCGAGTTCATCGAGGTGATCGACCCACTCGCCGACCCGGCCGCGCATGGGGGCAACGCCGCCGATGCTTTTGATCTGGTGGTACCGTCCATTCCGGGCTACGGCTTCTCCGGCAAGCCGGGTGCCCCCGGCTGGGACCCGGACCGGATCGCGCGGGTCTGGGCGCAGTTGATGGAGCGCCTGGGATACACCCACTACGTGGCCCAGGGTGGCGACTGGGGTGGTCCCATCACCAGCGCGATGGCAAGGCAAGCACCGGCCGGCTTACGCGGCATTCACCTCAATCTGCCGGCGACGATTCCGCCGGAGGCCGGCGCGGCACTCGCTGCCGGTGGGCCGGCGCCGGCGGGGTTCTCCGAGGAGGAGCGTGCGACTTTCGACGCCGTCGCCACCCTGATCAAACAGGGCAACCTGGCCTACAGCACGATGATGGCGGCGCGGCCGCAGATGATCGGCTATGGCGCGACGGACTCGCCGGTCTTCCTCGCGGCGCTCATGCTGGTGCATCCAGGTTTCGCCAAATGGACATACGGCGCCGACCCTCGGCAGTCGCCGACCAGGGATCAGGTGCTGGATGACATTACGTTGTACTGGCTGACCAACAGCGGCGCTTCGGCAGCACGGCTCTACTGGGAGAACATGGGCCGCAGCCCGCTTTCTTCGGCCGCGCAGAAAACCACCGAGATCAAGTTGCCGGTGGCCGTCACGGTGTTTCCGGATGATGTCTACTACCCGCCGGAAAGCTGGGCAAGGCGCGCCTATGGCAACCTGATCTACTTCAACCAGGCGAAACAGGGTGGCCACTTCGCGGCCTGGGAACAGCCGCAGTTGTTTATCGAGGAACTGCGCACAGCGTTCCGATCGTTGCGCTGAACGCGAAAATCCTTCGGTGCCGTGAACGTAGGGACGCCTCAGGCAGACAGATGAAAGTCCGCGTATTGGCGTGGTAGCGCCGACCACAGGGTCAACGCATCCCGCTGACGCACGACCGCTGCATCCCAGGCCGGCCCCAGTGCGATGCTCATGCTGATCATGTAGCCAATGACCTTGGAGGCCTGTTCATATTCATGAAGGGTATCGAACGCCTTCTCCAGAAACTCGGCTCGTCGGTGCATAGCGCTCCCCATTACTGGCGTGGCGTGTCGCCTCAAATTCGTCCTTATTCAGAGGGAGATGAGTTTCAGTGAGTCGCCGGGCCGGAATCGGGCACATTGAGAAAGGCATTCCAGATCTCATAGGCATCGTGATGTCTTTTCGTCGCATCGTCCCACGCCGGCCCTGAAACGCATCTGGATGAAACCAGCACCATCATGCCCATCGTGGCGGCATCCAGTTCGATCAGTAGTGCGTGGGATTGGGTCCTGAAGTCTTCGACCGATATCATTGCGTGTGCCCCGGGCGGAAATCACCGCCATTGAAAAGCAACGTGCTGATCGAACGGTCGAGTGCGGGTGTCAGGGAAAATTCATACCACCTGACCGCCGGTACCTTCTGACAGAACGAGGAGGCTCTTGTATCGAGTCAGAATGTCATCTCCGCCGCCAGCAACTTGACCAGCGCCGCGGCCGGCATTTCACGGGCCAGGGGAGCGCCCTGCCCGGTCCACTGCACGGCAAAATCGGTGTTGGCGTGGGCACTGGCCGCCGCGTTGAGTGCCTTGTTGGCGTCATAGGTCAGCGGATAATCCGGCAGCCTGCCAGTCGCCTCAAGACAGGTGAAGTTGCGATTGACCATGCCTCGGGCGGGACGGCCCGAAATGACACTGGTGACCCGGGTCTGGTGTGCCCGCGGACCTTTGAGTGCCTCTCGGTAAGCGCCATTGGCGGCAGATTCCGGGCAGAGGATAAACGCCGTTCCCAACTGTGCGGCACTGGCCCCCAGTTGCATCACCGCCTTGATCCCTGCGCCGTCCATGATGCCGCCTGCCGCAATCACCGGCAGGCGGCACTCGGCGTTCAACACTCGCACCAGCGCGAAGGTGCCCATTTCAGTGTCCTGCTGTGGCTCGAACACCCCGCGATGTCCACCGGCTTCGTAACCTTGAGCCACCAAGGCATGCACGCCGGCGCTTTCCGCCAACCGCGCTTCGGCCAGGCTGGTCACCGAACACAACAACATGATGCCAGCAGCCTTGAGCGCGTCGATCGCCGGTAGCGGAGGCAAGCCAAAATGGAAGCTGGCCACCGCCGGTTTTTCCTGCAGCAGCATCTGCAGCATGTCCGGGTCTTCGACGAATGAGGTATAGATTTCACGCAGCGAGGCAGGCGGCTGCGCTCCGAACTCGGCAAAGAACGGAGTCAGGTCATTCAGCCATTGCGAGGCCCGGGCAGGGTCACGCTCCGCAGGCTGGTGGCAAAACAGATTGACGTTGAACGGCTTGTCCGTCAGCGCCGCCGTCTCTCGCAACATGGCCCGCGCCTGTTCGACGTTGCTCGCACCGATGCCGATGGAACCCAGCCCACCGGCATTGGACACCGCCGCCGCAAGTCTTGGGGTGGATACGCCGACCATGGGCGATTGGATGATCGGAATGTCGATGTTCAACAGGGACAGCAGAGGATTGGACATGGCATCACCTGTAAGAGTTGTATGAGGATGAGTGGACTCGGACGGCCAGAATCCAGAGCTCCCCGGTCAGGAATCTCGCCTTGCCACGGCCGAAGGACCAGTCCGTATCGGTGTTCTCCACCAGTGAAACGATCGGCTCGTCGGGCGACAGATCACCGTCGGCTTGCAGCCCTGTGTCGCTAGCCTGCCTGGGCCAAAGTAGGTCAGTTGGTGGATCAAGTAAAATGATGATTAATGATCGCAAGGATCACAATTGATGAAGACTGGTTACCCAGTTCCCTCTTCGAACGGCCCAAAGAAGGTTCATTCTTCGCGCGAAAAAAATACGGATTCAAAAGGTCTCCAACAGGACGATATTAATTTACCGATTCTGCGATCAGGCTTTGGGCGGTGACTCACAATGACTTGATATTTAAACCCGCTTGAACTCTTAATTGATGATCAAGCAGAAGCATATAATATGTCGAGCTGGCCTGTTAGGCACATTAGCGCAGATCTATCATTTCCGGATTTGTCGACACAAAGCGTATCAGGATTAATCGGGCTCACTATGTTTTTCAGCTGAAATTGGCGCAACGGTAATTGTACTATGGTCATCATCGGCCTTGCGCAGTGATGGGCTGATCAGCCTGCCGCTGGTCACTGCAAATGCAGCAAAAGAGGACGGTCCGTACAGATAATGTCGTACTGAAAACAAAATGGAGCTATTGATATCATATGAATGCGATCAGCTTAATTGATAAACAGAAACTGGAACTCATAGACTACAACTGCCTTGATATATTTCCTGCTGATGGTGTTGAAATCGACGTTGTATTATCAGGCATTTGTGGAACCGACCTGGCCGTGCTGGCAGGACGGGAAGAGGGACAAACAGGTATTATTCGTGGTCACGAAGCAGTCGGCGTGATTGTCAACGTGGGGAAGGATGTCACACACCTGCGAGCAGGAATGCGGGTGGTGGTGGATCCCAACGAATATTGCGGATCTTGTGAGCCCTGCCGCTCAGCTAAAACGCATCTCTGTAAGGGTGGCGCAAATTCTGGCCTCGATATCGCCGGCATCAACAAGCACGGCGCTTTTGCTAAACGTTTTATTACTCGCGAACGTTTTGTTTACTGCTTGCCAGACGATATGAACTGGGAAACGGGCGTACTGATTGAACCGGTTGCCTGCATCCTGAACAATATTGACCAAGCGTCCATTCAGGCAGGAGAGCGGGTATTGCTTCTAGGTTCAGGCCCAATGAGCCTGGTCGCACAGTTAGTCCTGCGCGCAATGGGAGTGACTACACTTGCCACGGATCTGAACACCTACCGTATCGAATTCGGTCGCTCACTGGATTTGGATGTCATTCATCCCGACGAGCTTGAATTACGGATGCATCATCAAAACAACGTAGATGCCGCAATAGACACCGTTGGTAATCAGATGGGCACTGCCATTCAATTTGTCCGCCGAGGCGGTAGAATCCTCCTCTTCGGATTTGATGGGAACTACCATTACCCGCTACCTGTAAAACATTTTCTCGTCAATGCCATCAGCATCATTGCTGCAGGGGAATACAATCAGCACTTTCCTCGCGCGCTACGCATGGCAGGCATGCTCCCTGAGCTTGGAAAACTGGTGACGCAGCGTTACGAATTAGAAGACTATTCGGCGGCATTCGACAGCCTGCTGAATGATCCGTCCGTCGCCACCATCAAAAGTGTTTTCACGCCAAACCCGAAGTACATATAAACCCTAATCACCTATAGACAATGAATGGACTCATTATGAAAGTTACTGTATTCAGCCAGATTTCGATTGATGGAAAATTAACACTGGGCAATGGAGCCTCCAGCAAACCTCTATTTCAGCGTTTCAACGATGAAGATATGCGCTTCATCCATAAATTTCGCGGTGAGGTAGATGCCATCATGGTCGGCCGCAACACGATTGTCACCGATGACCCACAATTGACGAATCGTTATGAGACCGGGCGCAATCCTGTACGCATCATTCCTACAACATCGCTGGACTTCCCCGTCTCTGCCAAAATCTTGAGTTCTCCAGGGGAAACCATTATCGCGACCACAGAACAGGCTCGTGATCACCAAATGGTGGAACTGATCCGCTCGCAGGGGAAGGAAGTGCTTTTTGCCGGCGCAACGCACGTTGACTTCAACATGCTTTTTCCACTACTGGAAGCGCGCGGAATAAAACACATAATGGTAGAAGGCGGCGGCCAGTTAAACTGGCAGGTATTCAATCTCGATCTGGTTGATGAAATTATCCTCATGCAATTGCCCATCATCATTGGCGGCTCAGAGACGACCACGCTCATTGATGGAGAGGGATATCGAGATATTTCAATGACCAAATCATTCAAGCTACATGCCTTTGAGGCACGCACCAATTACAATTTATTGCACTTCAAGCGCGAACATGACCGTCAGAGCACGTATTAATGCTAGCAATTAAAGCAGTCATCTTCGATATGGATGGAGTTCTGATTGACAGTGAACCTCTCTATATGGAGCAGGAAAGGCATTCTTGCGCACGTCACGGCGTACTGCTTGACAAGACAAAACTGTCACGTTTTGTGGGAACCACGCAACGTTATATGTGGAGCGCCATTAAAAATGAATATGGACTCACCGAGCCCCTGAATTGTCTTATGGCACAGCATCAACGGCAGGTGATTCATGCGATGTCTTCCGAATCACTTTCACCTATGCCTGGCACACAAACACTCATCACCACATTAAAACAGGCCGGAATATCCTGTGCAGTCGCATCGTCGTCGCCCAGCGAGCTCGTTGAGGTGATTTTGCATGGAACGAAGCTGCGTCGATTTTTTAATGACGTCATCTGTGGTGATGATGTTACACAGAGCAAGCCTGACCCTGAAATTTTTCTCTTGGCAGCTAAGCGACTAGGTATCGCTCCCGGCTCGTGTCTGGTGATTGAGGATTCAACACATGGTATTTCCGCTGCAAAGGCGGCCAATATGTTTTGTATCGGTCTGCTTAACCCCAACTCAGGACAGCAGGATCTGAGCGCGGCGGATCTTTGCGTTCACAATCATGATGAAATCAGGCAGTGGCTAATGAAAAATAAACAACTATGAAAAAATTCGACACATCGGAATTAATCTGGATTAATCCCCCTGAACACTCATCCATTACCGATCAAGAAATCGTGATTAATACCTCGCCGGATACTGACTTCTGGCGAGGAACCTATTATGGCCTTGAGTACGACAATGCGCCCGGCATTGTTCTTGCCAGCGACGAACGATTCTGGACGATCAAAGCCAAGGTAGCTTTTAATTCAAAGGTTCACTTTGATCAGTGCGGCCTGTTTATTTATCAGGATGAAAACCATTGGATGAAAAGCGGCATTGAATATCAGAGCAATTGCTATCAGCAGCTTTTTTCTGTTGTGACAAATAACGGTTTTTCTGATTGGTCCATGACAAATCTTGATCGGGTGACACAAACAATGTATTACCGATTGAGCCGTAGGGGCAGCGACTTTTTGCTTGAGAATTCCGCTGATGGATTACATTTTAGCATGATGCGTATGTTCCATATGTTTCATGCACAAGACTGTGTTCGGTTCGGATTCTTCGCCAGCAGCCCAGGCGACTCCTCGTTTGCCGCGCGCTTTTCGGAGATTGAATGGACGGAATGCCTCTGGAAAGAGCACGGCGCATCTCGTTTCTGAGAGTCTCATGAATAACGATGATTTCGCTCAATCGGAAACGCCACGAGCGTTGTGCTCGATATGCCGCCTGGGTGTGCCTGGTCATAGTAAAATCAAGCTGATGCCGCCGGGATCTCAGGCAATCAACAGGTAAAAAGGCCCGTGTTTATCTCGCTTGGGGCTGAGCAGTATTCTCAGTCCTGAGCGCTTTTCGCAGCCACTTTGCCCGTTCCGACAGCCGCCGCTGCCAGTCGTCAGCCAAGCCATGAGTCGCCGCCAGCGCCAGCAGATCATCGATTATCGGCCGATGCGACAACTGCACCTTCCAGAACTCGTCGATGGAAAAGCGCTCGGAGTGCCGATCCAGCAGCTCAATCCTGTCCCCCGCTTCAATGAATCCCGGCTGGATGACCCGATAATACCAACCGGTGATCCGCTCTTTGGCGACGTACATCGACATCCGCTCGGCATCAAAGCGGTGATTGATTTTCCAGCACGGACTGCGCGGCTGAGAGACCTGTAACACCGCACTGCCCATCTGGAACACATCGCCGATATGCACGTTGTGTTCAGAGAGCAGGCGTGCTGACACATTCTCCCCCAGACTGCCGGGAATCAGCTCCGGGGCACTGTGCGCGAACACTTGCGCCAATTGTTCATAGTGCTGCGCCGCATACTGATGCACCGCCTTTTCCGGCCCACCATGCACCCGGGTATCGCCGTGTTGGTCACCGACAATCCCGTTCAGCTCCACGCGAGCCGGGCCTGAAACTCTCCGTTTGAAAATGCCCGTGCATTGCCCCTCGGGTTTCAACACCCCAAGGCCGCCAGCAAAGACATGGTCAATGTTTGAAGTCAGTGTCATCGTTCACAACCGCGCTTTCAGTCCTGTTTTGTTCACTTTACTAATCGCCGACAAAGCCAGTAAAATGATGGCTCGTGATGCAATCCATCACTTTTTATGATAGGTGACCATGATCATGGAAATGCGCCAGCTGAAGATTTTCTGCGCGGTGGCCGAGTTGGGCAGTTTCACCGCTGCAGCGGTCCACGTGAACACCGTGCAGTCCAATGTCACCATGCGGGTGAAGGAGCTGGAAGCCGAGCTCAACCGCGATCTGTTCATCCGCAAGAAGTCCGGGGTCGTGTTGACCTCGGCGGGCGAAACCTTCCTCGGTTACGCACGGCGTATCCTGCAACTCACGGAAGAGAGCCGCAGCGCCTTGATGGACACCGGCAGCCCGACAGGTTTGCTGCGGTTGGGCTCGATGGAAACCACGGCCGCGATTCGCTTGCCCCAGGTGCTGACCAAGTACCGCGAAAAATTTCCCGACGTGCAGCTGTCGCTCCTCACCGGTACCACGGTCGAGCTGATCAAGGCGATTGAAGCGCATCGACTCGACGGCGCCTTCGTTGGCGGGTTTCACCAGAATTCGGCGCTGGCGCAGGAAGAGGTTTTCCAGGAAGAACTGGTGCTGGTCAGCAGCAATCATTTCGAATCGCTGGCCGCGCTCATCGATAAAATGCCCCAGCAAACCGTGCTCGTATTCCGCACGGGCTGCTTCTATCGCTCGACCCTGGAAAACTGGTTCTACCAGGTCGGGCTGGTGCCTAACCAGATCATGGAACTGGGCACGCTCGACGGTATCCTGTCCTGCGTCGCCGCGGGCATGGGCGTGACCTTGCTGCCCAAGGCCATCGCCGAGAACTGCAGTGTGCGCCACGGCATTCGCTGCCATGCATTACCGCCGGAGTTTGCCAAGGTTTCAACGGTGTTCATCCGCAGGAACGATTCGATGATCACCTCGGCCATGAGTGCGTTCGTTGGGATGGCACAGGAACAGATTGCCCGGCCGGCTAGCTTGTAGATCCGCCCCCAAAGCGGTTCGGTGAACGCACGCGGTCCCTGTAGGAGCGAGCTTGCTCCGGGCGGCGTTCCGACGAAGAACCTGAGTGCGACGCGTTTATTCAGGAAGAACGCGTTATCGTTCACGTCCATCGCGAGCAAGCTCGCTCCTACATAACGATCCTGCCTTGAGCGGCATAGTCGATGGCACCGCCCTCTCCGGCTTGCGGCCGGATTGTGGTCAGTGGCAACCCCAACGCAAGTTCAGCCATGCGCTGCGCAGCCGGCACGACACTGTGGATTTTCCCCACCCCCTGACCCGCGTACAGCGACAGCTTCCTGGCCATGCGCGGCTTGTCGATCGCCCGGGCGCCGCCGCCGATGAAACGCAGCAGGTTCCACTTGTCCCGATTGGGAATCACCCGATGCGGCGTGCCATAGGTCCAGCCGAAGGAATAGCCCGTGCGGTACTCGGTGTCGTCCGTGGTCGCCTCAACGATTTTCTGCTTGTACAGCGGGTGCGCATTCGATTCGTCCGTGGCGATGAATGCCGTGCCCACCAACACCCCTGACGCACCCAGGGACATTACTGCGCGGACATCGTCGCGGGTGGTGATGCCGCCAGCCGCCAGGACCGGACGCCCCTGGGCGACGGCAATGATCGAAGGCAACAACGGCATGATACCGATCGTGCCGCGATTCAGGTGACCGCCACTTTCACTGCCTTGCGCGACGATAATGTCGGCCCCCTGGGCGATGGCCTGTTTTGCGAGCGCCACCGAGCCCACTTGCACCATGACCACCAGCCCGGCGTCTTTCGCCCGGGGAATCATGTCGGCGCAATACGCTTCGGCATAAAACAGTGACAGCAGCCGCGGTTTTTCCTTGAGCACCACCTGAAATTGCGCTTCGAATACATCCGGCCCGCCGAACTGCGGCACCAGATTCACACCAAAGGGCTGATCGGTCAGCGCACGGGTTTCCTGCAGCCATCGACGCAAGGCCAACGGCGGCAAACGCAAGCCACCCATGACCCCCATCCCCCCGGCGTTGGCGACTGCCGCCACCAGTGCCGGGCCGGAAATAGCCGCCATGCCGCCGAGAAAGATCGGGTACTTGACGCCGCACAGGCGGGTGATGGCATTACCCGCAAAATCGAATTTGCCTTCATTCATTGCTCACAACTCCACATGTTTTCCAAGCATCCGCTTGAGCGAGTCGTTCTTCAGGAGAAAGTGGTTCTTGACCGCGCCGAAGCTGTGCAGAGCCAGGCCGACGAGGAACAACGAGGCACCGATATCAAACAGCACATCGACGATCTGTTTCAGCGTCTGGCTGGCAGGCAACAGCGCTGGAATCGAAAAACCCCAGGGCAGATCCGTGGCTTCTCCGGCGGTAGATCTTGAAGCCCAGACCGCGATCGGCAGCAGCACCATCGCCAGGGCGAGCGCCACCGCCACGGAACGGCTGATGATCACCTCAATCGGATTAGGTGTGCCCACAGGCAGAGGATGGTAAGCCGTGATCCTGGCCCAAAACCTGTAGATTGATACCAGGAACAGGACCAGGCCAATCAGGTTTTGCAACCTGGCGAACTCCATCTGCGCAGCCTGATCGGTGGCGTGGGCGATAAAACCCTGCAGGCAGAGGATCGACAGCAGCGAAAACGCCACGACCCAATGCAGCGCAACAGTGATGGGTGAGAATCTCAGGCCATTGTCTCGTAATTGCATGGCTGACTCCTTTTTTCAGGACATGGAAAGGACCGGGCTACCCGATGCGCTCTAATGGCTGACAGCCTGGGATGCGCCAAGCCCGGTCTGGGCACGGATCAACTGATCATCGAAACGCGCGCGTTCAAGCGTGGCCGCGCTGCTGCGATCGGTGACCGAGCCCAGCCAGGTGAACAGGAAAGCCACGTTCATCGAGATGATGGCCGGGTAGTCATAAGGGAAGATCGCGTCGGCGTTGCCCAGCACCTTGACCCACACCGCGGGCGAGAGAATGACCAGGCTGACGGCGCTGATCAGGCCGGCAATGCCACCGATCAACGCACCTCGGGTGGTCAGCCCTTTCCAGTACATCGAAAGCACCAGGATCGGAAAATTGACCGAGGCCGCCACGCCGAACGTGAGCGCCACCAGGAAGGCGATGTTCTGGTCCTTGAACAAGATGCCCAGCACCACCGCGACGATGCCGATGCCCACCGAAGCGATGCGCGACACCCGCCGCTCGTCCTTGGCATCGGCCCGATCTTTCTTGAAGACCATCACATAAAGATCATGGGAAATCGCCGAGGTGCCCGCCATGGTCAGTCCGGACACCACGGCCAGGATCGTGGCAAACGCGACGGCGGAAATGAAGCCGAGCAGGAAGTCTCCTCCCACGGCCTTGGCCAGGTGCATCACCGGCATGTTGCCGCCGCCGATGAGCTTGCCACCCACAATGCCGGACTCGTAAAAAGCCGGGTCCTGCCCGACGATCACGATCGCGGCCAGCCCCAGCACGCCAACGATCAGGTAGAAAAAGCCGATGAAACCGGTGGCGACAAATACCGATTTACGCGCCTGTTTGGCGTCCGCCACGGTAAAGAAGCGCATCAGGATATGCGGCAATCCCGCGGTGCCAAACACCAGGCCCAGCGCCAGCGAGATCAGCGATAGCGGGTCGGCCACCAGCTTGCTGGGCAGCAGTATCCGTTCGCCGTCGTGGTGCGCGGCCACCGCTTTCTCGAACAACAGTTCGAAGGAAAAGCCGAACTTGCTCAACGCCAGGAACGCCAGCAAGGTGCCGCCCACCAGCAGCAACCCGGCCTTGATGATCTGCACCCAGGTGGTGGCGACCATGCCGCCAAAGGTGACGTAGACCGCCATCAACAGACCGACCGCAATCACCGCATAGTTATAAGGCAGACCGAACAGCAACTGGATCAACTGCCCCGCCCCCACCATCTGCACCACCAGGTAAAAGCACACCACGGTCAATGAGCCGAAGGCGGTCAGGGTTCGAATCCGGTTTTGATCGAGCCGAAACGAGGCAATGTCCGAAATGGTGATGCGCCCCAGGTTCCTGATGCGCTCGGCAAACAGGAACAACAGCAACGGCCAGGCGACAAAGAAGCTGATCGAATACAGCACGCCATCGAAACCGTTGAAGAAAATCATGCTGGTGACACCCAGCAGCGCCGCGGCCGACATGTAGTCGCCGGCCAGTGCCAGGCCGTTCTGGAAGCCGGTGATGCCACCCCCGGCAGTGTAGAAATCCTCCATGGATTTGGTCTTGGACGCGGCCCACCAGGTAATGCCCAACGTCGTCACCACGAAGATCAGAAACATCGAGATCGCGGTAATGTTCAAGGGCTGTTTTTCGACGTGCTGCAACACGTCGGCGGCCACGGCACCTGTGGCGGTCGTGCCCAGGAGTGCAGGAACAATGAGGTATTGAACTAGCGGTTTCATACCACTGCCCCCGCGCGGATTTCCGCGGTCAGTTCATCGAACTCGCCATTGGCACGCAGGATGTACACGCCGGTAAACAGCCAGGCGCCGATAATGAACGCGACACCCAGCGGCCAACCGATAGTGATCGTGCTCGTGGTGGAAAGCTTCGTCGCCAGCAACTGGGGGGCAAACGCGGCGACGAGGATAAACGTGAAGTAAGGCACAAGGGTTGCAGCGGTCAGGCAAGCGACGAATCTTCGCTGCCGTGAAACCAAATCCTTGTACCGGGGATGGTTGCGAATTCTGGCTGATTCAGATGCGTGATTCACGTTGACTCCGTGGTGCAGTGGGAAATTATTGTTGTTCCACAGCCTCGGATCCGAAGACTCGATCCGCCACCGACTGCGGTTTGTTTGCCAGATCAACCTATGCCTGGCACAAGATCATGTAAAACGATGATTAATGATGCTTATGATCTGTTCTGATGAACCTAAAGCCCTTGGATCGCCCCGTTTTGCTTGCCTTTGCCCATCAGGAAATCTAATCTCTGAAACTTGGTTGTTTCATATTTTGTAATCAGTTTTTGAGATAGGTGAGTTCGATGGATGTTACGGATCTCAAGGTGGTGGATGCGGTGGCCCGGCACGGCAGCATGAACAAGGCGGCCGCCGAGCTGAATACCGTGCAGTCCAACGTGTCCGCGAGGATTCGCTCACTGGAAGACGAGCTCGGTGTGGCGCTGTTTCAGCGCAGCGCCAGGGGCGTCCAGGTCACGCCGGCGGGACGCCGCCTGCTGCCCTTCGCCGCACGGCTTTCGAAGCTGTTGCAGGATGCGTCCTGCGCCGCGCGGGACGATGGGCAGCCAAACGGTGTGCTCGAGATCGGTACGCTGGAGACCACCCTGGCGCTGCGTCTGCCGCAGCTGATAGCAAAATTTGCCAAGACCTACCCCGAGGTCCGGCCGGTGGTGCGCACGGGCACCACCTGCAGCCTGATCCAGGCGGTCATCGACTC
The DNA here is from genome assembly GCF_001661075.1 of Pseudomonas silesiensis. Lineage (NCBI taxonomy): Bacteria > Pseudomonadati > Pseudomonadota > Gammaproteobacteria > Pseudomonadales > Pseudomonadaceae > Pseudomonas > Pseudomonas silesiensis. The sequence goes on from NZ_CP014870.1 coordinate 3,795,834, forward strand.
CAGGCTGGAAGGTGCCTTCGTTGCAGGACCGGTCAACCATCCGCAATTACACAGCGAACTGGCGTTCCGCGAAGAGCTGGTGCTGGTCACCTCCCCGGCGATTCAAAGTCTGGCGGCTGTCGCTGGCATCGACACCCTGAAGACCGTGGTGTTTCGCATCGGCTGCTCTTACCGACAGCGCCTGGATTCCCTGCTGGCCAACCTGGGAATCCAGGCCCCCGAGCCGCTGGAGTTTGGCTCGATCGACGCCATTATCGCCTGTGTGTCCGCCGGCGTCGGCGTCACCTTGTTGCCCCGAGGCGTGGTGGCGAACGCCGTGCGCGAGGGCTTGGTTGCCGCGCATGAGATTGCACCGGAACTCGCCGCCGTGGAGACGGTGTTTGTCAGACGCCTCGATGGCTATTTTTCCAGTGCGTTAAGCACCTTCCTGCAGAGTGTTCGCCTGGACGGTGCCGCAGCTGCGCCAGTGCCCCTGGCTTCATAGCCCGATCAAGTGCTGTCGGCAACGCATCGGGGGGGGTGAACGAGCCGAAGACACACACCGCCAGGTTGCGGCGCCAGGAGGCAAGATTGCGCTCGGCATAATTCACGTGAAGCGTCGCTGCGTTATTGACCATTGGCATTCCTGACCGCGACGACATCGATGACAAAAGCCAGCACCATCGCCGAAGTGCCGATGATAAACAGCACGCTGTAATTACCCCCGCTGTACGAGAACAGAAACGACAAGCCATAGGCTGCTACTGCCTGGAACAAGGCAAAACCGACCGTAGCCGTTTGCCAGGCCGAACGCTGTTGGGCGGGATGCCTGGCGAGTACTTCGTGCAGCCGACCCAGCACCAGGGGCACGGTACCGGTGACAAAGGCGCCGACGACCACGCTGGAGATCATCAGCCAGATGCTCCCGAGGCCCAGGGCCGGTACGACGACGCTGATGGCTTCGATGATGAAAGACACGCGCAAGGCGCGGCCGAAGCCGATCCGGTCGGCCAATACGCCCGCCAGCAGAGGACCGACCGTGGCGCCGATGCCAAACAGCACCCAGTACCGGGCGCCCACCTGCAGGCCCTGGCCCATGCCCCGGGCAACAAAATCCACCAGAAAAATCATGTGCGGCACCCAACCCGCTGCGTTGAGTGCGTACTCGACGTACAGCGCCTTGAGTGTGCCGTTGGCCGCCGGTCGACGGTGCTGCGCGGGGGTGTCCGCCGGCGCGTGCTCCGTTGGCCATCCGCGCCAGGCAATGGCCGTCAACACCAGACAAATCAGCCCAAGGCCGAGCCAGGTTTGCCGCAGGCCCTGTTCAAGCAAGAGCGGGACCAGGGTGCCGGAGGCCGCGATGCCCACACCCACGCCCATGAAAATGACCCCGCCTGCCAGTCCTCGTCGGGAGGCAGGCACATGCGCCAGGACAGTGGGCGCGGCCAGTACCATCAGCGCACCACCGGCCGTTCCGGAAAGAAAGCGCCAGGCGAAAAACCACGCGAAGGACACAGGCCAGGCGCAGGCAAAAAACGCCAGGCTTGCCAGCAACATCATCGCCCTGAGGGTAAACGCCGTTGAAGTTCTGGCCGCCAAGGACCGCCCGGAAATCGCCCCGGCCAGGTAGCCCGCGAGGTTGGCGGCGCCCAGGTAAGCCGCCTTTGAAGGGTCGAACCATTGCGCGCTGATAATGGCCGGTAGCAACGGCGTATAGGCAAATCGCGCCAGGCCGATGCCCACCAGACTGGCGCAAAAACCGGCCAGAGTGCCCCAACCCGCAGAGGCTGGCCGCAGCGTGGTTTCGCTGGCGATCGTTGGCTTCAAACTGTTCATTTCTGCCCTTCTTTTCTTCAGATGGGCAGACAGTACTCGCCGAACAGCAATCTTCAGAAACGAATTAAAATGATCAGAGCAATCTATTTAAAAGATACCTAGACCAGTTCGATCACTCTAACAGCGGGACCTTCAGACCGAGTCCGACCCACGATTGCCCTTGAAGGCTGCGCGCCGTGCTGTTCGTTCGGCGGCATAAGCTTCGCTGTGCTCGCTGATCAGCTCGCCACGCCGCAAAGGCTTGCCGCAGTGTTCGCACAGCGGCCCGAGCCCGGCAGGCTGGCCGCAGGTTTGATGGGTATAACGCACCGCCAGCCCCTCCTCGGGCGACTTGCACCAGGTTTCGCCCCAGGCGCGCAGCGCCAGCACCACTGAGTAGAAAGCCTCGCCTTTTGCGGTGAGATGGTACTCGTAGCGCAGTGGCCGCTCGTTGTAAGGACGCCGCGTGACGAGGCCATCAGCCTCCATGTTTTTCAGGCGCGTGGCGATCATCTGCGGGGTGCCGCCGGTCTGCGCCTGGATCTCGTCGAAGCGATGACTGCCCATGAACAACTCGCGCAGGACCAGCACGGTCCAGCGGTCGCCCACGATGTCCTCGGCCCTTGAGATCGGGCACAAGGATTGGGAAGTGCCTGGGTTTGCCGACATAAGGACTTGCCTCTTTCAATGTCACTATGATTATCATATCCACAACGTGCCATGGCAACTCCACGGCACCGGCCACCGAAAATCCCTGGAGAACGTCGCCATGTCCAAAGCCAACTATCCACTCGACAGGACCGCTTACCTGCTAGTCGATCCCTACAACGATTTCCTGTCGGAAGGTGGCAAGGTCTATCCCCTGATCGAACCGATAGCCGCTACAGTGGGCCTGCTCGACAACCTGCGCGCCCTCGATCGCGCGGTCCGCGCCCTGGACATTCCGGTGGTCATCGTACCGCACCGTCGCTGGGAACAAGGCGACTACGAGAACTGGGATCACCCGAGCCCGACCCAGTGCAAGGTCATGCACATGCACCACTTCGCACGCGGTGAATGGGGTGGCGAATGGCACCCCGATTTCGCGCCAAAGGACGGTGACATCGTGGTTCAGGAACATTGGGGTTCCAGTGGTTTTGCCAACACCGACCTGGATTTTCGCCTCAAGCAAAAAGGCATCACCCACGTGATCATCGTGGGCCTGCTGGCCAATACATGCATCGAGGCAACCGCCCGTTACGCGTCCGAGCTCGGCTACCACGTCACCCTGGTGCGCGATGCCACCGCCGCGTTCAAGCCGGAAATGATGCAGGCCGCCCATGAGCTCAATGGCCCGACGTTCGCCCACGCTATTGTGGCCACCGACGAACTCATCGCCGCCCTGGCACGGCAGGAGTGAACCGATGAAATTGACAGGAGCTCTGATTATCGGCACAAACGATGTCCCGGCCACTGAGGGCACAATGAAGGCACTCAATCCCGCCACCCACCGGTTGATCGAGCCGGCGTTCGCCTTGGGCGGCGCGGACCAGGTTGACCAGGCGGCTACACTCGCCAACGAAGCCTTCGATAGTTACAGCCACACCTCGCTCGCCCGCCGCGGGACCTTCCTCGACAGCATCGCCGACAATCTCGACGCCGTTCGCCAGGCGCTTGCTGCACGGGCCGCGCTGGAAACGGGTCTGCCTGCCGCCCAGCTTGAAGGCGAGGCGGCAAAAGCCGCCACCCAGTTCCGCCAGTTCGCCGAGGTCGTGCGCCAAGGCCATTTCCTGCAGTTGGCCATCGATCCGGCACAACCCGATCGCCAGCCACGCCCGCGCATGGACCATCGACTGCAGAAGATCGCGATCGGCCCGGTGGCTGTTTTCGGTGCCAGCAACTTTCCCATTTCATACTCGGTCGCCGGGGGCGATACCGCCTCGGCCCTGGCGGCGGGCGCGACCGTCATCGTCAAGGCGCATAACGCTCACCCCGGCGCATCGGAAATCCAGGCCCGAGCCATCCGCAAGGCCGTGCAGGACAACGGGTTGCCCGAAGGCGTGTTCTCTATGGTGCGTGGCAACGGCAATGCGATCGGCGAAGCCCTGGTCGATCACCCCCTGATCAAGGCCGTGACCTTCACCGGTTCCGAGCAAGGCGGCATGGCGCTGTATCGTCGGGCGCAGCAACGCCCCGAGCCGATTCCGGTGTTTACCGAGATGACCAGCGTCAACCCCACGTTCATCCTCCCGGATGCATTGGCTGAACGTGGCGGCCAGATCGGTGATGGATTTGTCGAACGCATGCTGGTCAATGTCGGGCAAGCCTGCCTCAAACCTGCCCTGCTGATCGCGATCGAAGGCGCTGGCTTTGACGCGCTGCGAACCGCCATGGTCAAGCGCGTGAGCGAAGCAGCGGCACGGCCCATGCTGACGCCGGGGATACATGCGGCCTATGTCAACGGGCTCATCGCGCTGGAAAACGCCGGAGCCAGTCGCATCGCCGAAGGCTACGCAGTGAATGCGCTGCTTGACGGGCGATCGGCCTTGCTCGAGGTCGACGGCGCGCTGGTCCTGCGCGATAAAGCGCTGGCCGCGGAAGTATTCGGTCCCTGCGCCCTGCTGGTGAAGGTCCGGGACGCGGAAGAAATGCTGGCTGTCGCGCGCTCGCTGCGTGGCCAGCTCAGCGCCGCCCTGCATCTTGAGGACAGTGACCTGCAACTGGCCCGACGTTTGCTGCCAGTGCTGGAACGACGCACTGGACGCATCGTCGTCAACGCCTTCGCCCATCCGCAGGAGGTCACCTTTGCCACGGTTCATGGCGGACCGTTTCCGGCTTCATCGGACAGTCGCTTCACTTCGGTGGGCATGACGTCCCTTGAGCGTTTCTTGCGCCCGGTGTGCTACCAGGGGTTTCCAGATGCTTTACTGCCTGAGGCGCTGCGTGAAAGTAGCCTGTTGCAACTACCCCGCAGCATGGACGGCGGGTTGTAGGAGCGAGCTTGCTCGCGATGGCCTCAAGGGCGACGCGTTAATTCAGGGAAAACGCGTTATCGTTTACGTCCATCGTCGGAACGCCGCCCGGAGCAAGCTTGCTCCTACAGCAGCAGCAACAGCAGCCCGCATCATCGGAGGCATTGAATGCGCCTTGTGTGCCGAGTCATATCCCCGTCTTTCTCGAAGCCATTTCAGCATCGTTTGCGGAACCTGCGCACAGGCCCATGGCCGCGCTGGATCCTGTGCCTGAGCGTTTTCGTATCCAGCATGGCCGCTGCGCAATCACGACCCGAGGACATGGTGCATCTGCGTTCGATCGATCCGTCCATCGAGCAGGACATCCGCTATGCCAGTGCCCACAACTTCACCGGGCACCCCCTCGACGGTTACGCCGCCGCGCAGTGCCTGTTGACGCAGGAGGCGGCCCAGGCCCTCGCCCGGGTACAAAAAGCACTGCGTGCCCAAGGCTATGGCTTGAAGGTATTCGACTGTTATCGACCCAGCCGTGCGGTTGCCGACATGGGGCGCTTCGCCACAGAGCCGGGTGACCCGCGCAAAGCCGAATTCTATCCGCGCGTAGACAAACAGGACTTCTGGCGCCTGGGTTATGTGGCCCGCGTATCCAATCACTCCCGAGGCTCGACCGTGGACCTGACCCTGACCGGTCCCCAGGCGCTGCCCGCCGAAACCTGGACGCCCGCGGCCGCGCAAGTCGATTGCACGGCGCCCTACGGTCAACGTTGGCGCGACGGCGCACTCGACATGGGCACCGGTTACGACTGCTTCGATGAGCGCGCACACAGCGACACGCCGTTGATCAACGCCGACGCCCGGAAAAATCGCCAGCTACTCAGCCGGGCCATGGAGCAGGAAGGGTTTACCGGGTACGACAAGGAATGGTGGCACTTCACCTACAGTGGCACGGGTCCGCGCAAGGACGTCATGGATTTCCCCATCACGCCGCTGCAGGCAAGCAACCTTCTCGACGCGAGCCACCAGCTGATAGTGGTCACCAGCAAAAACTGGACTGACATCCAGGGCACCGCCCAGCGCTATGTTCGACGCGGGTCCACCTTTGAGAAATACGCCGATCCCTTTCCGGTGGTTCTGGGTAAGAACGGGCTGGCCTGGGGCAAGGGTATTGCGGCCAACGTCGAGCAAGGCGAAGGGCCGGTCAAGCGCGAGGGTGATGGAAAAGCTCCCGCCGGGATATTCAAGCTGGGAACGGCGTTCGGCTACGACAGCACGGCCAACACCCAACTGCCTTACCTGGCGTTAACCCCGACCAGCGAATGCGTGGATGACAGCCACTCCAAACATTACAACGAGTTGGTCGACGGGGCGACAACACCCAGGGACTGGAACAGTTCCGAACGCATGCGACGCGACGATGACACGTATCGCCAAGGCATTTTCATCGAGCACAACTCGCCGGCATCCCCCGCCTTGGGCTCGTGCATCTTCTTTCATATCTGGCGAGGCCCCTCCTCGCCGACGCTTGGTTGTACCGCCATGGATCAAGCGGATATTTCCCGTTTGTTCGGTTGGCTGGATCCGCGCCAGTCGCCGCTGCTGATACAAATGCCCGAGACGCAATATCAGCACCTGCGTACACGTTGGAATCTGCCGGAACGCTGATCTCGCGGCTATTGGGGTGTGGATGTAACCGGTCGATGCACAGATTGGCTAAATCCACAGGGTGAAAGCGGTCAGTACCCCGGCTCACTGCGTGCACAGCGGTGCGGTCCAGCGACCGCCCCGCTGCTTTCCCCCCGCACTTGATACACCACCGTTACCCCGCCTGAAGCCCGACCACTCGTCGGGCAGCCCCCCGGCGAGCGCTTGACTTCGATCGCCGGCTGCGCGAGCATTATTTCCATCGCATACGATACAAACGTACGCGATACAAAACTCACTGCTTCATCCCGTAGAGGATTCACCCCATGAGCAAGATCGAAAAAGTCCTGGCCACCGGCAAAACCCACACCACCGTCAGCGAAGCCGGCCTCACCTCGCGCGGCCATAACGGCAGCCTCGACATCACCCTGTCGACCCCCGGCAACGCCAAACCGGCCCACGTGTTCGCCGCCACCCAACCGCACCCGACTGCCGAGCAATTGTTCGCCGGCGCCTGGTCCGCCTGCTACACCGCCGCCGTCGGGCTGGTAGCCGGTGAGATGAACGTGGTGCTGCCATCTGACCTGTCCGTCGACATCGAAGTCGACCTGGGCCAGACCGGTCCGGCCTACTTCCTCCAGGCTCGACTGACCCTGCGCGTGCCGGGTCTGGCGCACGATGTCGCCACCAGGCTGGCACACACCGCCGACCAGATTTGCCCGTACTCCAAAGCGACGCGGGGTAATATTGACGTGGCCCTGAACGTCCTCACGGCATGACGCACCGCGCGACGTTGATATCGATCGGCAGCTCCGATACGCCATATATGTCGCATACGCTTAAAGCGCATGCGACCACCAAAACCATCCAGACAATGAGGACTCATCCATGAACAAGATTGAAAAAGTACTGGCGACAGGCAAAACCCACACGACGTTCAGCAACGCTGGCAACTCTACCCACGGCCTCGACATCCAGCTGTCCTCGCCGGGTAACGCAAAACTGGCACACGAGTTCACCGCCATCGTGCCGCACCCGACCGCCGAGCAATTGTTCGCCGGCGCCTGGTCGGCCTGCTACACCGCCGCCGTCGAGCTGGCGGCGAAAAACATGAAGGTGACGCTCCCGTCCAACCTGGCCGTCATCATCGAGGTCGATCTGGGCCAGAGCGGTGCGGCCTACTTCCTCCAGGCGCGTTTGACGCTGCGGGTGCCGGGCCTGACGCAGGACGTCGCAACGGAACTGGCGCACGCCGCCGACCAGATCTGTCCGTACTCGAAGGCGACCCGAGGCAATATCGATGTGGTCATTAACGCCCTGACGGCGTGATCCATCCTGTGACCGGTTCGCCTTCACCGGCGAACCGGTCGCAACCCGCAAGCGGGTACCATTCCGATAGAATCGCATACGAGGTATATTCAGGTTTTTGCCAGCCACGTGTCGCGGCCGAAGAGGATGCACATGAAAACCACCGACAAGACGGTCCCCGCCAACCCGAAACTCTCCGACTTCCTGTGTTTTGCGGTCTATTCCACCAACCTGGCGTTCGGCAAGGCCTACAAGCCGATTCTCGAGCAGCTGGGGCTGACCTACACGCAATACATCACCATCGTCGCGCTATGGGAACAAGATGACCAGACCGTGGGCAGCCTGGGCGAAAAGCTGTTTCTGGAGTCGAACACCCTGACGCCGATCCTGAAGAAGCTCGAAGCGATGGGGTATCTGCAGCGCCAGCGCGATCCCGAGGACGAGCGCCAGGTACGGATCAGCTTGACGAAACAAGGTCGACAGCTGCGCGAAGGCCGCCCGGAACTGGGCCTGTCCGACGCCACCGGGCTGACGCCGGAGGAGTTCATGGACATGCAGAAGGCAGTCGTGACGCTGCGCAACAATCTCATCAAGTGGACCAAGGCCGGGTAATGCCCTGCCTACCCCACCAGATCGATCAACTGCTCGCGCTGCGCCCCCGTCAGCATCGGGCCAAACCCGGCACCGGCGTTTTCCGCCATGTAGCGCGGGTTGCCCGTCCCTGGAATGACACAGGTCACCGCCGGGTGCGCCAGCAGGAACTTGAGCGCCAGTTGCGGCCAACTGCTGACCCCCACTTGCGCGGCCCATCCCGGTAGCGGCTTGCCTTTCAAACGTGCGATCAGGCCACCACCCCCGAAGGGTCGATTGCAGATCACCGCCACGCCGCGCTCGCGGCACAGCGGCAGCAGGCGTTTCTCCACGCCGCGATCATCCAGGGCATAGTTGATCTGCAGGAAATCCAGCTGTTCGGCCTTGAGCACGGCCTCTACCTCGTCATACGCCGACGCCGTGTAATGGGTGATGCCGATGTAGCGAATGCGCCCTTCTTCCTTCCATTTGCGCAAGGTCGGCAGGTGGGTTTTCCAGTCCAGCAGGTTGTGGATCTGCATCAGATCGATGCGGTCTGTCTGTAACAATTTGAAAGACTCTTCCATCTGCGCGATGCCTTCTTCGCGGCCGCGGGTCCAGACCTTGGTGGCCAGGAAGGCCGGCGAGCGCGGCCGGTGGATCGACAGCAATTCACCGGTGGTCTGTTCGGCGCGGCCATACATCGGCGAACTGTCGACCACCGTGCCGCCCTTATGGAACAACGCACTGAGCACCGCGGGCAGATCCTTGTAGGCAGGGTCCGAGGGCGCGACATCGAAGCCGCGATAAGTGCCCAGGCCGACGACGGGCAACGGCTCGTTGCTGGAGGGGATGGCTCGGGTCAGCATGTTCTTGCCTCCTGTATCCTTCGGCGGCGGTGACGCTGCGAAGGCCGGATCGAAGGTGAAGACCACCGAAGCACCGGCGGCCAGCGTGAGTAGTTGTCGACGGGTATATCCATCAGTTTGGCTCATGGAATGGTCCTTCCACACGTTTGCTGTCAGCCTTTTGCTGTTGCTGCCTGGCCAACCACAGGCATAAACAGCCCCACAGCCCGGCAAACGGCACGATCACCAGCGCCACCAGGCCGAACCCGGCGCCCAGTGCCGTCAGTCCGGCGGACAACCAGCCACTGGCGGCATCGCCACCGCGATACACCAGGGTTTCGATGACATTCTTTGCCTTGTACTTTTCCTCCCGGCTGACCACGGTCCACAGCACTTCGCGGGCCGGCCGGACGATGGCGAACTCGACCGCGCGGCGCAACCCTTGCGCCAGGGCAACGGTGGCCGGCACGGGTGCCAGGGCCATGGCGCTGAACGCCACGATCGTTGCCAACGGCAAGGCTGCCAGTGCCCCGCCGACGCCAATCAGACGGATCAACGGCGCCGTCAGCAACAGCTGAAAAACCAACGTCAACGCCGACACCATCAAATCGACCACGGCGAAAAATTGCGTCCTGCTGGCCACATCAGCATAGCTACCGGCGACGATCCGGCCCTGTTCGAAATACAGCAAGGTCGCGGCGCTGGTGTGCAACAGCATGAACAACACCAGCCCCAGCAGATAGCGCGAGCGCACAATCAGGGTGATGCCGGCGAGCATGCTGCCGCCCAGGCGCCGATCATCCAGCAGGCGGCTGCCGGACTGCGATTGCGTGCGGGACAACAACGCCCGATAGCAGCGCACCGCGGCTTCCAGCAGCAGCGCCGCCGCGAGGGTCAACGCCACCGGGCCCAGGCGCGTGGCCATGGTCGCGGCCAGCAGGGGCCCGATGAAGGTGCCCAGGGTGCCGCCAGCCGCTATGAAGCCGAACAGGCGCCGCCCCTGTTCACTGGAAAAGCGGTCCACCAGCACGCTCCAGAAGATGCTGACAATGAACAGGTTATAAATACTGATCCAGACGAAAAACACCCGCCCTACGTCGACCGGCGCGACGTGATTGGCGATCAAGCCGCCAAACACCAGCATCGACAAGGCGATCAGGCGATAGATCAACGGCACGAAGCGAATGGCCGGCAGCCGCGACACCAGCGCACCGAACAGCGGCACCATCAACAGCATCACCACGAACGTGGCGGTGAACAGCCACTGCAGTTTGTCGGCGCCCCCCTCCAGACCCAGGGCATCGCGCAACGGGCGCACCAGGTAGTAGCTGGCGAGCACGCAAAAATGAAAGGCAAAACCCAACATCAGCGCCGTTCGTTCGGCTGGCCGTACGTCGAGCCACTTCAGAACGATGGGCATGCGGGCCCTCCGGTGCGTCCACTGTCGATCGACTACACTCTGAGCGCTATCAGGCGATAGCAGCCTTCAGGCCCAGAGCAGTCAATGCCGCCCACTAACGTTAGCCGAATGTCGCGCACCCTGGTGTCTCTCGTCGTCATCGTCGCAGCGCTGTACCTGGTGCTCTGTGTGGCGCTGTTCGTGTTCCAGCGCGCGCTTATCTATTTCCCGCAACCACGGGCCCTCGACGCTTCGGCAGCGCTGCTCACCTTGTCGGTTGACGACGCGCAGGTGCTGGTCACCGTGCGCCCCCGGGACGGCGCCGAGGCGTTGATCTATTTCGGCGGCAATGCCGAGGATGTGTCCCGTAACCTGCCCGGATTCGCCCGGGCCTTCCCTGACCATGCGCTCTACCTGATGCACTACCGGGGCTACGGCGGCAGTTCCGGCTCGCCCTCCGAAGAGGCGATCCAGCGCGATGCCCTGGCCCTGTTCGACCAGGTCTACGCCACGCACCGGCATATCGCCGTGGTCGGTCGCAGCCTGGGCTCCGGGGTCGCCGTGCGCCTCGCCAGCCAGCGACCGGCGGCGCGCCTGGTGCTGATCACGCCGTACAACAGTCTCGCAGAACTCGGGGCCAGGCTGTACCCGATGTTCCCGGTGAAGTGGCTGCTCAAGGACAACTTCGACTCCTGGAAATACGCCGCTCGTATCACAGTGCCGACGCTATTGATCGCGGCCGAGCACGACGAAGTGATACCGCGTTCCAGTACCGAGCAACTCTACCGACACTTCGCCGACGGCGTGGCAACGATACGGGTCATACCAGGTGTCGGGCATAATTCAATTTCCGAAAGTCCCGACTATCTCAAACTGCTAAACAGCGGATTGTGAACACACCCATCTTTAGATGGAACTTTTTATCACTACCCAAACAACTACTAAAATCTCCATCACATAACATGACAATATACAGGCGCCATTATTATGACCTATTGGCACTGCCTGATAAATTCCGAACGACAAGATAAAACTTGACAAATTCATATAAATCGATGAATGGCATTAAAATAAAATATCGTTACAAATCATAGACTAATACTACTAACCTGCAGTAATATCTAGAAATAAAAAACAATTATTCGCGACTCACATTATCTCGAAAAGTTTCAGTTATTAAATTAATAAAAAAACTTCACATAACCTTTGCCCTTATCGCCATTGATGTTAATAATCGCGCCGCTTTCGGACAGTCACGCAACTTGCCCTCTAACTTTTAGTGATCGGCAAGTCTCTCTCGTATCACTCCGACCCTTACCACTCTCAACTATCGCAAGTTGATCCAGGCCCCAATCATGCCTGGCTCGACTGATATGCGGCGCACTAGAACTGCGCAAGGAAGGCATCATCGTTCGCCATCATTCACCGATCAGGATCCTCTCGATTTTCGGCACTCGTCCGGAAGCCATCAAGATGGCCCCCCTGGTCAAGGCTCTCGCTGCCGAGCCCGGCATTCATTCGCAGATCTGCGTCACTGGCCAACACCAAAGCATGCTTAAACAGGTGCTGGATCTGTTCGACTTGAAGGCCGATTACACCCTTGATGTCATGACCCCCAAGCAGACCCTGAACTCGCTGACCGCGGCGTTATACGCAGCGATCGACCCGGTGCTGGACATGACCCGGCCGGATCGGGTGCTGGTGCATGGCGATACGACCTCGGCCATGGTCGCGGCGATGGCGTCCTTTCACCGACGCATTCCCGTGGGCCACGTCGAAGCCGGCTTGCGTACCGGTGATATCTACAGCCCGTGGCCGGAGGAAATGAACCGGCGCTGCATTGACCTGGGGGCGGATCTGCTGTTTGCGCCGACCTGTGAATCCCGCGACAACCTGCTGGGTGAACGCCTGCAAGGGAAGACGCTGGTGACCGGCAATACCGTGATCGACGCCTTGCAACTGACGGCCAGACGCATCGAACAGAACCCGGCGCTGCGAGACAGCCTGGACCGGCAGTTCGCGTTCCTGCAGCCCGGGCGCAAGGTGTTGCTGGTGACCGGCCATCGTCGGGAAAACTTCGGCGACGGCTTCCTGGATATCTGCAAGGCCCTGCGCCACCTGGCGCGGCGCGGGGATATCCAGATCGTCTACCCGGTGCATCTGAACCCCAATGTGCTGGGCCCGGTAACTGAACAACTGGGCGACTTGCCCAACGTGCACTTGATCGAACCCCTCGATTACCTGGCGTTCGTGCGCCTGATGCAGCGTGCCCACGTGATTCTCACCGACTCCGGTGGCGTGCAGGAAGAAGCGCCCTCCCTGGGCAAACCGGTGCTGGTGATGCGTGACGTCACCGAACGCCCGGAAGCCGTGGCCGCGGGCACCGTGCGGCTGGTCGGGACTGCACCGGCTTCGATCATCCAGGGGGTCAACGCCTTGTTCGATGACGATCTGTTATGGCGCCGAACGGCCCAGGCGGCCAACCCTTACGGCGATGGCAAGGCCAGTGCCCGCATCGTCGACGCCCTGCTGGGCCGCCCGGTCGATGAGTTCGCCGTGAATCGCCCGCCCGGACAGCGGCAACACGCCCGTGCCGTACCGTAAAAAAGAATCACTCGGTGTTCACCTCTTTGTAACCCGCTCGCCCCCTCTTACCTGCTCGAGATCTGCCTGAATGAAGTCTTCCGTTGCCCTCCATACGGGTGCGCTCAGCGCCCTTGCCTGTGGCGTGAGCCTGCTAGCGCTCATGCCCGCCTTTGCCCTGGCGGCGGACAGCCCGCTCACCCAGGCGATCAACCGGCTCAACGCCGATACCCGGCAGGAGCGCGAAATCCGCTTGAGCGACCTGGGGATCGACGCACCGATCATCCTCGGCTCCACCGACGCCCGACGCGAACTGTACCTGCCGGTGCCCGCCGGTGTGCCACTGACGGATGCCACGCTGAATTTCGACGCCAGCTACCTCAATGGCGAGGGTGGCCGCAATACGTTGCTGCTGTCGCTGGACGGCTATCCGGTTCGCGCCGAAGGGCTCAGCGAAGCCCAGGGCGATGCCAGCGCCACTTTGGGCGTGGACAAGAAAGCGCGGGACAGCGGCTCACTGCGCCTGGGCATTGCCTGGTCGTCGATCGTGTCCAGGGTGCTGTGCGAAGACGAACGCGCCATCGGCAACGTTCTACGTATCGAGCCCGCCACCCGCCTCAATTACAGCTACGACGCCAGCCAGCTACACGACGTCGGCGCCGCCTGGACAGCGTTGCCGGGCAAACCGGGGATCATGGTCGCACCGGGCACCCTGTCCGCCGACAGCTATGACGCGGCCTGGCGCCTGGGTGTGGCCCTGGAGCGCATTGGCAAGCACAGTCGCATCCTGCCCTTCCCTGCCCTGCAAGACAGCGTTGACCTCAACGGCCTGCGCATCCCCGCTGAACTGCTGGCGATTCCGGCGTTCGCCAGCCTCAACGGCAAAGGCACGCACGTTCTGGCGGAGCCGGCGCAAATCGGCGCGCTATTGATGCTGGGGCAGACACCGAACGTCCAGGCGGACCTGGCCGTCAACGATCCGCAACTGCTCAAGGCCGTCAATGAGTCACTGGACGCGCTGCAGCGCCAGATCCAGGGCCTCGACGCCTCGGCAGCCACCGCCTTCACGCAATGGCGTGAGCGGCATATCAATGCAGGTCTGGCCGCCACCGGAACGGACAATGTGCGCCTGGCATTGCTCGGTACACGACCGGTACTGATGATCGCGCCCCAGGCCACCGGCAAGGCGCTGGCCCTGTTCAGTTCAGCCTGGAACACCTTGGCCCGCAGCCGCCAATTGACGGTCAGCGAAGCACAGCTGCCGTTGAGCGCCGACGGTCGCGTGGCCTTGTCGCGCCTGGGCGGCAATCCCGGCGCCATTGACGTATTGGCCAAGTCCGACTGGAGCACCTCGTTCCCCTTGGGCAGTGTGGCCTATGACGGTCGCCTGCCGGTCAAGGCGGTGATCGATGTGTCTGCCGCACCCGGCGCCTCGGACACCGCGCCGGTGGCCTCGCTGTTCCTCAACGACTACCTGATTGGCGCGCAACAGCTGGTGGCCAATGGGGAAAAGCAGCGCATCGAAGCGTCTGTCCCGCGCTACGCCCTGGGCTCGAAGAACGTGTTGCGGGTGTCGTTCCAGCGCCAGCCGGTCAGCGACCGCTGCCTGGAAACACCCCAGGCGTTCCCGGTCTCGGTGCTGCCAACCAGTCACATCGTGCTGGAAAAAACCGCCCTGGATAACGACTTCTCCGGCATGGCCGCGCGCTTTGCCATGGACGCGCAGATCCTCGTGCCACAAGCCTATCTCGAGCATCCGGCGAGCAGCTTGCCACAAGTGATCTCGGTGGCTGATGCCGCCGGCGTTTCGCCGCTGCGGGCACAGCTGAACGTCAGTGCCGACCCCAAGGCGTCGGTCGCGCCGGACAAGGCCTTCCTTGCCTTCGAGCTGCCGATCAAGGACAGCAAGGAATCGGTGCAGGTCGATGAGCAGGGTCGCCTGCGCATCAATCACAAGGATCAGGTGCTGCTAGACGTGCATCCCCTCAACCACCTGGCCTCGTTGCAAGTGGTGATTGCCGGCGGCCAGCACGGCCTGGTCTACCGCGCCCTGGGCGCCGACGCACCGCGCTTCGCCCGGCAGATTCTGCTGACCCGCGGCGACGTGGCCATCCTCGGTGACAAGGGTGCACTGACCACCTTCAACACTCAGGACCCGAGCGGCAGCCAACTGATCGACAACGAAGAACCCAAGGGGCTGGACGCCTGGCGCAAACCGTCGTGGCTGTGGCTGATTCCCGGCGGCATCCTGTTGGTCCTCATCCTGTTGCTGGCCGGCCGTAACGCCCGTCGCAATCGCCAGTAACGGAAACCTTCGATGACCTCGCTTTATTGGCCCTATTGGCTGGCCCACTACTACAGCTTCCTGGAGATCTCGACCATTGTGGTCGCGGTGCTGATCCTGATCTCCGGCCTGGACGATCTGTTCATCGACCTGTGGTACTGGTCGCGCCGCCTGTTCCGCAAACTCACCGCGGAGCGCAAATACCGGCCGCTGACGGCCGAGCAGTTGCTGGCGCGGGATGAACAGCCCCTGGCGATCATGGTCCCGGCCTGGCTGGAATATGACGTGATCGCACCGATGATCGAGAACATGGTGTCGACCCTGGATTACCAGAACTATGTGGTCTTCGTCGGCACCTACATCAACGACCAGCGCACCATCGATGAAGTGGAACGCATGCGCCGGCGCTACAAGCAGCTGCACCGGGTGGAAGTGCCGCACGCCGGCCCGACCTGCAAGGCCGACTGCCTGAATTGGGTGATCCAGGCCATCTTCCTCCATGAGCAAACCCATGGCATGACCTTCGCCGGCGTGGTGATGCACGACAGCGAAGACGTGCTGCACCCGATGGAACTGCGCCTGTTCAACTATTTGCTGCCACGCAAGGACATGATCCAGCTGCCGGTGGTGTCACTGGAACGCAACTGGTACGAGTGGGTGGCCGGCACCTACATGGACGAATTCGCCGAATGGCACGGCAAGGATCTGGTGGTGCGTGAAAGCATGACCGATACCGTGCCATCGGCCGGTGTCGGCACCTGTTTCTCCCATCGAGCCCTGCGCGTGCTGGCCGGGAAAAACCGGAACCAGCCATTCAACACCGACAGTCTGACCGAGGACTACGACGTCGGCGCGCGCCTGGCCAAGGTCGGCATGAACGCGATCTTCGTGCAGTTCCCGGTGCAGTTTCGGGTGTTGCGCAAATCATGGTTCCGCAAGCCTTACGAATCGACCCTGAAAATGCCGTTGTGCGTGCGCGAATTGTTCCCGGACACCTTCCGCACCGCGTTCCGCCAGAAAGCGCGCTGGACCCTGGGCATCGGGTTGCAAGGCTGGGAGCAAATGGGCTGGAGCGGCTCGCTGGCCAACCGGTATCTGCTGTTTCGTGACCGCAAAGGCCTGGTGACGGCGTTCGTCAGCATCATCGCCTATGTCATCCTGGCGCAGTTGCTGGGCCTGATCATCCTGCGCCAGAGCGGCCTGTGGGACGTGAGTTTCCCGACGCCCTTCGAAAGCAATGGTTTTATCGCGTACTTGCTGCTCGCCAACGGTATCGCCCTGGCCTGGCGGATCGCGCACCGCTGCTATTTCACCACCGTGCTGTACGGCTGGCAGCATGGCTTGCTGTCCATCCCGCGGATGGTCGTGGGCAATTTCGTCAACTTCATGGCAGCGTCCCGTGCCTGGCGCATGTTCCTGGTCGGCAAGGTGCTCAACCGCAAGCTGGTCTGGGACAAGACCATGCACGACTTCCCGTCCACCGATCTGGTCGCAGCCGCACCGCGCAAGCTGGGCAGTGTGTTGCTGTCCTGGCAGGCGATCAACGACACCGACCTGCAAAGCGCCCTGGCGGAACAGAAAACCCGGCACATGCCGTTGGGGCGGATTCTGCTCAGCAACGGTTGGCTGGACGACGAAACCCTGGCCGAAGCCATCGCCTTCCAGAACGACTTGCCGCGGGTGTTCGACGTAGCGGCCAAGGCACGGGACTCGACGCTGAAGCTGGACGATGAATTCGCCCTGCGCTGGCGCGTGGTGCCGCTGGGCTTGAATGCCCAGGGCCGTGCGCAAGTGGCCGTGGCCAACCCGTTGCCGGCCGAAGGTCTGCGACAGGTCAGCGATGAGTTGGGCAGCGTGCCGGTGCAGCTGATTGCCCGGGAAAGCGAAATCGTCGCGCGATTGCGTCATCTGAAAGTGCGCGAAGGCCAGTCGGTTCCCGACGCCGGGGCACCACTGCTGGGCGACCTGCTGATCGAAATGGGCCTGATGGATCGCGACGTGTTCAGCCGCGCCATGCTGCAGTACCGCCCGCAATATCACGGCCGCATCGGCGACTACCTGGTCGACAGCGGCGTGCTGCCTCGCGCCACCATCGAAAAGGCCGTCGCGCGTCAGCACAGCCACTATCCCGAGGAGCTTCCGGCATGAACCGCCCTTTCCTGACCCTCATGGCCACGGGGCTGAGCCTGATGCCCGGGTTGGTTCATGGCGAAACGCTGCCGTTGCCGTTGACCGGGCCGGCCTATGTGGCCGCCAACGAAGCGTACAGCGCCTACGAGCGCAAAGATTACGACCTGGCCATCGCCAAGGCCCGCGAAGCATTGCGCCAGCGGGCAGATATCACCCGTTTGAACACGCTGATCGGGCTGGCACAGCGTGACAAGGACTTGCGTGATCATCCCAAACGCTATCCGCAGTCCCGCCAGGCCCCGGGCTTCAGTGCAGCGGCCCGGGCCTTCAAGGCCTATGATCGCGATAACTTCGGCCTCGCTGCCCAGGCAGCCCGCCAAGCCATTGCACAGGCACCCGGGCGCATGGATTACCGGTTGCTGTTGATCGAATCCTTGCAGCGCCAACCCGATCTGCTGGCAGCGGATCAAGCCACCACCCAGGCCTTGGCCGTGTTCCCGGACGACGATATGTTGTTGATGCGCCGCGAGGCGATCCGTCGTCAATTGGCGGCACCGCTGGCCGTTCAGGGCTATCGCGCCCTGGAACTGGGCCAGGTGTCACTGGCCGTGGACCAGGCCAGGAAAGCCGTGGCCTGGGCACCGGAAATCGGCGCCAATCAGCAACTGCTGATCAGTGCCCTGCTCGCCGCCAGGGACTATCCCGGCGCCGAACAGGCCGCGTCGGGGGCATTGGCCCGGGACGATGGCGAAATCGCGCCATGGATTCTGCGCAGCTATGCCCTTGATCGTCAGGGCAAAATCCAGGCGGCCGAGGCAGACCTGAATCAGGCACTGGCCATCGATGGCCTGCTGGAGGCGGAAGTCCGCGACCTGCGTTTCTTCGCCGCCGACGCCGCACTGGCCCATGGCGAGCCACAACAGGCGCTCAAGCATCTGCAGCCACTGGCCGACGATGACAGCGGCGAAGTGGCCCGTCGGCGAACCGCCGCGCGAATGGCGCTGCGACAGAAAAACCATGGTCTGGACACTGTCGCCGATTTTCCGGCACCCGCCTTGAATTGTCAGGAAACCGCCTTCGGCCTGGTGTGCGATATCTGGCCGGGCAACCAGCGCGACGGCGGCACCGACATGGCCGGCCAGGCGTACGCGTCCCTGGCCCGCAAGGACGCTGCGACCGCGGTGGCCCTGGCGAATCAAGCCATCGCCCGCGCGCCGCGTAATCCGGCGTACCGGCGCCTGCTGGTCAGCGCCCTGAGCGAGCAGAAACGCGTGCCTGAAGCCATCGCAGCGGCCAGCGAAGGCCTCAGGATCACCGGCGATGACGCCCGGCTGCTGGCCCAGCGCGGCCGCCTGCGTCAACGATCCGGTGACGATGCCGGGGCACGCCAGGACTTCACCCGGGCCTTGGCCTTGGGCAGCCTGCCCGCTTACGAAGAAGCCAGTCTGTACGCCGCCATCGGCCAACGCCGTACCGCGCGCGAACGGCTGCAACAAGCGCGGGACACCGGCGAACTGGAGTCCATGAGCGCGCTGCAGATCGCTTATCTGTCGGTCCAGGCCGGCGACGATGACGCGGCCCACGGGTCGTTTCGCAAGGCCGACGCCGATACCCGGCTCACGCCGACGGCAACCCAGGACGCCGCCTACACCGCCATGCGGGTCAATGACGATGAGCAAGCCGTCAGCTACTTCAAGCGCGTGATCGACGCACAAGGTACCGGTGACCTCGAGATGCCCGCGCAGCAGCTGTTCGACACCCGTCGCGCAGTGGCCGATGTGTCGCGCACCTGGGGCCTGACCAACACCACCAGTTATCGGGGCAACAGTTCCAGCAGCGGCCTGAGTTCAGCCCCGACCAGCGGCAGCAACAGCAATGACAACCTGCAGAACAGCACCGAATTGTCCTGGCGTCCCCTGGGCTATCGCAACGCACGTTTTGTCGAACTCTACGGACGTATCACCGACACCCTGTGGAGCAAGAACAGCGATTCGGACACCGGTCTGGACGCCCTGCAAGGCGCCGTGGGTGTCAGGGTCAAACCCTTCACGGCGCTGAACGTAATGGCCGCCGTCGAGCGCACATTCCCCCTGGGATCGTCGGACGTCGATGGCGACTGGCTGGTGCGCCTGGGCTATGGCTCCAGCGTCGGCACCGACCTGCGGGTGGATACCTCCAGCTGGTGGACTTCGCAGTTGTTTGCCGAGGCCGGTCATTACATCAATGACTCGCGCGATTACTTCAACAGCGAATGGCAGGTGGGCCGCAGTTATGCCATCGGCGGCACGGGTTCGCGCTGGGTGAGCTTCCCCCATGTCGTGGCCGCGTTTGACTACGACTCCAAAATGCACAGCGAGACCACAGCGGACGGCAGTACCGACACATCATCCGGCAAGGCTGGAGGCCTCGGGATCGGCAACAACGTGCGTTACTGGTTCCGCGAAGACACCTACAACGCCCCCCGCTCCTATGTGGACTTTTCCCTGCAGTACCGTGTGAAAGTGCTGGGCGATGAGCGCGCCAAAGGCGTGTTCGCGCGCCTGACTTACTCCTATTGAGGACTGACATGAACGTTAGCGTTTTTTTGTGGCTGGGTCTTGGCCTGGTCTCGACAGGGGCACAAGCCGCCCCTGAAATTGCCCGGCTGTACGCGCCCACACTGCCCGAAGGTTCCGCCTGGGTACGGGTGGTCAATCCCGCCGATACTTCCATGCAGGTCCGGGTAGGCCAAGGCGCGACCCTGGCCCTTTCCGCCCAGGCCGACGTGGCCAGCCCGTTCCAGGTCGTGGACTCGCAACAGCCGATTGACGTCACCGTCAATGGTCGCGAGATCAAAGGCCTGACCGCACCGAAAGGCGCCTGGGTTACGCTGATTCTCGACAGCAACCCGGCACGGGCCCCACGGCTGGTCATCGATCCGCCACTACGCGGTAAAGACCTGCGCGCCGAACTCAACTTTTATAACTTGAGCAGCGGCTGTGAACAGGCCGAGATCCAGCTGGCCAATGGCGCCCCGGTATTCAAGCAGGTGCCGTTCAACGGACAAGCCCAGCGCACGATCAACCCGGTGCAGGCGACCTTGGTTGCCAGCTGCAACCAGCACCGCAGCCTGCCGATGAAACTGGCGCCCTTCAAGGCCGGTGATCGCTATAGCCTGTTCCTGATCGGTTCCCCTCAGGCGCCACGTTTGATTGGCCTTGTCGACCAGGCTGCGCCATGATCCGCTCATTCGAACCGCTGCGCTTTATCCATCGCTCGTCGTTTCCCGGCATCGTCGCCGGCCTGCTGCTAGGCTTGTCGGGCACCGGCGTGCAAGCGGCATCGGCGGTGATCACCGGTGATGGCGGCTGGCTGTTCCCGGCCTGGGAAAGCCTGAGCAAGGTCGATAACCCCGGCACCACCCGCAACGTTGCGCTGGTGAAACAACTTCAGCAGCAACTTGCGCGCCAACACATCGGGTTAATCGTGTTGGTGGTGCCGATGAAGGCACCGTTTTATGCCCGGCGCCTGCCCGCCGGTCAGCCTTTGAGCGCCGCCGTCATGCAGCGCTATGACCACTTGCAGGTTGACCTGACCCAAGCGGGCCTGACCACGCTGAACATCAAGCCGATTCTGCAACGGACCGAGCAAGGCCAGCAGACGGCGTTTTACCGCGCCGATTATCACTGGACCGCCTGGAGTGCCGAAAACACCGCCGACGCCACGGCGCAACTGATCTCGCAGCGATATGGCCTGTCGGGTGAAACCGGCGGCGGCGCGGCGCTGGGCGAGTGGTTCGACCGACGCGCGTTCGGTGACCTGGCGAGCAACTTCCTGCCGGCGATCAAGCGCAAAGCCATTGGTCGCGATATCTACACCGTTCGCCATCAGGCAGAGAAAGACCTGCTGATCGACGACGTGCCAGCCCCGGTCCAAGTGATCGGCAACAGTTTTGTCCAGCCGTACCTGGGTTTTACCCAGAAGCTGTCCAACGCTCTGGACCGACCCGTCGCACTGACCTGGAACCCCGGCGATGTCGGCCCGTGGGCTACGCTGCTGCAATACCTGGAGTCGCCGGATTTTGCGCAACACAAGCCGCAAGTCATCGTCTGGCAATTCAATGAAGGCCAGTTCCACCTAGGTCCTGATGCAGCCGCCAACTGGAATGCAAAAGGCGTCATCCCGCCGGGCCAATGGCATCAGCGCATCGAGAAGGCACTGCAGTGAGGATTTTCGGCTACACCGCCAGTCGCGCAGCCCTTGCGGCCCTGTCGCTCGCCGTCCTCCTCGGCGCGGGTGTCGGCTTGCTCTACGTGACGAGTACCAAGGCCCTGGCACCGGGGATCGTCGGCATCGTCTGGCAGCCGGACAACAAGACCGTCGGCATCAATGGCAACTGGGAAAAACTGGGCGCTCGGGAACTGTTGGTGCAATGGACGGTGGTCGACGACCAGGCCTTCATTCCCGACAGCGGCTTGCCCAGCGTCCCTGTCCTGCCCGATTGGGCGCGCATCGCCAAGGCGCCCTGGGCCCAGGATGTCATCCTCGGGCTGGCCGGTTATTTCAGCGAGAACCGCTCACGGGACAACATCGAACAACTGGCGGCGGTCTCGGAACGCATCGCCAGGTTGCCGACGCCACTGCACGTCACCGGCTGGTATTTCCCGGCCGAAGTCGACCCCAGCTGGACCCGCGCCAAGGAACTGCCGGCGCTGCTGGCCAAGCTGCCGCGCCCGCTGTGGATCAGTGTCTACGACGGCGCCAACATCGGCCCTGCGGCCACGGCCGACTGGCTCAAGCAATGGCTGCCGGATGACATCGGCGTGTTCTTTCAGGATGGCGTCGGCGTTTATGCGCGCACGGCACCGGTGGCCCGAACCTATGCCGACGCCCTGGCCGACCGTCTGGGCAAGGAGCGTGTGCGCATTATCGTCGAAGCCTTCCGCCCCAACTTCGGCGGCGGCTTCCGCTCCGCGACTGCGGCCGAACTCAAGACGCAGTTAGCCGCGTATGACGACTATCCGCTGTACCTGTTCGACGGTCCGCACTACGTGACACCCGAACTGGTGGAGCAATTGCAGCCCTGACGGCCCAATGCCCCTGTAGGAGCGAGCTCGCTCGCGATGGACTCAAGAGCGCCGCGTTTAACCAGCAAACACGCATTATCGTTAACGACCATCGCGAGCGAGTTCGCTCCTACAAAAAGCCGCATTAGCCCTGACGGAACGCTTCAATTTGCCGAAACCAGCCTGAGCCAAACCGGCGGCACCGGTATTACTCGTAAGGGAGCCAGAGCACCGGGCCCGGCGGCAACTTGTGCCACGGATAGCCCTTCGCGCCGAGTTCAAAGGCGTACTCGAACAAGCGCTTCATGTACTCGCCATCGAATCGATGATTGCGCGAAAAGCCGAAGTCGGTGCCGATATAGGCAAGATTGAAGTCGGCCCCATCCTGCTTCGCCATCCGGTAGATTCGATCGAGGTCGCTGATGCCCTGGGTTTGAATCAAGGCACTGATGGCTCGACCGCCAATGCTCAAGGTACGGCGCTTCGTACCGGACCACTGCGGTTCCAGCTTGCCGTTACGAATGACATAAAAGTGACGTTCATGGCGCATGGGGGCGCCCGGCACTTTGTTCATCGCCATCACGGTGCCAGGCGGGTAGAGGAACATCTGGGTGATGACGCCGCCATCCACGTGCATTTCCTGGAACAGTTTGCCGTCGACTTCTACATCGATCATGACCGGGGAAACGGCGCCGGGAATGCTCATCGAGGCGACCATGATGTTGCGAAACAGCTCGAGCGCCCCCGGCGCCTGGCTGGCGGCGATAGTGCCCATGTTCCAGGTGACAGGCCGCGCGCAATCAAGGTCGGTGGTACCGATCATCAGGATTCGGCCCTTGGCATATTCCGCCGCGATCTGCGCCAGCACCTCGGGCGTGATGTACTTCGCGATGAGCCGCGCCAGTGGCTTGCTGTCGGCCACTCCGTCGCTGGCAAGCCGCGTCAGGACATTACGCGAACGGAAAATGTCCTTCGGCCCGACGGCGTTGCAGATATGCTGGATGACTGCATCGTACTGCGGCCCCAGGAACGCAAACGGGGCGACCAGGGCGCCGGCGCTGATGCCCGTGACAATCTTGAACACCGGACGGGTGCCATGCA
Organism: Pseudomonas silesiensis; assembly: GCF_001661075.1. Taxonomy (NCBI): domain Bacteria; kingdom Pseudomonadati; phylum Pseudomonadota; class Gammaproteobacteria; order Pseudomonadales; family Pseudomonadaceae; genus Pseudomonas; species Pseudomonas silesiensis. The sequence continues at coordinate 3,819,488 of NZ_CP014870.1, forward strand.
GGGTCCACCCCGCAATGAGCCCCGCGGCAAAGGTGCCGGCGTCGCCGCCACCGGAAATGGCCAGCATGCTTGCCAGCGGCAGGATGGTGTCCGGCCTGCCGGTTGCCATGAGCGCCTCATGCTCTCTCTTGTTGGATGCAATGGCATCCTGAATGAACGGGCTCAGGTCCTGGTCCATCCAGTAGCGCGCATTGGGAATACCCGGTATCACCGCTTTTTCCGTTAAAGTCGGTGGCACGGCATCACGGCGTTGCAGGCATGCCTGAAGCAACATGTTCAGGGTTGAGGCACCGGGTCTGAGCTGGAACGGGTTCACAACGCCTCCTCCGGCCCCTGCATTCGACAGAGAACGCGCTCATCCTGTTATTCGTTGAGATGTCCTTGCCGGTGGTGCCCGAGATGGCTATTTGCAAGCTCAGCGCGACACCTGGTTCAAACGTCCAGTCACTTATCTTGCGCCCCTTTACGAGAGAAACAAATACGTTGGCCGCGTCCCGGGATGTCTGGGCAAAACCTTTGCAATGCAGGTCACCGTGTCTGCCGGCTTCGCAGCGATGCTGATCTTCGACACCCGTCTACCCTGATCGATGCGCTGGAACAGTGACAGGCGCCGACGATCGGCAAATGGATTTCAGCGGTCACAAGACGTCACTTGAAATGCTGCTCCTGTGGGAGCGAGCTTGCTCGCGAAGAGGACCTGACATTCAACATTGATGATGCTGAAAGACTGCTATCGTCGGAACGCCGCCCGGAGCAAGCCCCCCATCGACTGCGTTTACCGACTGACATTGGTGGCCAATCATCGCCGCTTACTTGGACAACTCCACAGCCGGCACGCCTTTCTTCACGATATAGGTCGCCAGCTCCGACGCCTTGCCTGTACCGACGTTCTTCGCGACATGCGCAGTGCCAGCGGGGATATACAGGGATTCACCGGCCTTGAGCGTTACCGGCGGCTGTCCCTCGAGCTGATACTCGAACGTGCCCTCCAGGACGTAGGCAACCTCCACACCGGGGTGGGAATGCTTGGGCGATGACACACCCGGATCGATATCAACCAGTACCTGAACCACCTCACGCCCGGAAACATCCAGGTCGCGCTTCAACAGGTCCGTGCGGTGGATCCCGGTTTGCCAGCTTTTTGCCGGCTGCGACGCTTGGCCGGCTTCAGCGGGAGCCTTCGATTCTTGAGCTTGGGAAACGCCGGCGAAGGCAGTGAACGCCAGGCTGGCGGCAATGGCCAGCAGGCCAGTGGTGTTGCGAAAGTTGATACGGGACATCGCATTTCTCCAGGGATTACACGGCAAGGCCGCGCCAGGTTTGCCGCGGTTGCGGTGGCTCTATTGGGAGGCCGCCGTGTATCGCGCAAGTGTCGCCAAACCCATGGTTTTGTATGCGAAGGTAGCTGTCGGGGCGGTGGATACGTACCGATACAAATCGCAGCAGCGTATCGACTTGCCTGCCCATCAATTCATCGCGAGGGTGAAGCGCCGGCTTCACCCTTGCGACGACAGTTCAGGTTCAGGCCAGGTTGATCTCGACCTCGATATTGCCCCGCGTGGCCTTGGAGTACGGACACAATTGATGGCCTTTATCCACCAGCTTGCGGGCCGTGTCTTGGTCCATGCCCGGCAGTTTGATGTTGAGGCGGGCCTGGAGCAGATAGCCGCCCGCATTGGTGCCCAGGTCAACTTCGGCATCGATGCTCAGGTCAGGCGGAAGCTTGACCTGCATTTCGCGCGCCGCCACCTGCATTGCACCAATGAAGCAGGCAGACCAACCGGCGGCGAACAACTGCTCCGGATTGGTGCCGTCGCCCGGGCCGCCAGGCGACGAATGCTTGACGTCGAGACGGCCATCATCGCTGCGTGACGCGCCGTCCCGTCCACCGGTGGTGTGGACTTTGGCGGTGTAGAGTACTTTTTCGAGCTGGGACATGATGATCTCCTGATTGAAAAGGTAAAAAAACTGCCTTCGACGCACATCCCGATCGAGTCGCCTCTAAGGGGGGTGGGTGAAGACGTCGTTTACGCGCGCTCAGGTGAATCGCAAAGCTCGCCTGCTCATCGGATCAGGCCTGGCTTGGCTCCTTCGTAAGAGGACAGCCGGCACGCCTCGCATCATGGATTTGCCGCCCGATCGGGCTTGTCCATAAACCGTAACGCGCCGGATCTCTCACTATAGTTCGTGTCAGTGCGTCTATCGGGTTGCCGGTCGCCTGCCGGTCTCGCTCCCACAGGGGGGGTGCGGGTGTCCGGGAGATTTGCGCCTGGCACCGTCCCAATGTGGGAGCGAGCTTGCTCGCGATCGCGGTCCGTCAGTCGCCGCGATGTTGAATGTGCCGCCGTCTTCGCGAGCAAGCTCGCTCCCACAGGTGACTGATGGTGTCGGCGAGATTGCGCCGGACACCGTCCCAATGTGGGAGCGAGTTTGCTCCGGGCGGCACTCGATCACCTGCGCGGCGACTGCATGCGCGCTAGACGCTGCGGCCAGTTCCCACCATTGGCACGCTGACATTCTTCTTCGGAATCGAACTGCACATGGGCCGAGACCGGACTGAGCAGAACCTGCGCTTCGCTCAACGCTTGAGCGGTCAGTTCAATCATGCGTCCACCCTGCCCGCTCGCCAGTGCCTGATTCTTTTGCGTCTGCGTCTCGAACACCCAGACCACCCTCAGACTGGAAGGAAATTCGGCATAGTCGATCTCGTGGGTCAGCCAGGCGAAACCGACCAGCTCCGCCTTGGCCGTCTCGCACGCCTCGGTGAGAGTGGCGACCAGTCGCCGTTCTATGTGCGCCTGCTCGCGTTTGCTTAAACCCATGATTGAATTCCCAGCATCCCAACCATTTGCGCCGGCGTCATTTTTGTCACCATCATCATCACAATCACGAACATCCCCGTAAAACCGACAATCCCCAGCCAGAACCATTTGTTGTAAACCGACCGATATTCATCGTTCAGATCCTGCCCTGTGTCGACCGCATTCAACGCCATGGCATGAAGTCGCTTCTGTAACACTAACACCGGAAGCCAAAGCGAACCGACGCACAGGAAGATGATCAACGAGGTCAGGATCCATTCCGTGGTCAATGGCAGTCCAGACAGCTGCATCAGCAGGTAGCCAGTCGCGATCTGAATCAAGCCAGCCGGCGTGGTAATCCAGGTGTCGAACCGCACGACCATTCTGGCCACGTGGGCGATCACTTGAGGATTGGCTGTGCGGCTGGCCGCAATCAAATACAGGTAAGAGCCCATGCCGAATCCGAACAGGAAGATCGCGGCGATGACATGAACGTATTTCAGGCACAGGTACAGCATGTTCAAGACTGCTCGTCGGAGAAGCGTACGCACAGGTGCAGGTTTGCCGGATCGTTTATGGCGGCCATGTACTCGTCGACACCGATTTCGCCCACGCAGGCCCGGGCACCGGGTTCGGGACAGTAGCCCTGGACGACTTTCGCCACCAGGGCCACGGCCGCACAGCTCGGAATCTGCGGCCCCTTGTCATTATTGGCCGTCAGTTGCGCCGTCATCGACAGCGGTTTCCCATCACTGCCCAACCCTTTGACGTCGATGTACATCGCACTTTTACCATCGCCGAAGCGCTCGAACCGGGTACCCCAGCGATGCAAGCGTGCCGCCCAGACCGCAGGGTCGCGAACCAGACCGATTCTCAGCGCTTCGGCAAGCAACCAGTTAACCACACCACCAAGCTTGAGACCCGAACCCGCCTTGAAGCTCAAGGTCCTGGCCCCATAGCGACTCGGGAAGATATCCATATCCGGCACGTCTACATTGGCCAGTACCCGTGTCCCCAGCGGCGGCATTTTACGCAGGGTAAGGTTCTGCCAACCCGACACGTCATGCACCTGGCCGTTCCTGAGTTGTTTGATGGGCTTGCCGGCGTAGGCCAGTACACCCTCGACAGTGGACAGACCCGGCATCTTGGCCGATGAAGAAATGCCATGCTCGATCGAGTCGATGTGCTGAAAACGGTGGCGATACTCGTCGATGATGGCGGATGACAGCGTCGGCACCGAGCTGCAACCACTGAGGATGACAACGCCTGCCTGCTTTGCTCGTTCGTCGAGTGCATCGATACCATTGACGAAGGTGCGACAGTCAGACAGGTCGCAGTAATTCACTCCGGCGGCGATGCAGCCTTGTGCCACTGCATAGGACTGCCCCTGAAACGGGCCGCCGGTGTGGATCACCCAGTCGATGCCCATTGCCTGCAATGTAGAGGAGAACGTTGAGTCCATGGCGTCGCCGCACCAACTTTCACAGGCTCGACCTGAGCTGGCGTGCAGCTCATTGACCTTGCGCAGCGTCTTGTGCGAATCACGCCCCGAGATCACCAGCGCGACGCCTGCCATAGCGATCAAATGCCTGCAGACGATGCTGCCGAAGTTTCCGTAGCCGCCGACCACCATTACCCTGAGTGTCATTCAACGCATCCCTGAACCATTTGATCATGCAGCCAACCCGCCCGAGAAGGGCCCGGGGAGCTTCTCTGATATCGGTCGGGCAGGCAAACAAAAACAGGGCGCGCTGCGCTAAACCATCCATTACCGACGTCGATAGTCTCCATCAACCCAATGAAGTTCTCTTAAAAACTCCGGGGCGTAACATCGCCTCCATACCAAACAACTACACCCCGGAGCACACCATCATGAAACGCCAAGTCCTTCTCAGCATCGCTTTCTCGGTTTTTGCAGTGAACGCTTTCGCCGCTACTTCTGCTCACCCGGTTGTCGCTGAAGGCGGCTCGGATCGTCTGATTGAAAGCCGTGTGGCTGAGGGTGGTTCGGATCGTTTGATCGAAAACCGCGTTGCGGCAGATGGCTCGGATCGTTTGATCGAAAATCGCGTCGCTGCCGATGGTTCGGATCGTCTGATCGAAAATCGCGTCGCTGCCGATGGTTCGGATCGTTTGATCGAAAACCGCGTTGCGGCTGATGGCTCGGATCGTCTGATCGAGAATCGCGTGGCTGCCGATGGCTCGGATCGTCTGATCGAGAATCGCGTGGCTGCCGATGGTTCGGATCGTCTGATCGAGAATCGCGTCGCTGCCGATGGTTCGGATCGTCTGATCGAGAATCGCGTCGCTGCCGATGGCTCGGATCGTTTGATCGAGAATCGTGTTGCCGAAGGTGGTTCGGATCGTTTGATCGAAAGCCGTGCGGCATAAGTGAATGATTTTACCGCGACACTCAACGAAAAACCCGGCATCGCCTGCCGGGTTTTTTTATACCTGCAATAACCTGCAGTTCATGGGATGCACGGGCAATCGCCAGATCGCCGCCTACCGTATTTAAACTATCCCTGCATACAGCCAATTGTGGAAAACGCCGAACCTGTAGGAGCCGGCCTGGCGAAGGCGTCTGCTTGGGCGCTGCAAGGCTTGAGGCCGCCTTCTATGCTCATTCAGGAAAAACGCGTTATCGTTTACGACCATCGCGAGCAAGCTTGCTCCTACAGCCCCCACCCGACGGAGATACCCGTGACAACGCTTACCGCCCGCGAGGTTTACCAATCACTGCGCGACGCCGCCCTGGGCATTCGCCCTTTGCAGCGCCTCGGTGAACAATCCGGGCCTGGCTTGGTGCAGGTCGATATCGAGGGCTGGCGCCTGACCCTCGACGTCGACAGCAACCATTTGCGTCATTGCCAGCGCTGCCAGAGCCCGGACGGCCGCGAGGGCGTGTTCGACGGCTGGCAACGCACCGACCCTGTCAGTCTGCTCAGCACCTGGGAGCTGGCGCAGATCGAACGTCTGCTGGCTGAGCTCAAAACCGCGGTTTGATCGCCTTCCACTCCGGCTTGTAACGCTGCATCTGCTTCACGTCGTCGCGCTGGCGAATGCCGCAGGTCAGGTATTGGTCGTGCAGCTTGCCCAATTGGTCGTGATCCAGTTCCAGCCCCAACCCCGGTGCGCGGGTGATCTTCACGCAACCGTCGACGATCGGCAGCTTGCCGCCCTTGATCACCTCTTCATCGGGCTCCTGCCAGGGGTAATGGGTGTCGCAGGCATAATCGAGGTTGGGCACTGAAGCGGCGAGATGCGCCATGGCCATCAGGCTGATGCCCAGGTGCGAGTTGGAATGCATCGACACGCCCAGGCCAAAGGTCTGACACATTTTCGCCAGCGCCTGGGTGTCGCGCAGGCCACCCCAGTAATGGTGGTCGGCAAGCACGATCTGCACGCTGTTCAAGGCGACGCTGCGGCGAAATTCATCAAAGTCGGTGACCACCATGTTCGTCGCCAGCGGCAGCCCGGTGCGCTTGTGCAGTTCTGACATGCCGTCCAGGCCCGGCGTCGGGTCTTCGTAATATTGCAGGTCGTCGCCGAGCAATTCGGCCATGCGAATCGAGGTTTCCAGCGACCAGTTGCCGTTCGGGTCGATGCGCAGCGGGTAACCGGGAAACGCTTTTTTCAGCGCCTTGATGCACGACACTTCGTGTTCGGGCGGCAGCGTGCCGGCCTTGAGCTTGATGCTCTTGAAGCCATAGGTCTCGATCATGCGGCGGGCCTGGGCGACGATCTGCGCTTCGTTCAGGGCTTCGCCCCAATTGTCCGGCTTGTAGGGCGAGTCGACGTGTTGGGCGTACTTGAAGAACAGATAGGCGCTGAACGGAATCTGGTCGCGGATCGCACCGCCCAGCAAATCCACCAAGGGCACATTCAACGAATGCGCCTGCAAATCCAGAAACGCCACTTCAAACGCCGAGTAGGCGTTGCTCACCGCTTTGCTCGCATGGGAGCCCGGGGCCAATTCCGCACCGGCGATGCTCGCGGGCTTGTTCGCCGCCACGGTGGCCTGGACGATGCTGCGCAGTTGATTGAGATTGAACGGATCGAGGCCGATCAGTTGCGATTGCAGTTGCTGCTGGATCGCCAGCGCCGGGGCGTCGCCGTAGCTCTCCCCCAGCCCGATGTAGCCATTGTCGCTTTCGATCTCGATGATCGAGCGCAGCGCAAAGGGTTCGTGAATACCGCTGGCGTTGAGCAGCGGCGGGTCACGGAAGGCGATGGGGGTGACGGTTACTCGTTTGATTTTCAAGAGGCTGCTCCCTTTGCATCAGGTTTCATAGCGTGATTTAGAACATGTTGTGGGGTCGCGTTGTCGGCGGCTTTACCGTTCGGCGCGCGAGGGGCGTCACCACGGGGCGCGGTGCGGGCGAAGAAGATCACCACCGCCGCCACCAGCGAGGTGCCCGCCAGGCCGTACAACCCGCCTTCGATGGAACCGGTGGTCTGCTCCAGGAAACCGAACGCGGTCGGGGCCACGAAGCCGCCTAGGTTGCCGATGGAGTTGATCAGGGCGATCACCGCCGCGGCAATGCGCGCATCCAGATAGCCTTGGGGAATCGGCCAGAACAGTGCCGAGGCGGCCTTGAACCCAATGGCGGCGAAGCAGATGGCGACGAAGGCGAAGACCGGCCCGCCGGTGGTCGACATGAACATGCCGAACGCGGCAATCACCAGGGTCACCGCGACCCAGGCCTGCTGGTGTTTCCACTTGCTGGCCATGGCGGCGAAGCCGTACATCGCAATGATGGAAATGATCCACGGGATCGAGTTGAACAGGCCGACCTGGAAGTCGCCAAGGTTGCCCATTTTCTTGATCATGCTCGGCAGCCAGAACGTGGCACCGTAAATGGTCAGGGCGATGGAAAAGTAGATGAAGCAAAACAACGCGATCTGCCTGTCCGCCAGCAGCTTGAACATCGAGGGCTTGACGGTCTGCACCGCTTCGCGAGCCTGTTGTTCCAGGGCGATGGCGCCGACCAGGGCATCCTTCTCTTCGACGCTGAGCCATTTCGCTTCCCGCGGATGGGATTGCAGCCAGAACCAGACAAACCCGCACAGCACGATGGAGGCAAAGCCTTCGATCAGGAACATCCACTGCCAGCCGTGCAGGCTCATCCCGCTGACGTTGAGCAGCGCGCCGGACACCGGACCGGAGATCACCGAGGCAATGGCCGAGCCGCTGAGAAAGATCGCCATCGCCTTGCCGCGTTCAGTCGACGGCAGCCATTGAGTGAAGTAGTAAATGATGCCGGGAAAAAAACCGGCTTCGGCTGCACCGAGGATGAAGCGCAGCACATAGAAACTGGTTTCGCCGCGGACAAAGGCCATGGCCATGGCGGCCGCGCCCCAGGTGAACATGATGCGCGTCAGCCAGGCGCGGGCACCGTAGCGTTGCAGCAGCATGTTGGAGGGCACTTCGAAGATCGCGTAACCGATGAAGAACAGCCCGGCACCCAGGCCATAGGCCGCCGCGCCGATGCCGAGGTCGGTTTCCAGGTGGCTGCGCACGAAGCCGATGTTGACCCGGTCGATGTAGTTGACGATGAACATCACCACGAACAGCGGCATTACGTGGCGCTTGACCTTGGCCGCTGCGCGGGCGAGCACATGCGGATCCGGCGGACTCTGGAGGGTATTCAAGGGGCGACTCCCGATCGTTGTTTTTTTAGGGGCAGGCCGATGATGGACGCCGACATTGATCCCGTCTAATCTAACTTGGCATTCGATTGATACCTGGATTAGATCAATGTTCGAGCTAACTCAACTGCGCTGCTTCACCACGGTGGCGACCGAACTCAACTTCCGTCGCGCCGCCGAACGCCTGAACATGACCCAGCCGCCTCTCAGTCGACAGATTCAACTGTTGGAGCATCACCTCGGCGTCGAGCTGTTCACCCGCACCACCCGCAGCGTCGCCCTGACCGCTGCCGGGCGGGCGTTTTTCATCGAAGCGCAAAACCTGCTGGAGCGGGCGCAGCAAGCCGCCGTCACCGCCCGGCGTTTTGCCGAGGGCGATATCGGCTCGGTCAATATCAGCTTCGTCGGCAGCGCGGTGTATGAGTTCCTGCCGAAGGTCATCACCGAAGCCCGCCTCAAGCAGCCCCATGTCAAAATCGACCTGTCGGAGATGAACACCTACCAACAACACGAAGCCTTGCGCGCTCGCCGGATCGACCTGGGTATCGTCCGCGCGCCCTTGCTGGAGCCTGGCTACGCCACCGAGTGCCTGGTGCGCGAGCCATTCGTCCTGGCCGTTCCCGACAGCCATCCCCTGGCCACTGCCGACTGCGTGTCGGTCCAGGACCTCGATGCCCAGCCTTTTCTAATGTATTCCCACGCTGCCTATCCCCCGTTCAACGAACTGCTGACCGGCATGCTGCGCTCGGCCCGCGTGGCACCGGAATACGTGCAATGGCTGGGTTCATCGCTGACCATCCTGGCCCTTGTCAACGCCGGCATGGGCCTGGCCCTGGTGCCGCGCTGCGCCACCAGTGTGGTGTTCAAGAACGTAGTTTTTCGCGACATCGACCTCGGGGAAGGCGTGCAAAGCGAGCTGCATCTGATCTGGCGCGAGAACAACGACAACCCGGCCTTTGCGATGCTGCTGGAGGGGATTCGCCGGGCGGTAAGAGAAGGTTGGGGGACATGACCCTGCAGGAGCCGGCCCGGCGAAGGCGGTCTCGAGCCTTGTAGCGGCCAGGAAGACTCCTTCGCCGGCAAGCCGGCTCCTACAGGGGTTTGGCGTTTTCCACAATTGCGCGTCAGTTTTGCATGGCCGTTATGCGCATATTCGCCTTCAAAAAACTCATCAACTCGGCCGCTGCGGGCGACAAGCTGTGACCTTTGCGGCACAGGATGCCGATCTGACGTTCCACTTTCGGCTCTGAAAGCGGCAGAAACACCAGCTGTTCATTGCCCTGGGGAAACGCCAGGGACGGCAGTGTCGTGATGCCAATGCCTTGTTCGAGCATCGCGATCAGGGAAATCATATTGGAGACGAACAGCAGGCTGCTCTCCAGCAGCCCCGCCGCCGCGGTGCCTTCGAGCAACCGCGAAGTGCCATTGCGCACCAGCGGATACGCCTGCAGGCTGGACCAGTGCAAGGCCCCGCCCGCCTCTACCAACGGGTGATCATGGCGGCAGACCACGCCGACCTGATCACTCAGGATCGGCACAAAATCAATCCGCTCATCGGGCATCCAGACACTGCTGATCGCGAAGTCCACCTGCCCCTGGAGCAACAGTTGCTGGACGCTGTCGGCATTACCGTCCTGAATGCTGATCTGCAGCTTCGGATGCTCGGCGACAAATCCCGCCAACAAATGCGGCAGCAATCGACTGGCCACCGACGGCACCGTGGCGATGCTGACCTGACCGATTTCATGCCGCGCCAGCAAACTCACCTCTCGCGCAATCCGGTCGTGATGCGCCAGCAGGTCCTGGAACAACGGCAAACAATGCTCGCCAAAGGGCGTCAGCTCGGTTTTGCCGCCTTTTTCAAAGAGGGCCTGGCCAAGCTTCTGTTCCAGCTCCCGTACCGCCAACGACAGCGCCGGCTGCGTGCGATAGGCCTGTTTGGCCGCGCCGTGAAAGCTTTTCAGCTGCGCGACCAGCACGAAATAGCGTAATTGAGTGATCTTCAGCTCGGGCAACACGGTAAGTTTTCCTTATCATTTCATTTTTATTATTAATTTTTGTTTGCAGATTAATACTCTCATGATGGGAACCACGCAATCGGAGGTTCCCCATGGCACTGCAACCCTGCAAGAACTACATCGCTGGACACTGGTGTGAAGGCCAAGCCGTTATCGCCAACCACAGCCCTTCGGATGTCGAAGACATCGTCGGCCACTATCACCAGGCCAGCGCCGAACAGACCTTTGAGGCCATCGCTGCCGCCCGTGAGGCCCAGCCACTGTGGGCAGCCACCGGCCTGGAGCAGCGGCAACAGGTGCTGATGGCCATTGGCAACGAGTTAATGGCGCGCAAGGACGAGCTGGGTGAGCTGCTCTCCCGCGAAGAAGGCAAACCGCTGGCCGAGGGCATCGGCGAAGTCAATCGCTCTGCCCAGTTCTTCCATTACTACGCCGCCGAAGTGCTGCGGCAGATGGGCGAGACGGCCGCGTCGGTGCGCCCGGGCATCGAGATTGAAGTGCAGCGCGAACCGGTCGGTGTGGTCGGCATCATCACCCCGTGGAATTTCCCGATGGCCACCGCGGCCTGGAAAATTGCCCCGGCACTGGCCTTCGGCAACGCGGTGGTGTTCAAGCCGGCCAACCTGGTGCCCGCCAGCGCCTGGGCCTTGAGCGAAATCATCAGCCGCCAGGCTTTGCCGCCCGGAACCTTCAACCTGGTGATGGGCACCGGCGGTGTCGTGGGCGAAAGCCTGATCCAGTCGCCGGATATCGACGCGCTGACCTTCACCGGCTCACTGGCCACCGGACGCCGAGTGGCGGTTGCCACGGCCGGCAACCTGGTGCGCTGCCAGCTGGAAATGGGCAGCAAGAATGCGCTGGTGGTGCTCGATGACGCTGACCTGGAAATCGCCGTGGAATGCGCGTTGAACGGTGCCTTCTTCGGTACCGGGCAAAAATGCACCGCCTCGTCGCGACTTATCGTCTGTGACGGTATCCATGACCGTTTTGTCGACGCACTGATTGCACGCATGCGTCAGCTGAAGGTCGGCCACGCCCTCGAACAAGGCGTACAGATCGGCCCGGTGGCCGAAGCCCGGCAACTGGAACAGAACCTTCAATACCTGCAACTGGCCGCGGAAGAAGGCGCCACCCTGGTCGAAGGCGGCGAGCTGCTGGCGCTGGAGCCGGCCGGGCATTACATGCGGCCGGCGCTGTTCATCAACAGCCATAACGGCATGCGCATCAACCGCGAAGAAGTCTTCGGCCCGATTGCCTGCGTGATCCGGGTCAGCGACTACGAACAGGCCCTGGCGGTCTTGAACGACACCGAGTACGGCCTCACCGCCGGGATCATCACCCAGTCGCTGCGCCATGCCAGCGATTTCAAGCGCCGCGCCCGCACCGGCTGCGTGATGGTCAACCTGCCCACCGCTGGCACCGATTACCACGTGCCGTTTGGCGGGCGCAAAAACTCGAGTTTCGGCCCGCGCGAACAAGGGCAATACGCCCGCGACTTCTACACCGTGGTCAAGACCACTTATGTGCGTCCCTGAATCGGAGATCACCATGCACGACTTATTGATGATCGATGGCCTGCAATACTCCAACTGGAACGAAGAGATCTTTCGCCAGATGCAGTCCGGCGGCCTGAGCGCGGTACACGCCACCATCGCCTACCACGAAAACGCCCGGGAGACCCTGTCGCGAATCGGCGAATGGAACCGGCGTTTCGAGACCTGGCCCGAGCTGATTCGCCCGGTGCGCGAGGCGGCGGATATTCGTCTGGCGCATCAGGAAGGCCGCGTCGGGATCTTCTTCGGCTTCCAGAATTGCTCGCCCATCGAAGACGACATCAGCCTGGTGGAAATCTTCCGCCAGCTGGGCGTGCTGATCATGCAGCTCACCTATAACAACCAGAGCCTGCTGGCCAGCGGCTGTTACGAGACCGAAGACAACGGCATCAGCCGCTTCGGCCGCCAGGTAATCAGCGAGATGAACCGCGTCGGCATGCTGATCGACATGTCCCACAGCGCCGAGCGCAGCACCCTGCAAGCCATCGAGCTGTCGAGCCGGCCGGTGATCGTGTCCCATGCCAACCCGTCGAGCTTCCACGCCGCCAAACGCAACAAATCCAACGCGGTATTGCGCGGCATCGCCGAGTCCGGCGGCCTGCTCGGTTTCAGCACTTACCCCTTCCACCTCAAGGGTGCGTCGGGCTGCACCCTCGAAGCGTTCTGCGACATGGTCGCCAATACCGCGGACTTGATGGGTGTCGAGCACATCGGCATCGGCACCGACCTGTGCCAGCAGCAACCGCTGGGGGTACTGGAGTGGATGCGCAACGGGCGCTGGAGCAAGGACAAGGATTACGGCGAAGGCTCGAAGGATAACGCCAGCTGGCCGTCACCCCTGCAATGGTTCCGCGACAGCCGCGACTTCCCGGTCATCGCCCGGGGTCTGCAAGCCCGCGGCTTCGCCGAGGACGAGGTGCGCAACATCATGGGACTCAACTGGCTACGCCTGCTGGAAAGCGCCACCACCGCACAACACTGACGCCTGATCACAACCGTGAGGACAGCATGAAAAACAACAACAATAGCGTCCCGTTCATCTCCCCACTCGGCGATGGACAGCCTCAAGCGCGTATTTTGGAGGCATCATGAAAACCACCAGCACCTTGCAAGTCGACAGCCCGCCGCTGAACCTTGCGCCGCCGAAGAAAGACATCGACTGGCCGCTGTTTCTCATCAGTGGCGGCTTCCTCGGCGCGTTCCTGATCGCGGCGCTGATCGACATCGATGGCGTGTCGCTGCTGGTGAACACGCTGTTCGCCTGGTCGACCCGGTTCTTCGGGCTCTACTGGCAGATTCTGATGCTGTTGACCTTCGCCGTGAGCCTGTTCATCTGCTTCAGCAAATGCGGGCGAGTCCGGCTCGGCGGTGTCGACCAGCGCCCCGACACCAGCACCTTCAACTGGATCGCGGTGATCATGTGCGCCCTGCTCGCCGGCGGTGGCGCCTTCTGGGCCGCGGCCGAACCGATGATGCACTTCGCAAGCCCGCCCCCACTGTTCGCCGGGGTGCAAGCGCACACCGAAGCGGCAGCGCATGCGGCGCTCGCGCAGTCCTTCGTGCACTGGGGTTTCCTCGCCTGGGCCGTGCTGGGCAGCCTGCTGTCCATCGTGTTGATGCACCTGCATTACGACAAGGGCCTGCCACTGGCACCGCGTACGCTGCTGTATCCGCTGCTCGGCGAGCGCGCGCTCAAAGGCCCGATCGGCACCCTGGCGACGCCACTTCCATCATCGCCGTGGTCGCCGGCACCATCGGCCCGATCGGCTTCCTCGGCCTGCAAATCAGCAGTGCGTTGCATTCGGTCTGGGGCATCCCCAATGACCTGACGGTGCAGTCGATCACCATTGTCCTGGTCACGGTGATGTACACCACCTCCTGCCTGGTCGGGCTCAAGGGCATCCGCTTCGTCAGCGAGATCAATGTCTGGCTGATGATCGGCCTGGCGATCTTCATGGTGGCGTTCGGGCCGACCATGTTCATCCTCGGCGGCTTCCCGTCGGCGTTCGCCCTGCACCTGGAACAGTTCATCCCGATGACGCTGTTTCGCGCCGATCCGAAATGGCTCGACTGGTGGACGGTATTCTACTGGGGCTGGTTCATCGGCTATGCACCGATGGTCGCGCTCTATGTGGCGAAGATCTCCCGTGGCCGGACCATCCGCGAAGTGATCATGACCCTGTCGATTATCGCTCCCATCGTGACCATGTTCTGGTTCACCGTGGTCGGCGGCACCGGCATCGGCCTGGAACTGCAAACCCCCGGCATCGTCACGGCCAATGGCGCACAACCCGAAGCGCTGCTGTTGGGGGTGACGCAAAACCTTCCCCTGGGTGGCCTGGTCTCCGCACTGTTCCTGTTCCTGAGCTTCATCTCGGTCGCCACCAACGGCGATGCCATGGCGTTCACCGTGGCGATGGCCATGTCGAGCAATGACAAGCCGAAAAAATGGCTGAGGGCCTTCTGGGCCATCGGCATGGGCCTGGCCGCCGTGGTGCTGATCACCATCGGTTCCGGCGGGGTCACGGCCCTGCAATCCTTTATCGTGATTACCGCGGTGCCGGTGTCGCTGTTGATTCTGCCGTCGCTCTGGGATGCGCTGCGAATCGCCCGGCACATGGCTCGCGAACAGGCTGTCTGATGATGAATAGTTCAGGAATCGCAATGATGTCTCCGTCCCGCACCGACGCCGAACCACAACCGACCCTGCGCCCCGCGGCGCAGGTCATGGACCTGGATCGGCTGGGCAGTCACTTTCAAAGCCGGCTGAGTTTCGTGCGCAGCAGCATGCGGCGCATGATGAACGAGCAGTGGCGCATCCAGCGCACCTGCTTCGACCTGGATGCCGAAGGTTTTGGCACTGCCATCTACCGCATCGACACCGCCAGTGCGCATTACCACTGCGTGATTTTCTCGAATGACCTGCCGCCGGAAAAACGCAGCGACCGGGTGATCGCCGATCAGTGGGATGTCAGCTTCGTCCTGCTCGCCGGGGATGTCGATGAGCAGCAGCTGGCCGATCTGCGGCGCAACGTGCCCTTGCAGGAAGCCGGGCGCTTCGATGCCCGGGTGCTGGTGCTGTCACGGGCCAACCGCAGCCTGCGCAACTTCGAGCGTTTCCTCGGGGCGCTGGCCGAAGGTTGCCAGCCAGACCCGCGGCAACTTGCCGAGGTGGGCTACCTGTATCGCACCACTGCCGTCTACGGCAACGGCAAGTTCGGCATCGCCGACTTCAGTTGCCTGCAAGGTAATGCCGACTTCACCCAACCCTTCAGCGCGCAGATGTTTACCGTGTACCTGCTGCGGCACTTCAGCATCGAGCAAATCGAACACATGGCCCGGGCGCGCAATCCGCAACGGGCGGTCGGGCTGGACATCGCCCTGCAACGCTACCTCGGGGTCGGCAATTCCACGGGGCTGGGCATGGCGCCGTTCCTGATCAATCACCCGCAGCTGGTCAATCAATGGCTGTGGGCCAGGGAAACCGCCTTGGCCCGGGTCTTGGCGCACCCTGCCGATCTGCCCCGGGTGCAACGTTTCCAGGCGCTGCTGCAACGTGCTTGCCAGCACCTGGCGCAAACCCGCACCGACGACCCGCGGCAAAGCACAATCGACCGGCAGACCCTGGCCGAGCTTGGGCAACTGGCCGAGTGGTTCGACGGGCAGCCGGTCAGTACCGACCTGTGGCCACGGGTGCAGGCCTGGGCCGAGCGGCACGGCGGTAACGGTTGCCAGGAATTGCTGGTGAGCCTGCTGCTGGAGCTGTACCCCGAACAGGTCGATCCGCTGGCCGAACAGATGTCGGTCAAGGAAGGCTTTCGACTCAATGCCGAGATGCCGCTGGATGAGTTGTGCGATCTGATAGAGAGCCGCTACCGCTGGGCACTCGACTATGACTTGAGCGCCGCCGAGGCCAACCATTTCTTCTGGTATCGCTCGGCGGAAAAGGAAGAACCCCGCCTGGGCGAGCGCGCCATGGTACCGGGTGCCGAGAAGGAAATGCAGTTGGGCATCGCACACAACATTCAACGCTGCCACCGCGCCTTGTTGGTCTATCGGGAACAGCATCCGCAGCAACTGACTGCGCACTTCCTGCTGGCCCAGCCGCAGTTCAAGGGCACCGTCTGCCGCTTGCAGGGCATGGACCGCTGCGCCTATGGGGAAATCCGCGCCAACCTGATGGACCGCGGCATGCTGCCGATCCACCTGCTGCGTTGCAAGTTGGCGTTCTTCGGGGCCGGCAAGTTCGATCCCAAGTCCAGTCGGTGGGTGCGCATCACCTTGTTCCAGGGCGCGCCGCTGGTCAGCGAGATTGGCCAACCCTTCGACGATGACTGGAATTTCGCCGTCATGCCCCCACTGGCAACCGCTGCCGGAGAACTCTGATATGCGTGTCTCGCTCAATGAAATCCAGGTGATCTGCCGCAAGGCCTTCGAAGGCATCGGCTTTGCCCCGGGTGATTGCGACGACGCCGCCGAGATGATCGCCTGGCTGCAATTGCAGGGGCTGGACGGTATCGGCGCGCTGAAAAAAGCCCTGGCCTTTCTCCACGATGAAGTCGATCGGCCGTTCGACACCTGTTACGAAGATGCCGCACAACTGACCCTCGATGCCCACGGCCAAAGCGTCTTGCGCTGCGCCGCCCAGGCCATCGAGCTGGGCGTGAGCAAGGCCCTGCGCGGCGGCAGTGCCCAGGTCCGGATCCGCCACTGCCACAACCGCATCCTGCTGCTTGGCTACCTGGCGCGCTGCACCGAACAGGGGCTGAACTTTTGCGTCTACTGGCGCGACGCCCGCCAGGAACTGGTCGCCACCCTGGCCGCCGGGCAAAGCACGCCGTCCTTGCGGGTCTATGAGTTGCCATCCTCCGCCCGCAGCGACGAGCAAAGCATCAACGTGTTGATCTCGCGGCACTTCACCCTGCTGCCACGGCTCAGCGCCGAGGACGCGGCCCCTGTCGACCCACCGCTCCCCGCCCGCCAACTCGCCGCCGGCCTTGAGGTCGACGACGAAGTCTGGGTCATGTTGAAAAAACTGGGCGAACAGGTGCTGGTGGAAAGCACCGAAGAGTCCCGACGCCGCGGTGCCGGCGAAAGCAGCGACGCCCGCTGAACATCATTAAGCCTGCTTTTAGGAAACCATCGATGAAATACGCCATCAAGACCGACCTCTTCGCCTCGCGCGCCCCCATGGAATGGGCGGTGGTCGGCAACGGCACGCTGTACACCGCGCAGATCCCCATCGACCGCCAGGGCCAGGTGGTCAGCGGCGGCATCGAAGCGCAGGCCCGCCAGACCCTGGACAACTTGCGCCATACCCTGGAGGCCGCCGGCAGCTCGCTGGATGCCGTGACCCAGGTGCTGATCTACGTCACCGACCGTCGTTACCTGGCCACGGTCAACGAGCTCTACACCGAGTACTTCCAGGCGCCCTACCCCAACCGCGCGGCCGTGGTGGTCGCCGGGCTGGCCAGAGAGGAGATGCTGGTGGAACTGGTGGTGTACGCGTGCATGGACTGAGCCCGTGCGGGCGGCGCCTCATTGGGGGCGCCGAACCACCCTCACCTTGCCACTGTTGCCACCGCCGCAGAAGAACCGCTCGCCGCCATCGGCCTCAAGTCCCGACACCCCGACGCCCTCCGGCAGTTTGAGGCTTTCCAGCACCTCGCCGTTTTGCGGATCGACTCGGCGCAATTCACTCTCGTCCTCTTCCCAGGTGCCATGCCACAGCTGCCCTTCGACCCAGGTCACCCCGGTGACAAAGCGGTTGGACTCGATCGTGCGCAAAATCTTCCCGGTTTCGGCATCGATCTGGTGAATTTTGCGATCGCGATAGCGACCGACCCACAGCGTGCCCTCGGCCCAGGTGAGCCCCGAATCATTACCGCCCCCCGGTGCCGGGATACTGTTGAGCACCCGCCCGGTCTGCGGGTCGATTTTCTGGATGCGATCGGCGGCGATCTGAAACAGGTACTGGCCGTCGAAAGCCGTGCCCGCATCGGCGGTGACATCGATCGAGCGCAGGGTCTTGCCGCTTTCCGGGTCCAAAGCGTTGAGCTTTTCGCCGCTGGCGAACCAGACCTGGCGGCCGTCCCAGGTCAGGCCATGGACGGTGTCGATACCGGGAAACGGGCCATATTCACGCAGTATTTCAGCGGTTGAGCTTTTCATGCTGGCTTCCTCGTTTGCGGGTTGATGGCGTCCATCCTAGTCACTCGGCAGTGGCGCCGGGAGTAACAAGGTCGTCGCGAAACCCGGTATCGGTGGAGTCATCCAGCGCCGCGCCCGCCCACGCCCGAATGCCTGCACCCTGCCGGCCGCCGCCAGCGCTTCGAGGGTGCGCTGCACGGTGCGCTGACTGGCGCCGAGGGCCAGCGCCAGGGCGGAACTCGACCATGATTCGCCGTCGGCGAGGAAGGCGAACACCGCAGCAAACTTTTCATCGACCGGTGGCGCCAGCACCACCACGTCGGCTGAGACCAAAGGCACCAAGGCAAATCCGCGCGGGGTCGCCATCACACCGGCCAAGGGTTTGAGCGCCGCACGCAACCGGCCTATTTCGACACGCAAGCGGGCGCGATGGGATTCATCCGTCAGTTTCAAGCGAAAAGCCCCGGCGATCAGCGCTTCGCGCGACACGCCGCCGGGCCAGGTCTCGGCCATCATTCGGGCCAGGGTGAACAGCACGGGACGGGTGACCAGGGACACCGACATGCCGGCGCCCCGCACGCTGTAACGACACGCATCCACCACCAGTGAGGTTGAGCTCAGCAGCGCTTCAACCTCATCCAGCAACAGGGGCCGCTCTTCACCGTGGGCGATCAGCCGTGCGGCGGGCGTGTCGAGGATGAGCGCGGCGTTTTCGACCTCGGCGGTCAGTGCCGGGATAGCGGCCAATTCGGCAGCATGCCGGGCTCGTGCCAGGGCATTGTGCGCCGACTGCGATTGCAGGCGGCGAATGGCAATCCCCGCCACCACCAGTTCATGGGCGGCGCGCAACACCGGCGGTAGCGGTGCAGGATCGAGCGCGGCGAGCAAGGCTTCAGCCTCGTCGAGCCGGCCGATCAGCAGCAAGCGTCGGATCTGCAGGTAGCGCGCATGGGCCGCGTTCACCCGATCGCCATGAGCCTCAAGCGTCACCCGCGCCGTATCAAGCGCCTTCACCGGCCAGCCCAGGTCCCGCGACGCGAGGGCGATCTCGGCCTCGGCGACCACACACCGCGCCCGGGCCACCGCCTCTTTCGGCCCAAAGGCCCGCGCCGCACTTTTCACCAGCGCCCTGGCCCGCACCAGGTCGCCAAGCTGCGCCATGGCGATGCCCCGCAGGGCGAGCGCCGACGCGTCGTCACGCAACGCCACCCGGTCCAGCGCCCCGAGCGGATCACCCGCGGCCAGTGCGCGTGCCGCCGCGGTGATCAATGAGTCCATGTGTTGTGCGCCATAGCTGTCACTCCCGTCGAGCGATACCGGGTTTGAGTCTGATTCACGGAGTAAAGCATTCGCCGGTCCGGGCTATGGGGTTTTTTGATTGTCACGCTATCAAACTGTTCACAAAATCCGTGCACGACAGTGACCAAGCTGTAGGAGCTGGCTTGCCAGCGAAAGCGCTGGGTCAGCTTGCATCGATGTTGAATGTGCCGCCGCCTTCGCGAGCAAGCTCGCTCCCACAGGGGGTCTGCGGCGAACTCAAAATCCGTGCACGACCGCGATCAAAACTGTGGGAGCGAGCTTGCTCGCGAAAGCGGTTGGTCACCTGTATTGATGTCGCCTGACACTCCGCCTTCGCTGGCAAGCCAGCTCCTACAGTGGATCGGTGGTGAACACTGGATCCGTGCACGACAGCGATCAACTGTAGGAGCTGGCTTGCCAGCGAAGAGGCCCATACAGTCGCCACATAGCCATGAGTCATACGACCTCTTGTGCAATACCCCATTCCCCCCGCAAGCAATCATCCCCCCACACAACCCCCAGCCCACAACAATCCAACAAGCTCCCCACCCTTGCCCCTCCAAACCAAATACGGTACAAACCCTTGATGTTGTACGACAACCTGATAAAAACACCCGACCATCCCCAACGATGACAAATACCCTTCGAGCCCCTGCCATGACCCGCCCCACCAACACACAAACCGTCCCGCCCCCCTTCCCCCGCCACCTCGCCGTACTCATCCTGCTATGCATGGGCTGCGCCTTCGCCGGCAACCATGTGGCCGCCCGGGTGGCGTTCGATGACGGCGCCGGCGTGTTGCTGGCGATCCTGATGCGTTCGGGCGCAACCGTGTTGGTGCTGGCCGCGCTGGTACTCTGGCAACACCAAAGTCTGCGCCTGCCCGCAGGCGCCTGGCGCTGGCAACTGCTGCTGGGCTTGCTGATCACCGCACAAAGTCTGTGCCTCTACTCCGCCGTCGCCCGGGTGCCGGTGGCGCTGGCACTGCTGGTGGCCAACGTCTTCCCCATCCTGCTGGCACTACTCACCTGGGCGCTGGGCGGACCACGACCGACCGCCCGCACCGCCTCATTAATGGGATTGATTCTGCTCGGGCTGGTGTTCGTGCTGGACGTGCCGGGACGCCTCTCGGCCAACAGCAGCGCCGGCCCGCAATGGCTGCTCGGCGTCGCCCTCGCCTTCTGCGCCGCCAGCGTGTTCGCCTGCGCGCTGTGGATCACCGATCACAAACTGTCCCAGGTGCGCGGTTCGGTGCGCAGCCTGCTGACCATCTTCATCGTCTTCAGCAGCGTCAACCTCGCCGGCCTGGCCGACGCCCTTCCCGGCGGCCTGAACCTGCCGGCCACCACCACCGGCTGGCTGGCGCTCGCTACGCTGGTGGTGCTCTACGGCACGGGGTTCATCGTGCTGTTCATCTCGGTGCCGCGCCTGGACATGCCGCGCAATGCACCGGTGATGAACATCGAACCGCTGGCGACCTTGTTGATGGGCTGGATCGTGCTGGACCAGATGCTGAGTGCGGGTCAGGTGATGGGTGGGGTGATCGTTGTCACGGGTATTGTGTTGTTGACGTATCGCAAGGCGGTCAGCAAGGTCGAAGCAAAAGAACCGGCCTGACAGCTTATGGCAAGGTGAATCCTCGCAACTTCAGCAACGCCAACGGCCCCGCGCCCAGTTCCGTGCGCAGGTTCCGGGTCAGCTCCAGGCCGTCCGGGGCCTTGAGTTGCAGCCGGTGCAGGATGTCGCTGTCGTTCAGCGGGGAGCCCCGGGCTTTTTCCAGCAGGCGGATCAACCCCCCAGGTTACTTCGTAGTCACCGAACAGCCGTTCACTGGCCTGCACGCTGTTCCAGATCAAATTAGTGCCCGGGTGGCTGCTGAAGCCAGGCCAACTGAAGCGCTGCCAGCTTTCCTTCTGGTTGAAGTATTCGTGTTTCTCGCCATTGAGGACGAAGGTGGTTTGCACCACGTCACGCACCGCTTTGCCGCGCAGTTCGAAACTGCATGCGAATTCCTATTTAGAAGGTGCCGACACAGGCATCAAGACCGTGCCCCAGAGTCCGGCCGTGGCAGGGCCACCACCACTGAAAATCAACTGCGCTCCAGCGCCGCGCTCAATCGTCTGCGTCGCGGCCGCGATAGCCAGCCAAGGTGATGCTTTTCCGGGATGCCCCAGCAACGCATCGAGGTTGCAAAGCGCCTGCTTGCCCAGCATGGGTTCTTTAGCCAACACGGTCGCGATGGACGCATGACGTTGTGGGTCGATACCCACCCGCCAGGTCTTCTCGATTGACTTCGCTTCAAGCGGCACCCAATCGAGGGCTTGACGCGTGGCATAGAGCAGATCGGCGTCGGTAGGCTGGCGCTCCTGCTCAGGCCGGTGCAGGTAGGCGATTGGCGCCAAGGTGGTTTGCGTCAGGCGATTGCCGAACAACACACCGACGGCGACTTCTGCCGTGCCCTCGGGCTGTTCCGGTGCAAGCTGCACGGCCAGCACCAGCAGCAAGGCCTGGTCACCGATGCGCTGGTCGAGCCATTGATCCAGCGCGGCCAGCCCGTTGCCCTCGACGGGTACTGTCGATTGGCGGATGCCGGACTCGCGCCATGCCTTTCGCCATGCAGCGCGCCACTGGTCCTCAGACAAACCGCTATCGACTTCCAGTAGCAGGGCGAGCGGCGCGTTATCAGGCTATCGCGCCAGGGTTGGCGCCAAGTCGGAGAGCACCTGTGCAAGTATTCGCAGTAGTGTCCGTTTGAGGTCTGCGTCCGTACCCGCTGACAGGCGACTATGACTAAAAGTAGTCAGGTCCGACCTCGACGGCTGAGATTTCAGGGCTATGGTTGCGCTCAGCAAGGCATCCAGTTGTGCGGCTGGCGGCTCCCCTGGCGCTGAAAGCGCGGTATACCAGCACACACCCAACACTTGCTGCGAGCGTCGACCCTGTCGAATTTTGCGGATCAGGACTTCTTCCCGCGCTTCATCCCAACCATCGGCAGCAGCGTGTTCGCCCATATGAAACAGCATTCGCCCAAAACCCAGCACGCACCAACTCAGGATCGGTATGCCTAAGGCCAGGCCCCAGAATTCACCAGGTTTCTGGTGCAACGTTTCGTCGCCGAACAGCAAGGTCCCTCCGAGTCCCAACAACGAACCCGACAGCAGCAAGCCGAGCCACAACCAGATACGAGGCCGTGCAGGACGTGGCGCAAGAGGTGGAACTTTATCCAGTCTGACGGGCATGACTAACGCGCTCTCGTTTCAGATAGGGGGGAAATTAATGCACGTCCGCTGCGAGCATTGATTATGCCTTGCATACTTTACCTCTCATCTAGGAGCCCGGCGCCTAACCATACTGGCTCTTTTTAATATTCCAGAACTGAAGCCACTGCTGATCGTCTTTCTAGAGCCCACTGCACACCAACAAATGATATGCAGTCGAATCGAAAACTTTCACTACAAACATTTATCAGTGGCTAGTTTTTTTAAATCATCTTCCGTCTTTCTGGCAAATCCAATGGGCTCTTCAGATCGGAGAATATCGAGATATTTAAGCTGAGGACTGCCGCCATTCAAAAACACTAAAAAAACATCAGCCTCTTTAAAACCAAAGCAGCCAGAGGGACCTTTGATATATTTCTGAGGCAATGCATTCTCAAGCGCCTCCTCCGAAGCATATCTATCATAAATTTCAACATCGCCAATCGTTCCCAACAAGAAGTTAGTCGCCAGTTTCTGCTTGAAAACGGGGCTTGTATCGAAAGAAAAAATCGAAGACGACCACCTGTTTGAATTGTTCTGTGCAACTTCAACATAGTCCTCGCTCAGCGGAATGTTAAGCCCACACGTCCCAGCCGACATCCTGGCGCCATTATAATTATTTCGACTATCAGCGTAAGCACAATCAATTAATATCTCCTTCCCCCTTGACAGCAGGGTAAAATAAAAACTATCTCTGGAAAGAACGAGCAACGCAGGAATGCCGTTTATATCAACCAAACTACGAGCGACATTGTATTCATTGCCCGTAATATTTTCATACACTACTTCGCCACTCCCATCACGCAACACCACACTTCCAGCTTTCGCCCCATTTACTATTTCAACTGCAGCTGATTTTGAAAAGGGCGAAATCAAAAACAACACCATGATAAAGAACGTTTTTTTTGACATATCACAACCCCGAAGACAGCACAGAAGTTTGTTTAAGAACATCTTCAAATTTTTCAGCGCATGAAGTAATCAGCGCCTGCTTGCGGTGACTACGATATTGAAAAACTATAAATACTAATTTTCCGTGTTGCATTTGCAGGTCACTTCGTTGATTTCTTCCTTTTCCTGGCAGGAAAGGTGATCTGCCAGGCCATTATAAAATATTGCTTCGCAGGACATAACTGTCTCACCGATGGGCTGTAGGGGGGTCACTCCAATTTTGAATAGAAGTTTTCCATCTTTGAAGGCGCCCTCTTTGACATCCACAGCTGTGTATCCGTCATTAAAGCCTTTACCAGCTAATGAGCAGATTTTTTTCTCTGCTGATACCGTCCCTCTACTGCCAGGAAGCAAATTTTGGATAACAATACATGATTCATCCGATGAAATAAGATATCGAACCAAAAGATCTCCTACGTCGCCTGTCCCTGCCATAATTACTCTCTTATAGTTAAATTCCGAAGCCTCACCCAAACCAGCGGCGAAAGCAGCCAGTACAAACAAACAAATTGTTTTCATTGCTCTATATACTCCGATCTTCGCTTAAACCTATCGTCTGGGACGTTCGACCAACGATCTCTATTGGACATTATATTTCTTACCAGCCCAATATCACTTTCAACAAAGGGCTTTGAATGAAAGTTCTCGCATGCGTGGTGTAAACGCCCACTTTTAAAGGTGCTTGTCAACCGCCAACTTCTTCAAGTCGTCTCCTTGCAGTCTTTGAAATTGATACTTCCCGGCTTTTTACCGACGACTATTTCTATTGCTGACGCCTCAAAGCAGACGAAAAACAGAAGCAACGACATAGGCACTAACATTTCTTTCAGCAATTTCGCACACAATATCGAAACACCCACTATCTTTCACCACAGTGATCTACCGCACTAAAACTCAGCATTTCTTGCGACACCCACGCTTCGGTAACTATTTTTCCGAGATAACGAACTTTAAGCCAATTACCATCACCAGTAGAGTCGAGTACTACGACCCTATCACCCTTGACAAGGTATGTTTTTGTAATCCCTAAAGAAGAAGGGATCCGAGACAAATATGCTCGCTCCGAAATTATGCAGGCATCAGCAATTATATTTGTCCCGAGAAAACTTATCGCAAAATTTGTCTCCCCGTGCTGATCGTAGGTTGTCACTCTCTCGAGATCGGAATTAATAGCCTCACGAAATTCCGATCGATAAAACTCCCCCCGATCACCTTTATATATTTCAATCCTTGAAAAAGGGCCATCATGTTTGACGCTTGTCAACTCCCCCTGACCATTCAAGTAAGGTGAACCAAATACCTCACCGTGTTCAGAAAACAGGACAACTCCATCTCTAATTGTAGTGACAAACAGAGCGTATAGGCTATTCGCGCCAGCCTCGAACAACTTAACAAATACATCATTAATATTGTTATCATTGACATCCATGAACAATACTTCTACGGCCCCTCCCCCTTCCAGAACGTCACCCTTCAACAATACCCATTCATTATCACCCAATCGAAACCAATACTTATTTTTTTCAAGTTTTACCTGGACTTCATAACCCATTGCCAGCATCGAGTTAAAAACTTTAGCGTTTTTCTCGGCGCTTGCGAAGCCAGGAACACTTACCTGAACAAGCAACAGTATTAAAAACACAAATGCGACAGCTTTATTTTTTGAATATTTCATCGCTTTCACCAAAATAACGCTTCCAGATATCAAACCCTACCGCACTTCCCACTAACGAACTTTCTGAAATTTTATACTTCGTAAACTCTTTCCCCCCATGCACAGAACAAGTAGAAACCTTAAGTTTCTCAATGAGCGCCAGGGCATACTGCTCCCTTTCATGCGCATGGTTAAACCCTCCATTGACGCCAATTATGATTTTAATGAAATCGTTATTTTTTGAAAGCTTGCTCATATCGCCCCACGCAGAACCCTTCCTCCAAAACCATCCTGCAGAACCAGTAACCAATCGCATATTGGTCGCGACTTGCTCTACTGGCGTGAACATGGACATATGCTCGCTTTTAAAATAAGATTGATAGTTTTCGATATGGGTTAATTGAATCAACCCCCTTCCATGATAATTACTCCCACCCCGATAATTATTCCAATGATCAGGAATTGAGCCATCTTTATTTCTATACTCTTCGGTTGTTTTAAATCTATCGCACTCTACTGCTATATTAGACAGAAAGAACGCCTTATCCAGACAATCTTTTATTCCATATCTATTCATAGCATCATTCAACATCACTAAAAAGTTTTTGGCGCCAACGCCTTTGATTGCTGAATGATTAGATTTTAGAAACAGGCCACTCATTATTTGATGTTCCGATATCACGGCTTGCATCTCATCCAGAGTGACATCCCTTCCACAAGCACAAGATCGCTGTGTAAACCTTCCAGCGATTCCCACCGGATGAAAGTGATAGACCTCCCCATGCGCCGGAATCCCGACTCCCGCAGCCACCTCCCCCCACCAACACATCTGCCTGATCCGCTGCTTCTCCGCCAACCAATTCAAATGTGGCGTCGAACCGCTATGCCCAAGTACCTCATCCAGCCGGTCCCATTTGCCCGGTTTGTGGTACCACTCGCTTTCACAATTGACGATCAACTGCGAAATCGACTGTGCGTGGGCGGGCAGGCTGATTGCCGTTCGCAGCTCTTCAGCCGTCATCCTGCCATTGCGGTCGGTGTCGATGATGTCGTACAGCCGGGTCTTCAACGGCCCCGTGTCCCCTTCATCCGCCATGGGACCGAAACGCTCGAGTTGCGCTTCGCTCAGGCGTTTAACGGCGCGCAGGAATGAGGCCATGAATTCCTGAGGGACGTCGTATTCGTCGATGATGTCGTAGCCTTCCCACGACCAGGGACTGACCCATGGGGTGACGCCGACTTCTTCCCGCACCCAGCCATTGAGCAGGTGGTTGTCCGCGCCGTGCAGCAACCCGTCCAGGCGATACCAGTGACTGGCTTTGCGACTCTCGCTCGCGGTCACCTGGATTTTTCGGTCGGCCGGTAGGTCATCCAGTACGCTTTTGGGGATTAACAGGTCGGCAGCACTGAGTGGGCTGGCGACACTCCATACCTTCAGTAGGGCCGCCGTGGCATTTTCTTGATGAGGCACCACGGCGGTGCCCATGGCGAGCTTCAGCCAGGTCCTGTCTTTTTCCGGCAGGCGTTTGGCCCAGGCGCGACTGGCCTTGATGAATGAATCGACGTCATCGCCACTGAACACTTCCAGATGCAGCTTCTGTTCCGGCTGCTGCGCACCGCTCTCCTGGTACCGGCCGAGGTGGCCGATCAGTTCCCCGGCCTTGATCGCGACGGGCGTGTCGAGCACCACCACCCGGTCCGGCCCCAGCGGTTTCTGCTCGCCTTGCAACGCGGCGAAATGCACGTACTGGTCGATGCGTTCCAGTTTGCGGTAATTGCTGTCGCCACTGAGTGTGAAGCGCGTGCCATTCGGCAGTTCCATGAGGACTTCGCTGTGAAAGTCCGGTTCGGCGTAGACATTGAGCGAGCCTCCGAGCGCCTTGACGTAATAGTCGTCCCCGGCGATGAGCATGATCTCGGAGAGGGACACATAGCCGCGCAGCGATCCATCGGCGCTGATCAGATTGGCGGGGCCGAGACGATTCTCCAGCTTACGCATGTGTCCCTTGCCACTGACGGTGACTTCGGCGCCCCGTGGCAAGAGGTCGATCACCTTGCCGTTCCGGTCCTGGGTGCGCACGTTCAGGCCACACAGCTCAAGATTTCCGGGGCGGACGTCGTTCACCGTCTGTTTGACGCGACGGATCGGACTCTCGGGCCAGAACGCCGGGCGAGTGAGGGTGGGGTCCTCGTGGTACACCGACCAGTCTTGCAGGTGCATGTACAGGCTGTAGACGGTCAGGCTGGGCGGCGCGTCCGGGCTGCCATTGATTTTTGGTGGTTGCAGCCGGTGGCGGACCAGCACGAAATTGCGCGAGAACGGTTTTTCTACGGTTTGTTATCGATGAAATATGCCGTGGTCGGCGCCTGCGTGTCGATGCGGTAGGCCACTACTTCACCGTCAGCCAGGCAGTGCACGCTGGATTGATCCAGGGTTTCGGCGGTGCCGCTGTCGAAATGGATGCCGCCGTGGAAGAGGCCGCTGCGGCCGAGGGGGAAATAGCCTGCTTTCGCGTTGGCCAGGTGGGTCAGTTGCAACAGCGGGTTGCGTGTCTCCTTGGAGGTATCTTTGTCCTTGAACGGGTGGCTCCAGTTTTTCAGTGTCTGCAATCCATCGGCGCCTGGCTCTGGCGAAGTGTCAGCCACAACCGTCGATAAGGCGGGAGCGGGTCGGATGGGAGTCACGGGCGCGGCAGATCGTGAGTGCCGGCCGAACGACGACTCGGTGCCAAACAGCCAAATGAGAAAATCGCGCATAGTGTGCTTCACTCCTTGGGTCTTTTAGGGATCAGGCTGAGAAATCCGAGAGCCCCACGGACTCGGCTTGGTGCTCGGACAGTTGAGCCAGCTGCGGTATTTCCAGCGATTGCCTGGCTGCACCGCTGTAGTCGAAATGCGCCGCCTTGACCTTGTAATCACCTGCCGTTCCCGACTCGATACTGGAGGGGTCGAGGGTGATGTAGCTGCCACCGGCGTTGAGGGTGATTTTCTTCTTGGCGGTGATATGGATTTCGTCTTCGGTACTGGTGATTGCCAGGCCGTGGCGCGCCATCAGTTCGAGTGTGTCGTTTTGCGCTTGCACGCTTACTGGCCCGTGGTTGGCGATCAGTTTGATCCCCAGCTTGCGCACGAACACACTCAACCCCTGCCCCACCCCGATGAACAGGCGCTTGACCACGCTGAGGTCGGCTTCGCCGCCGGCGTTGAGCATCAGGTTGTTTTGCGCGGCCAATTGCAGATGCTTGCCGCTGGTGAGGGCGATGCCCTGGGGCGCGCTGAGGAGTACTACGGCGGCTTTGAGCTCTTCGAGTTGTTGGCGCACGAATGCCAGTTGTGCCTGCACATCCGCGGGATCTGCGTTGGCGGCCTGGGCATTTTCAGAAAGTTGCTGCAGCTGCTCCCCCGCCTGTTGCAGGCGGCCGATGGCCGCGCTCATTTCCAGGACCGGCCCCTGCGCCTTGGCCTGTTCATCGGCACTGATAAACACCCCCTTCCCCGCCCGAATCGACCCCCAGCCATCGGTGCGCAACTCAAACCCTTCACCCCGCCGCTGCTGCTCGGCATCGACCAAATGCCCAAGATTCAGCTGGCTCTTGCCACTGTGCTCGGTACTCAGCTTGACGTGCTCTTTGCCCCTTGTGTCCTCCATCCGCAGCTTGTTGTTGGCCGGCGTGCGCAGCACGTTGCGTTTGTAATTGCGCGCGCGCAGGGTCACGTGGTCGCGGTGCTCGCTGTCGTGCAGGGCGTGGGCGATGTAGGGGCGGTCGGGGTCGCCCTGTTCGAAGGCCACCGCCACTTCGGTGCCGGCGATCAGCGGCAGGTGCAGGCCGTGGGTGTCGCCGGCGTAGGGCCGGGCCAGGCGCAGCCACATGCTTTCCTCGCCGGGTTTCCAGGTGTCGCGGTCGAACAGGAACTGCACGCAGTAGCGCCCTTCAACGTCGATTTCGGCGTAGGGGTCGTGTTTTTGCGGGTTGCTGACCCGGGCCGGGAGGGTGCCGGCGATTTGCGGTTTGGGCTGCAGCGGTGGGCGGAAGCACACGCTTTCCGAATAGGGGATGGCCTGGAACCGGGCTTCGAAGCTGGCGTCGCGGGCGGCGCGGGTGCTGAGGTGGGTGATGACCGTGCCGCGGGCGAAGGCCTGGGGCGCGCCGCCGGTGATTTTCAGCACCTGGCCCGGGGCCAGGGTGGCGCTGCTGCTGGTGCCGCTGAGGCGGGTCTGGTCGTTGAGGTAACGTTCGTGTTGCAGGCGGGCGTAGAAGTAGCCGGTTTCCGGTGGCAGGTCTTCGTAGAATTGATAGCGGTCGCCGAGGGCGGTGTAGGGTTCGGCGTAGTGGTAGGCCTCGCCGTAGGTGGTGGTCGCGCCGCGGGTGTGGTCGATCTCGCCGTCGAGGTGGGCGTAGGCGTCACGGTGCTGGTAGGTGCGGATGTTGACCTGGCGTTCCACCACCTGGTGTTGGGTTTGCAGGGCCCAGACGCCGTCCTGCTCGGTGCTGCTCAGGCCGGCGGGCGAGTGGTACGGCAGCTCGATGCCGGACTGGTAATGCAGCTGATCGTCGTGGAATTCGACGACGTCGAGGTGCAGGCGTTCGTCGCCGGTGAAGCGGTACCAGATGCCGACCTCGGCCAGCAGGCGGGCGATGAAGGCCAGGTCGCTTTCGCCGTATTGCATGACTTGCAGGCGCCTGGGGTAGGTGCGGGTGAGCTTGAAGAAAAAATCCTCGCCGCGGAAATCGTGGCGGCTGCGCAGGATGTGTTCGACGATTTCCGGCACGGACTGGTGTTGGTAGAGGCGGAACTGCTGGCCGCGGGCGAGCAAGGCCAGGCGTGGTTGCAGGGTGATTTCGTAGCGGGCTTCGTCGATGGAGCCGGACAGGCGTTTGAAACCGGTGACCACGCCGTGCAGGGTGCGCAGCGGTTTGATCGGCAGGTCCCGGGTCAGGAAGCTGGGCTTGCGCGGTGGGGCGTGCAGGCTGAAACGGGCGTCGCGATTGAGCAGCTGGTCGGCGGCGATGTCCTGTTCGGTGCAGGTGAATTCGATGACGTAGTGGAAGGGCTGGCTGAGTTGTTCTTCGCCGTGGAAGGCCAGGACGTCGAGGGTGGCGTCGAAGTTGTGGACGCTGAGTTTATGCCGGCTGTGGTCGAAGAAGGTGCGTATGGGGTTGGGCATGGTCAGGCCTTCCTGGTCTGTGGGGGACGGACAGGGAGGCGTTGTGTCCACCCTCGTTCAAGCGCTCGAGAGCTTTTACGATGGCGGCCACGAAGGAAATAGGACGTTTCTGGTGGGTGCGTAGGGCGTTTCTGAGTAATGCCTGGGAGCACGGAGGGAAAAGCGTAAACCGAACGTCTCGAGTGCATTTCCCCCATGCAAGCGAGAGAACGATCATCAGAAAGCCGGGGATAATCAATTGGCAGTCGGGCGGCAGGCCAAGCTAAAAGATTCTGCCTATCACCCCCGAATACTCCACCTATTAGCTGACTCCCGCACTCGGGTCTAACCTTATTCCAGCGCTGGCACTACAAGCTGGCCGGATTAGCGCTGATCAGGAAACACCGAATGAGTCCGAAGCTTGACTAGGGCACCCGTGGGCCACCGCGCAGGCAACTCGATTGCCGCTGTTCAGAATTCCCGTGTGGTCAAGACAATCAGTTGATCAAACTGCTGGCCCTGCCGCCTAAGTCATTGATTTTGCTCGTCGCTATTGCGCGCCCATTCCGGGCCGGATAGCCGGATGAACACGACCTAAAGGTAGCTCACACATGGCAAACGAATCGAAATGCCCGTTCAACCACGCCGCTGGCGGTGGCACGACGAACCGCGACTGGTGGCCGAACCAACTGAATCTGAAGATCCTGCACCAGCACTCGTCCTTGACCGACCCGATGGACGAGGATTTCAACTACGCCGAAGCCTTCAAAAGCCTGGACTTTGCGGCGCTCAAGCAAGACCTGAACGCTCTGATGACCGATTCACAAGAATGGTGGCCGGCGGATTTCGGTCACTACGGGCCCCTCTTCATTCGCATGTCATGGCACGCCGCCGGCACCTATCGCACCGGTGATGGCCGCGGCGGTGCGGGCTCCGGTCAACAGCGCTTCGCGCCACTCAACAGCTGGCCGGACAACGTCAGCCTGGACAAGGCGCGCCGGCTGCTGTGGCCGATCAAGCAAAAATATGGCCGCAATATTTCCTGGGCTGACCTGATCGTCCTGACCGGCAACGTCGCGCTGGAGTCCATGGGCTTCAAGACCTTCGGTTTTTCCGGCGGTCGCAAGGACGTGTGGGAACCGGACGAAGACGTCTACTGGGGTTCGGAAAACAAATGGCTGGGCGGCGACACCCGCTACGGCAAGGAAAACGAGCCCATGCAAGAGCCCGGCGAAGGCCCGCTGGTGGCCGAACCTGGGGAAAACGAGGAGAGCCGCACCGAGCAGGGGCGCAACCTGGAAAACCCTCTCGCGGCGGTGCAGATGGGTTTGATCTACGTCAACCCGGAAGGCCCCGAGGGCAACCCGGATCCGCTCGCCGCGGCGAAGGACATCCGCGAAACCTTCGCCCGCATGGCCATGAATGATGAAGAAACCGTGGCACTGATCGCCGGTGGCCATGCCTTCGGCAAAACCCACGGTGCCGGGCCTGCCGACAATGTCGGCGCCGAACCCGAAGCCGCCGGCCTCGAACAACAGGGCCTGGGCTGGAAGAGCACCTTCGGCACCGGCAAAGGCGGCGACACCATCACCAGCGGCCTGGAAGTGACCTGGACCACCACGCCCACCCGCTGGAGCAACAACTACCTGGAGAACCTGTTCGGTTTCGAGTGGGAACTGAGCAAAAGCCCGGCCGGGGCGAACCAGTGGGTCGCGAAAGACGGCGCCGGCGCCGGCATCATTCCCGATGCCCACGACCCGTCGAAACGGCGCAATCCAACGATGCTGACCACCGACCTGTCGCTGCGCTTCGACCCCATCTATGAACCGATCTCCCGGCGCTACCTGGAGAATCCGGATCAACTGGCCGACGCGTTCGCCCGCGCCTGGTTCAAACTGATCCACCGTGACATGGGTCCACTGTCGCGCTACCTCGGCCCGGAACTGCCCAACGAAGAGCTGCTGTGGCAAGACCCGATTCCAGCGGTCGACCATCCGTTGGTCGACGACAGCGACGTGGCCGCACTCAAGAGCAAACTGCTGGCGTCGGGCCTGACGGTCTCGCAGCTGGTATCAACCGCCTGGGCGGCGGCGTCCACCTTCCGCGGCTCCGACAAACGCGGCGGCGCCAACGGTGGCCGCCTGCGCCTGGCCCCGCAGAAATTCTGGCAGGCCAACCAGCCTGAGCAACTGGCAAACGTGCTGACGAAACTCGAGAGCATCCAAAGCGAGTTCAACAGCGGCGGCAAGAAGATCTCGCTGGCGGACCTGATTGTCCTGGGCGGCAGCGCCGGTATCGAACAGGCGGCGAAAAATGCCGGCCACGACGTCACGGTGCCGTTCACACCAGGACGGATGGACGCCTCGCAAGAGCAGACGGATGTGGAATCCTTCGGTTTCCTCGAACCCATTGCCGATGGTTTCCGCAACTACCTCAAGTCCCGCTACCGCGTGCCCGCCGAGGCCTTACTGATCGACAAGGCACAACAGCTGACACTCAGCGCACCGGAAATGACCGCGCTCCTCGGCGGCCTGCGGGTGTTGAACATCAACGCCGGACAAACCAAGCACGGGGTGTTCACCCAGCAGCCGGAAGCGTTGACCAACGACTTCTTCAAGAACCTGCTGGATATGGGCGTGGAATGGAAGCCGGTCTCGGAGGCTAATGAGGAGTTTGAAGCAAGGGATCGTAAAACCGGTGAAGTGAAGTGGACCGGGACCCGTGTCGATCTGGTCTTCGGTTCGAATTCGCAGCTGCGAGCATTGGCCGAATTCTATGCGAGCAGCGATTCGAAGGAGAAGTTCGTCAAAGACTTCGTTGCAGCCTGGACCAAGGTGATGAACCTGGATCGCTTCGATCTCAAATAATTGAAAGGTACTGCTGAAAACCCGCAACGCCTCCCACTGTGGAGGCGTTGCGCTTTTTGGCTGGCGAGGTCTTGCCCTGCATTGAGCCCGGCGCACTTGACGCTTCAAGCCGTTAAGTGGGACAACGTGCGTGCCCTGAAAAGAACACTCGATGCAAGCGTTCAATGCTTGTAGGAGCGAGCTTGCTCGCGATGGTCGCTAACGATAACGCGTGTTTGCTGGATAACACGCGGTGCTCTGGCGTCCATCGTCAGAATGCCGCCCGGAGCGAGCTTGCTCCTACAATGTCCAGAACTGAACAGCATTACGATGCAAGCGTTGGGTTATTTCAAGAATTAAGGAAGATTCGTCAGCCCCATGAAAACCCTACTCTGCTTGCTGATCGCCATCAGCGTCGGTGTCGCGCTGCAGTACGCCGGCATCCCCCATGGCCTGTTGCTGGGCTCGATACTCGCCACCGCATTGTTCGCCAGCAACCTGCGCTTTTCACCCACCCTGCCCCTCAGTCTTGGCTATGTGCAAATCGTCCTGGGGATCGCAACCGGCCTGATGTTCAAGTCATGGGACAGCCAAACGGCGGCGGCCATGTTGCCCAGCCTGGGGTTCATGCTGCTGGCCCTGGCAGTCCAGAGCGCCGTGGCCGGTTGCTGGCTGCTCAGGGTCTCGGGATGGAACCGCAAGGACAGCCTGCTGGCGGTCTACCCCGGCGCCCTCGCCGCGGTGTTCGACTTGCTCGAGTCCGAACGCGCGTCCGGCAAAGTGATCGTCGTGCACCTGGTCCGCCTGCTGTCGATCACCGTGCTGGTCAGTTTTTGCATTCCCGCGCAGACCAGCGCGGTTATTGCCCAGAGCAGTCCGTTGGTCACGGGTACGGCATTGAGCCTGCTGTCGCTGATCGCCTTGAGCATGGTGCTCGGCCGATTGCTGCTGCGCGTCGGCGTCCCCGCCCCCTTCATGCTCACCGCGATTGTCGTCACCGGCGTCTACATCAAGATGGGTTATCTGCAGGCCTTCCACATGCCGCAATGGAGTGTCGACAGTGCCGTTGTCCTGCTGGGTGTGTTGATTGGCTCGAAGTTCAAGGACATCCCGCTGACGGAACTCATGCGCCACGGCCGTGCCGGGCTGATGTCCGTATCACTCATGCTGCTGATCGCAGCGGCCTTTGCCGTGATGGCCGGGCGGGTGCTGGACAGCGATCCCTTCACGTTGTGGTTGGCGTACATGCCTGGCGCCATCGAGACCATCACACTCGTCGCCTTCAGTGGCGGGTTGAACGTGGTGTTCATCCTGACTCATCATCTGGTGCGGATGGTGGTGCTGCACTTTGCGCCAGCCTTGCTTATTCAGGCGCGGCGCTGGCGGGAGGTTTGAACGGTGGCGGCACTGCGGGAAGGACTAAACGGGAGAGATAGTGGCAAGGGCGCCGATCAAAATGGTCAACACCAGAAATCCACCGAGGAAAAATGCCATCTTGCCCATGGGGCCTCCTACGTTATGAGTTTGCGGTGCAGTAGCTGACGACACTGCGAACCGTGCTGTCATTGTGAGCCGTGGACGCTGTGCATTACAGCAGCAGATGGCGCAGGAAAATACGGATCAGATTCCTCCAAGCTCGATGACACCCTAAACATCGCTGCCGCACCCGGCCCCTGTGGGAGCGTGGCTTGCCCGCGATGGCGTCCTGATGGCTGGCCTGGCTCTCCAGTCCGCACGCAATCCAACTGTAGGAGCTGGCTTGCCAGCGAAGGCGTCCTGGCAGCCAACCTATCCATATCGACCTTACTCTTCTCCCTGTATATACAGTCTTGAACCTCACCTACTCCTGCGGATCAACCTGATCCAACACCCGATTCACCGACAACTCCGCCAATGAAATCATCTGCTGAATCGCCAATGCCAGATTACATTTCGGACCTTCAAGGATAAACGCCAACTCACTGGCCATGACACTGGCTGAAGCAAGGGTTTCACAGGCGTGAACCAGGAGCGTCTCGCTATTTACGGTGGGGACAATGGTGAAGATGGGGTTGGGACGACGCTCGGCCATGGCTGGCTTGCGAGATGGAGACTCTGGATCGAATTTTGGCGACTCGGTTGTATGGGATGGCTTAGCGTTGTCGTTGAGCATCTGGAACTCCGATGGATGGGGTTCCTATGAGAAATACGGGCTACCACACCCGGTCGCTGCCTTGGCAGCGACGGCGGAAGATTAGCGAGGGGGCTTCCGAGAGGCAAGCCTATTGGCTTGTAGGAAATCTCCGAGACATTCGTGCCATCACTTTGCGGCAGCTATGATGTTTCAAATTTTCGGAAAATCCCAGTCGGTAAGTGGCGACAGTTGAGACAAAAACTCCAAGTATTCTATCGTTTTGACCTTTTCAACATGCTCTAAATCTATCGATCCACCGAGAGCCAAAGCAGGCACCAGCCCATACATTTCGTCAGCTTTAAGTTCGCCTAACTTCTCCACAGCCGGTTTAAACAAAA
This sequence comes from Pseudomonas silesiensis, assembly GCF_001661075.1. Taxonomy (NCBI): domain Bacteria; kingdom Pseudomonadati; phylum Pseudomonadota; class Gammaproteobacteria; order Pseudomonadales; family Pseudomonadaceae; genus Pseudomonas; species Pseudomonas silesiensis. Next base: position 3,855,326 of record NZ_CP014870.1, read on the forward strand.
GATCCAAGTCGTTATAATCGGGATCCATGGATGAAAAAAACACACGCACCCCAAAATCAAGTTTCTCACCTGTAAAAATGGAGACACGGGTGGAGAAACGTGCCATATAAGCAGCGATCGTCACGCAATACCCGCTTTTTTCTCCCCACACATAAAGATCACCAAATGCACCACGTGCAATAACATAGTAGTTATCTTGGTGATAAAGTTCTGTATCAACCAACCACTGCGCCAGTACGGCTTCGTACTCCTGAGGGTTGACCGTCCAAAACAACCCGTCCCCGTATCCGCACCACCCAAACTCTTTCCAATACTCGATCAATTGTCCGGGAAGTTTGTTTTCATACCGAGCCACGCTCGATTCCGAAACTTCCTGGCGTGTGGTTGGAGCGCCGAACTGTTTGATAAAAAAAGCATAATCTTCGTCCAAAGCCAACCCCCTATTTTCATCTTTTAAGGTTTGCACACATTTTTGTTGCGCTGCGAATAGCCTCAAAAAAAACGGGTCAGAAAAAACGGGGTCGTAGAAAAAACTTGGCAGATTTATTTTAGACGTCGTCTAACGCCTTAATAAATCCGCCGCCTCTTAGGTCAATGCTAGTACTAGCGCCGGCCATGAACATCTTTGAGTTGGCTAAGTGAAAAGGCGATCAAGTCAGTATCACAATCAAATATCAGGAAAACCCCAATCTCGAAGTGGGGACAACTGAGATAAAAATTCGAGGTGCTCGACTGTATTAACTTTCCGTAGATTATCCAGTTCTATCGATCCACCAAGCGCTAAAGCAGGTACGAGTCCATACATCTCATCAGGCTTGAGTCTCCCGAGCTTTCTGACTGCTGGTACGAACATCTCTCCAAAATCGTTGGATCCAGCATTCATGGCCGAGAAGAAAACCTTCACTCCAAAATCGAGTTGCGAACCGGTGAATCTGGAGTCGCGAAAGGTATAGCGTGCCATCGGGCATGAGATAGTCAGGCAATACCCGCTTGTTTCTCCCCATACGTAAAGCACACCAAAAGCGCTGCGGGCGATTACGTGATAACAGTCTCGATCGTAAAACTCAGTGTCGGCTAACCAGTAGCTCAGCAGCGGCTCATAATCCTGAGGATTGACAATCCAGAAAATACCATCTGTATATCCGCCCCAACCATACTCCATCCAGTATTCAAGTAATTGATCTGGAAGTTTATGCCGATATCGAGCAATGGTCGACTCTGGAACTTCTCGACGTTCAATTTGAGTTCCAAATTCTTCAACAAAAAGTGCAAAATATTCGTCCACTGCCAACCCCCTATTTGCATCTTTCAAGTTTAGCATTAACCTTTATCGTGCTGCGCAATGTTTCTGGCACGTCATTGGCAGCAGCATCCAGGCTACTTATTCTACTGGGCCATTGGGACCCGAGGCTCGAGTTGATTCGTCGGTCTCCAAAGTCACTGATAATATCCTTTCCTCCTGCAAACAGATCGGGATTATGCAAAGCGGCCAGCGTTTCCATTTTTTTAGAGGTCAGTTCTCTGGCTGAAATCCTTGCATTTTTTGGGGCTACTCCCTCAGCCACCAGATCGCCAAATAATTTGGTTTCAATATCAAGACTAAGCATTTTGCGAGCATCCGCAGCAATCTTCGGATCCCTCAAAACGTTCTTCGTCGTAAACGCCTCCCGTCCCCTCAAGAACTCGTCCACGCTCAAATCATTCAACCCTCTTTCCTGCCCCGCCAACTGCCGATCAAACTCCGGAATCTTCTCAGTATGCTTCTTGCTTACGTTGAAGCATGGCACCTTGTGCTCCGCCATGCCCAACGGTTTTTTTGGTGAAGGATTTTCTGGTTGGCGACGTGTGGGCAGTGGCGCTTCCAGTGGGGCGAGCGCGCCCTTTTGATGTTTCGGTTGTTGCAGGTCCGGATGTTTTTTTAGTGCTTCTTCATGCTTGAGCATCCACTGCCCCAGTCGCGCACCTTTGGAGCTTGCTCGCATCTGACTGGCAAGAACGTGGGCATTACCTCGCCCTCGCATGAGGTACTCAACGATTGCTCCCAGCAAGAGGATGACGACTTCCTCATGTCCCCGTGCGATGTGCTGGGAGGCCCGGTCTATGGCAAAAGGATCATCATGGCTGTAGGGATTTAATCCCTCATCGCCCTGTGTCCCTCTCCACGCGATGTTGATGCCATCCAGGTAGTACTCGCCAATGCGCGGCACGCCCTCGACGAAAAACTCGGCAACGGAAACCAGGCCGAGTGCTCCCAGTATCCAGGTGCTGACTTGCAAGCCCATTGCAGCGCCAGCCATCCCCAACGGGATGGCGCCCGCGCCTCCTGCAAACGCGCCTACGCCGGCACCCATTGCGCCGCCTGCCAGGACACTGCCGGCAACGATCATTGCCATTTGATTAACGACGCTGATCAGTTCGTTCAGGACGCTGGCGATGTCGAGGTCTTGGAAGCGTTGCCTCAAGGAATTGGCGGCCTCCCACTCTGCTCGAGTGAACGCCGTCCTGATGCCGTGGATTCGCCGAATACTCAGGCTTATGGAGGACTTGTATTCATTGAGGTGAATACGGGAGTGTCCTCCCTGATAGCCCATGTTGTGAGTTATCCGATCTTCTATTTCAAACCATGTGGGCACGATGTTCCAAAGCGCCATTCTGTGTCTTCCTGACAAGGACGAAGTACTGGCGAAGCTGATGGCCACAGACATGAACCTGGTATCAAACAGCGCGGAAACTTCTAATCATTCACCTTATATCAAACGGTTTTCTTAAAACAATAAAACCTGGAAAAATCTCAAGGGCCATTTTTGAACAAAGGAAGTTTCACACGCTAAACTTCACGACATCTGTAGGAAGTATCTTACTTGCACAGCCTGACACCTGAATTCAGTATTTTATTGTTATTACATCGCATCCAGATGTGAAAATTTATGCATGGGCCGGCAACTGCTATTCAGATGCTTCAAATATCAAAAAAACTAACACCCACAAAAAAGCCCGCTGACCATCACCGGTTCAGCGGGCTTTCAAACAGCTTTTCTACTTACAAAGCCATATCACTAGCAGCATTCTCTTTCACAGCCTTCGGCTGTTCAGCGGCAGCAGGAACAGCAGGCACAGCAGGAACTGCAGCCTGACCAATCACCGGCGGCGGAGTCAGCTCCAACACCTTGGCGGTATAAGCCCACTCCTCAGCCACCTTCTCAGGGCTACCATTCAACTGCGTGCCATAACTCGGCACGATCTGATGCAACTTCTCCTGCCAAGCCGGGGAAGCGACCTTATCCTTGAACACCTTCTGCAGCACAGTCAGCATGATCGGCGCAGCCGTCGAAGCGCCCGGCGACGCACCCAGCAGACCGGCAATGCTGCCGTCCTGCGAAGCGACGATCTCGGTGCCCAGCTTCAGCACGCCACCGGCGGCTTCGTCACGCTTGATGATCTGCACGCGCTGGCCGGCTTGCCACAGGCGCCAGTCTTCGGCCTTGGCGTTCGGGAAGTATTCCTTCAGGGCGTCGAGGCGGTCTTCGTCCGACAGCATCAGTTGGCCGGCGAGGTACTCGACCAGCGGGTATTCCTTGATGCCGACCTTGGTCATTGGCCACACGTTGTGGGTGGTGGTGGTGCTCAGCAGGTCCAGGTACGAGCCTTCCTTGAGGAACTTGGTGCTGAAGGTCGCGAATGGGCCAAACAGGATGACGCGCTTGCCGTCCAGGACACGGGTGTCCAGGTGCGGGACCGACATCGGCGGTGCGCCAACCGAGGCTTTGCCGTAGGCCTTGGCCAGGTGTTGCTCGGCGAGGGTCGGGTTTTCGGTGACGAGGAACGAGCCGCCTACCGGGAAGCCTGCGTATTCCTTGGCTTCAGGAATGCCGGACTTCTGCAGCAGATGCAGGGCACCGCCGCCGGCGCCGATGAACACGAACTTGGCGTCGGTTTCGGATTTTTTGCCGTCCTTGAGGTTTTTGTAGCTGACGCGCCAGCTGCCGTCTTCGTTCCGGGTGATGTCCTGCACTTCGCTGGACAGTTTCAGGTCGAATTTCGGCGTGGTTTGCAGGTGCGCAACGAACTGGCGGGTGATTTCGCCGAAGTTGACGTCGGTACCGATCGGGGACCAGGTGGCGGCGATTTTCTGGTTCGGGTCACGCCCTTCCATCATCAGCGGCACCCACTTCTTGATCACCGCCGGGTCTTCGGAGTACTGCATGCCGGCGAACAGCGGGCTCGCTTGCAGGGCTTCGTAGCGCTTTTTCAGGAACTTGATGTTGTCGTCGCCCCACACAAAGCTCATGTGCGGCGTGGAGTTGATGAACGAACGCGGGTTTTTCAGCACGCCTTGCTGGACCTGCCAGGCCCAGAACTGACGGGAGATCTGGAAAGCTTCGTTGATTTCAACGGCTTTCGGGATCTGCACGTTGCCCTTGTCGTCTTCCGGGGTGTAGTTCAGCTCGGCCAGGGCTGAGTGACCGGTGCCGGCGTTGTTCCAGCCGTTGGAGCTTTCCTGGGCGACGCCGTCGAGACGCTCGATCATTTCCATCGAGGTGCCGGGTTCCAGCTCGTTGAGCCACACACCCAGGGTCGCGCTCATGATCCCGCCGCCAATCAGCAGCACGTCGACCTTCTTTGCCTCTTCCGCCTGAACGGACGTGATCCCCATCGACAAAGCGAGCCCCAGCAGGGCTGTGTTCATTTTTTTAAACATCTGTTGCACCTATGATAAAACGCCATCCGCCCTTCCATCCCCATGCATCAGGCCCCTGGTTCACGGCAGGCAGGCAGCCTGGCGTGGGTTCCCGCACAAGGATTGGAGGGTGGGCACACAAGGCCGACGTGATCCATCGACCCCAGTTTATATGTCCCTGCTGAACTGACTTCTTATCATTATTGGCCTCAGCTTCTTGAGCGACAGTGATTCTGTTGGCGCGTCTGGAGGACACGCAAACTGAATAGGTCAAAGCAAGTTAGTGCGAAGAATATCACGACATGGCAAACCCGCGCGTCTGTTCCCTGTTCGATGGTCCGGGCACGGGCGCCGCACGCCACTATACTGATGCTGATTTTTCTGTTGAGCCGGTGAGGAACTGTCATGAGCGATAAGGTCGATTTGCGCAAATACTCCTCTCAAGTGGTGGACGGTGTGGAACGTGCACCCGGGCGCTCCATGCTGCGCGCCGTGGGCTTCACCGACGAGGACTTCAAGAAGCCGCAGATCGGCATCGCCTCGACCTGGGCGATGGTCACGCCGTGCAACATGCACATCGACAAGCTGGCGATCGAAGCGGAAAAAGGCGCGAATGCCGCCGGCGCCAAGGGCGTGATCTTCAACACCATCACCATTTCCGACGGCATCGCCAACGGCACCGAGGGCATGAAATATTCCCTGGTGTCGCGGGAGGTGATTGCCGATTCCATCGAAGTCGTCGCCGGTTGCGAGGGCTTTGACGGACTGGTGACCGTAGGTGGCTGCGACAAGAACATGCCAGGCTGCCTGATCGGCATGGCGCGGCTCAATCGCCCTTCCATCTTCGTCTATGGCGGCACCATCCGCCCCGGTGCCGGCCACACCGACATCATTTCGGTGTTCGAAGCGGTCGGCCAGAATGCCCGGGGCGATATCAACGAGATCCAGGTCAAGCAGATCGAGGAAGTGGCGATTCCCGGACCCGGTTCCTGCGGCGGTATGTACACGGCCAACACCATGGCCTCGGCCATCGAGGCGCTGGGCATGAGCCTGCCCGGTTCCAGCTCCCAGGACGCGGTGGGCAGCGACAAGGCCTCGGACAGTTTCCGCGCCGGCCAGCAGGTGATGGAGCTGCTCAAGCTGGACCTCAAGCCCCGGGACATCATGACCCGCAAGGCCTTTGAAAACGCGATTCGGGTGGTAATCGCCCTCGCCGGCTCGACCAATGCGGTGCTGCACCTGTTGGCCATGGCCCATGCGGTGGATGTGGAGCTGACCCTGGATGATTTCGTCGAGCTGGGCAAGGTGTCACCGGTAGTGGCCGACCTGCGCCCCAGCGGCAAGTACATGATGAGCGAACTGGTGGCCATCGGCGGCATCCAGCCGTTGATGAAGCGCATGCTGGCTGCCGGCATGCTGCATGGCGATGTGCTGACGGTCACTGGCAAGACCCTGGCGGAGAACCTGGAAAACGTGCCTGACTATCCCGAAGGCCAGGACGTGATCCTGCCCTTCGACCAGCCGGTGAAGAAGGACTCGCACCTGGTAGTGCTGCGCGGCAACCTGTCGCCCACTGGCGCGGTCGCCAAGATCACCGGCAAGGAGGGCCTGCGTTTTGAAGGCACCGCTCGGGTGTATCACGGTGAGGAAGGCGCGCTGGCGGGCATTCTCAACGGCGAAGTCAAGGCCGGCGACGTGATCGTGATCCGCTACGAAGGCCCCAAGGGCGGACCCGGCATGCGCGAAATGCTCTCGCCGACATCGGCGGTGATGGGCAAGGGCCTGGGCAAGGATGTGGCGCTGATTACCGACGGCCGTTTCTCCGGTGGTTCGCACGGCTTCGTGGTGGGGCATATCACCCCCGAAGCGTTCGAAGGCGGGCCGATTGCGCTGATCGAAGACGGCGACAGGATCACGATCGATGCTGAAACCCGGCAGATCATGGTCGATGTGTCCGACGCCGAGCTGGCCGAGCGCAAGACCCGCTGGGTGCGGCCGGAATCGAAGTACAAGCGCGGGGTGTTGGCCAAGTATGCGAAGACCGTGTCCAGTGCTTCGGAAGGCGCTGTGACGGATAAGTATCTATAGGAAGGTACTTCGTCAGGACTGACGCCTTCGTCGGAACGCCGCCCGGAACAGGCTCGCTCCCACATTGGGGTCTCGGGGCGCTCACAATTCCGTGTCCACCCAAGCCCCCCCTGTGGGAGCGAGCTTGCTCGCGAAGAGGCCCTCATAAACAATACAAAAACCACTAGGCGTCGCAGCCCTTCCCCCTCCCCCGGTCGCCCTTCAAAGCTTCTCGTAACAAATACACCCGCAATCCCGTAAAACTTCTGAATTCCCCCCCGACTCTCACTCTTACGCTGGCAAACCTCCCTGCATCGTCAAACTGCATTTCATCGGCAGTTAATGCCCTCAGGTTATGAGTTCGCCTCGCAAAAACCCTCACCCCCCCTTTCAGGAATCGCCTATGAAACGCTCCATGTGGTTTGGATTGATCGCTACGCTGGCAACCGGCACGGCACACGCAGCTTCCCAGGAAGTGCCCATGAATCTGGTGAGCGCCGAGGGGGTGCCAAAGGCCATCGGCACGATAACGGTCAACGAGACGCCCTATGGCCTGTTGTTCACGCCGAATCTCAAATCCCTGCCAGCGGGCATGCACGGTTTTCATGTGCACGAAAACGGCAGCTGCGAAGCCGGCATGAAGGATGGGGTCAAAGGTGCCGCGCTGGCGGCCGGGGGACATCTGGACCCGCAGAAAACCGGCAAGCACCTGGGCCCATATGCCGACGGGCACCTGGGGGATCTGCCGGCGGTCTACGTGACAGCCGATGGCATCGCCAACTATCCGGTACTGGCGCCGCGCCTCAAGACGCTCTCGCAAATCAAAGGGCACGCGCTGATGATCCACGCCGGCGCCGATAATCATTCGGACATGCCAAAACCCTTGGGCGGTGGCGGCGATCGTGTGGCGTGCGGTGTGATCTGACCCCACGCCATCGCTGTTGGTGCCTGCGATCTTCCAGCGACGCTACCTCAAAGCCGAAACCGATCCACCGATTGCGACAGCCTGCCCGCCAAGGTGGACAGTTCATCGGTGGTCGACGCCGTGCGGCCGATGACCTGGCTGTTGCCCTCGGACATACCGGCGATCATTTCCACTTGATGGGCGATTTCGTTGCTGGCCAGGCTCTGTTCACCAATGGTGCGGGTGATGTCGTTGACCAGTTGCGTGGTACTCAGCGTAGCGTCGAGGATTTCGCGGATGGCGCGTTCGACCTCGGCGGTGACTGCCATGCCTTTATCGACCTGGGCCACGCCCTCTTCCATGCTGGTCACCGCCTCACGGGTGCTGAGCTGGATTCGCGCGACCATGGCGGCAATTTCCTGGGTGGAGGCGCTGGTACGTCCCGCCAGGCTGCGCACTTCGTCGGCCACCACGGCAAAACCCCGGCCCTGTTCGCCGGCGCGAGCGGCCTCGATGGCGGCGTTCAGCGCCAGCAGGTTGGTTTGATCGGCAATGCCCTTGATCACCTGGATGATGCTGAAGATCGCTTCGGACTCCTTGTCCAGCGTGCGGATCACCTGGGCCGATTGCTGCGCCGAACGGGCGATGCCGTCCATGTCGTTGACCACCTGATGGATCACCCGCCCACCGTCCTTGGCCAGGGACTCCGCCTGGTTGGCCATGTTCAGCGCCCGCTCGGCATGGCGGGTGATTTCCTCGATGCTGGCGGTCATCTCGCTGGCGGCCGCCGCCATGGTGCTGGCCGCGGCGCTTTGCTGCTGGCTGCTGCCGGCGACCTCGTGACAGCCGTTGCTCAATTGTTGGCTCATACCGCTCACACCATGGGCGTTGCTGCGAACCGCCTCGATCATGCCGCGCAGGTCGCGTTGCATGGTCGCCAGGCTACGAATCAGCGCACTGGCTTCGTCGTTGCGGGTGGGCTCGACAATAGGTTCGCTCAAGTTGCCATGGGCGATGCTGTCGGCAATGCGGCTGGCGGTGTGCAACGGCCCCATGATACTCAGGATCACCCAGCGGCCTTGGAGGAGCAGCAATAGCAGGCTGGCGATAAGCATGCCGCCAATGGCGAACCTGGCGTTGCTGATGGCTTGCGCGGTACCGGCGCTGGTCTGTTGGGTGTCGGTTTCGATCAGCTCGCTGAGCGCGGCCATCTGGTCTTCGAGCTGGCTGAACGCAGCATTGAAGCTGCCCAGTTCTTTTTGTGCGGCATCGGGATTGGCCAGCGCCAGGCCGACGATGCGTTCGGCGGCGTTGATGTAGGTATCCAGGCTCGGCTTGACCTTGTCCAGGCCGGCCTTGAGGGTGGCGTGTACCGGCAGCTTGAGGTTTTCACCGAGCACTTCACGAAAGTGTGCCGCATGTTCCTCGATGGAACTGCGCACCTCGGTGGCGCTGCTGGTGCTTTTGCCCAACCCGACCAGCATCGCGGCGAGCACGTCGGCGCGTAACGCGTCGTGCATCATGTCGGCTTCCAGGTGATTGCGCAGCGCGGTCATGCTGACCTCATTGTCGTTCACCGCCTGCGCCATCTGGGTGTTCCCCAGGTAGCTGACCAGGCTCATGATCAAGGCGGTGAGCAGGCCCGTGCCAATCAACAACAGCAATCTTATTTTTATCGACACGTTGTGGGTCCCCAGTCAGATGGATAAAGCCCTGCGCGCAGGACTTCTCTGAACGGGTTATCGACTGTGCCGGGCGCTAATTGAGGGCTATTTCCATACGCTCGTTTGTTTTAATACATGCGGTTGTCATCGACTGTTTTTTCGCGTCTCGCGCACAGGAAAACCAACAACAGGCACACAACACCTTCAGGAGCCTGGCTCGCCAGCGATGGGTCCACACGCCCCGGCCTAATGCCCTGCTTGCCACAGCCCGGCCTCGCGACCTAGAAGTGCTTGCAGGGTCAGCGCGTTGGCCAGCGCAAACCCGCTGGCGGTGTTATCAAAGATGCACCAGCGGGTCGCGCCCGCCTGCATCGGGTTTTGCACCTGCCGCGCCAACGCCTCCAATCGACTCAGGTCGTAGTCGCTGTGATAAATGCGCGGCGAGCCGTGCCAGCGCCAGTATTGAATCCCCGACCACCCGCCCGGGGTATCGCCCCCACTGATGCGCGATGGGTCGGCAGCGACCTGCCCTATTCGCAACTCGACCAACAGGGCTTGCGCGTTCAGCCAGCTCTCATGCCGCGGTTCAAGCACCACCGGCCCGGCATAACGTTGCCGCAGCGCCAAGAAAAACCCTGCGGCAACGCTTTCGTCGTAATCCAGCGATGGTGGCAACTGCACCAGCAGGCAACCCAAGGCATCACCCAGCGCCGTGCACTCGGACAAAAACGCGTCCAGCAACAGTTCGCAGCCCTGCAAGCGCTGAACGTGGGTGATGAGTTTGGGCACTTTGACCGAAAACCGGAACGTCGCCGGTACCGACTGCGCCCAGCGCCAATAGGTCTGCGACCGATGCGGGCGATAAAAAGAGCTGTTGATTTCAACGGCCGAGAGTTGCGAGGCGTAACGCTGCAGATGTGTGCCGTCCTCTGGAAACTTCGGCCAGTGTTCTCGCGGCAGGCTCCAACCGGCGCATCCGACGTACACCGACGGGATTTGATTCACCTGGTTCAATAGAGCACCGCCGCGGCATCGCGCATGAAAATCTCCAGGGTCTTGGGCCCTACCCCGTCGAACTCGAGCAAGCGCTTTTCGAAGGCTTGGCGATCGGCGCTGGCGGCCTGAATCTGGCCAATCTTGCCGGCGTATTCCTCGCTGAGTTTTTTACACAGGTTCAACAGGCGCGTCGCGGTGGTCTCGTCGTAGCGCACGTAATGAGCTTCGCCCAGCATCGAAACCAATTGCTGATGGGTACAGCCACCCAGCTTGCGCGCGGTATCACGCCCGTGTTTTTCAACGATCACGCGGTAGGCCTGGGCGGCGATTTCAGCCTGGATACGCTTGCCCATCAGGAAGCTGGCGATAAACCATTTGAACAAGGCGCTTTCGTCTGCATGTTGCAGATGGATACCGAGATCGCTGGCACTGATCGATTTGTTCATTTCAGGCGTTCCTCTCTCAAGGCCGGCACCATCACGGGCTTCCTAACCTTCGAGAAAAGCGCGCCCTGCAAGTTCGTTTTTTCCGCGACTCGTGCTAGGTTGTACGATGACTGATGAGTCACATTTAATGACCGTCGCTCCCGACAACCACAACAACAAGGAACCACCCATGAAACGAACCAGATTGCTGATTGTTTTTCTGTGCCTCTTCACTGGCTACGTAACGGCAGCCCCGTCCCCGGGCGAGAACGAGGTCGCGCGAGCCGTCGACCACCTGACGCAAGCCATGCTGAAAAAGAACATTCCCGAACTGCAAGCACTGACCGCCGAGAACCTCACCTACGGGCACTCCAGCGGAAAAATCCAGGACAAGAAAGCATTCATCGCCGATATCGAAACCGGCAAAAGCGCGTTCAAGACCCTGGAAATGCAAAATCAGACCATCACCCTGTCCGGCGATGTAGCGCTGGTTCGTCACCACTTCTCGGCCCAGGCCCTCAAGGGCAGCGAAGTGATTCCAACGGAAATCGAGAACTTCCAGATCTGGCAGAAACAGAAAGGCCAATGGTTGCTGGTTGGTCGACAGGCTTTCCGTTTCTGATTGGCGATCGATGAAGGGGGACGCGTTATTTGAGACGCGTTCCCTTCTTCATTTCAAAATATGAAGCTTCTTCATGACGACACCTGAAAACCGTTGAACATTGCCCCTGGGGCGCAACCACGAAAAAGCCCGCACAAGGCGGGCTTAGTGAGTGAAAGTTGAGTAGGCGGCCAGCGCTGGTCTCTGGCTTACAAGGTTTATCAGGACTCTGACAGAAGCGTTTTGTGCGCTTCTGCTTCACACGGCATAAGGGCTGGATCTCAGCGCGGAGATCTTTCTAACCGTGTACCCTTCGGAACGCGCCCCACGTTTCCTCGCTATCCGCTTTGCGCATCAGTCTGCGTTTTCACCTACAACTTCAGAGTAGCAAAGAAGCCCGGGGGGTTAAACCCGATTTTTAGACCGATTTCCTTCATGAAAAACGGCGGCTGGAAGCAAAAATACTATGGCCGGCCCCAAGGATGAAATTGACGCTCCCACAGGCCTGGGTAAATACTCGACGGCCTGGCAAGAGCATGCCGCCGAGCATGTTCAATGGCCAACACTGACTGATGGGAAGGACCGAAAAATGACGACGCGAACCGAAAAGGCCGTTCTGGCTGGCGGTTGTTTCTGGGGCATGCAGGATCTGATCAGGCGCCAACCCGGCGTGGTGTCCACGCGGGTGGGTTACACCGGCGGTGATGTCGACAATGCCACCTATCGCAACCATGGCACCCATGCCGAAGCGATCGAGATCGAGTTCGATCCGCAGCAGATCAGCTATCGCCAGATCCTCGAGTTTTTCTTCCAGATCCATGACCCGACGACGAAGAACCGCCAGGGCAACGATATAGGAACCAGCTACCGCTCTGCCCTGTTCTATCTCGACGATGAACAGCAGCGCGTGGCCGAAGACACCGTGGCCGACGCCGATGCCTCCGGTCTGTGGCCCGACAAGGTGGTCACCGAGATCGTGCCCGCCGGCCCGTTCTGGCAAGCGGAGCCGGAGCATCAGGACTATCTGGAACACTATCCCAACGGCTACACCTGCCATTTCATCCGGCCAAACTGGAAGTTGCCCAAACGCGGGTGATGGTTTGGGTGGCTCTAGTCCTGACGATCAGGGATCAACCTGGCCCATCAGTTCGGCGACCGTTTCCGAGCGATTGGCAAAACGCTGCGCCAACACCGCACACACCATCAGCTGGATCTGATGGAACAGCATCAGCGGCAGGATCAACACACCCAGGGTGCTGCCGGCGAACAGCACCTGGGCCATCGGCACACCGGTCGCCAGGCTTTTCTTCGAACCACAGAACAGGATGGTGATGCGGTCTTGCTGATTGAAGCCCAGGGCTTTGGCCGACACGGTAGCGATCAGCAGCACCAGCGCCAACAGGATGCAGCACACCACCACCAGACCGGCCAGCGCCCAGAGCGGAATCTGATACCAGATGCCTTCGACCACCGCCGCGCTGAACGCACCGTAGACCACCAGCAGGATCGAGCCCTGATCAACGAACTTTAGCCAGTTCTTGTTGCGCGCTACCCATGCACCGATCCAGCGCCGGGCGATCTGTCCGGCAATGAACGGTAGCAACAGTTGCACGCTGATTTTCAGAATCGCATCGAGGGTCGAACCGCCCTCGCCGTGCACATCCAACAGCAAGGTCACCAGCAACGGCGTGAGAAAGATCCCGAACAGGCTGGACGCCGCCGCACTGCAAATCGCCGCCGGAATGTTGCCACGGGCCAGGGAGGTGAACGCAATCGCCGACTGTACGGTGGCCGGAAGTGCGCAAAGGTAAAGCATGCCCATGTATAGATCGTTGCCGACCAGGGGTGACATCAAGGGTTTGAGCGCCAGGCCGAGCAGCGGGAACAGGACAAAAGTCAGGCCGAACACCAGCAGATGCAGGCGCCAGTGGCCTGCACCGGCAATGATCGACTCGCGCGACAGCTTGGCGCCATGCAGGAAAAACAGCAGGCCGATGGCGATGTTGGTCAGCCAGCCAAAGCCGACGCCTATTTGACCGCTGGCGGGCAGGATGCTGGCGAGCACCACCACGCCGATCAAGGTCAGGGTGAAGTTGTCAGGCAAGAAGCGAGGGCGGGTCATTAGTATCATCCGGGCGCCAGGAAGGTAACGATGACTGTAACCTGCCTGCAGTTGACCGGCTAACGCCAACAAGCCAGTAGATATCGCCAAAAGGACAACAGACGCTTTGTTCTCGATTCGCCAGTACCCTGGCCATTGAATGTCTTCACCAAGGCCCTCCGTGACGGTGACGAACTGCCAGGAAAACCTTCCGCACCCGCCAGCGCCTATGTATCATCAGCCCGGGCCGCTGCTGCCCGCCGCTCGCTCCCGCCGGGAAAGGTGAAAGCATCTGTTTTTTCCCAATCATGTCGTATCTCTTGACGGTCGGGGTTTGGCAACGCGAGCACCAGAATGCCTCGACTACAGGAGTAACGATGTTTTCGATCGAACAAGCCAAGCAGATGGCCAAGCGGCTGCGTGCCTCGCTGGAGACGCGCGATCAAGCGGTGCCTCACGCCACCGCGCTTGAACTGGTTGCACAGCAACTGGGTTACAAGGACTGGAACACCGCATCGGCAATGCTGCCCCAGGAAAGCCCCCCTCCCGCGATCACGTTCGACAAACCCATCCCGATATTGCGGATGTTCGACGAAATCAAGGCACGGGAGTTTTATCTGGATTTCCTGGGTTTCAGCGTCGAATTCGAGCACCGCTTCGAAGCCGATCTACCGCTGTACCTGGGGATCAGCCGCGACGGCCTGCAACTGCATCTGTCTGAACATCATGGCGATGCGAGCCCCGGGTCCACGGTGTTTGTGCCCATGCACAATATCGAACGGCTGCGGGATGAATTGCTAGCCAAACGCTATGGCTATGGACGTCCGGATATTGTCCAGCAGGGCTGGGGCCAAGTCCTGGAAGTCCATGACCCTTTCGGTAACCGGATCCGGTTCTGTCAAAGCTGACCTGCCTTGCGGACCGGGCAGGACCGGTCCGCCCCGGTTTGATTGCCACCCCTGACGATGGATGGCAAATGGACCCGAGGCGGTCATTATCGCTCCAATTCGTCTACCCTCACCAAGCGCCGAGCAGCAAGCAGCTTGTGCCCGGCGCCTCGACATTCTTGCGTTAATGCACCGGAGAATCTTCATGTTCAAACGCCCCCTGGCATTGGCCGTCGGCTTGACCCTGTCTTTTTGCACCCTGCTGGCCCAGGCCGCCGACACCCTGAAAGTCAGCGCCATTCCCGATGAAGCGCCCACCGAACTGTTGCGCAAGTTCAAGCCGCTTGGCGCCTATCTGGAACAGCAATTAGGCATGAAGGTCGAGTTCGTACCGGTGAGCGACTATCCCGCCGTGGTCGAGGCGCTCGCTACCGACCGGATCGACATGGCCTGGCTGGGCGGCTTCACGTTCGTGCAGGCCCGCCTGAAAACCGGCAATGCCATACCGCTGGTACAGCGCGAACAGGATGCTCAATTCACCAGCAAGTTCATCACGGCCGACCCGGCCGTCAAGTCGCTGGCCGACCTCAAGGGCAAGACCTTTGCGTTCGGCTCGGTGTCCTCCACGTCAGGCAGCCTCATGCCGCGCTTTTTCATGCTCAAGGACGGCATCAAGCCGGAAACTTATTTCAGTCGCGTGGGCTACTCCGGCGCGCATGACGCCACCGTCGCCTGGGTCCAGGCAGGCAAGGTGGACGCCGGGGTCCTGAACGCCAGCGTCTGGGAAAAGCTGGTCGCCGCCGGCAAGGTCGACACCTCCAAGGTCAAAGTGTTTGCCACCACCCCGGCCTACTTCGATTACAACTGGACGGTGCGCGGGACCCTCGACCCGGCGCTGGCGGCGAAGATCAAGGCCGCCTTCCTGGCGCTCGACCCGGCGAAACCGAAAGACAAGGAAATCCTCGATCTGCAGGCCGCCAGCCGATTCATCGAAACCAACCCTGACAACTACAAGGGCATCGAAGAAGCCGCACGCGCCGCCGACCTGCTCAAATGACGTTGCACCTGACCCAGGTCAGCCTCACCCACGCCAACGGCGTCCGGGCGCTGCATGGCGTGGACCTGCACATCTCGGCACGGGAACAGGTCGCCATCATCGGCCCGTCCGGGGCGGGCAAGTCGAGCTTGCTCAACCTGCTGGCCACCGCCCTGCGCCCTGGCAGCGGCGAGTTGCAGATACTCGGCGAGCGGGCCTGGCAGCTGTCTGCCCGGCAGCGCCAGCGTCTGCGCGCACGCATCGGGCTGATCCATCAAGCGCCCCCGCTGCCACCGCGCCAGCGCGTGGTCACCGCGGTCCTGGCCGGCAAGCTGGGCCAGTGGGGCCTTGGCAAGAGCCTGCTGAACCTGCTGCATCCGCTGGATATACCGGGCGCACGTGCGGCATTGGCCAGGCTGGACCTGGGCGACAAGTTGTTTGCGCATTGCCAGCAACTGTCCGGTGGCCAGCTGCAGCGCGTGGGCATCGCCCGAGTGTTGTATCAAGCGCCCGAGGTGTTGCTGGCCGATGAGCCGGTATCGGCCATGGACCCGGTGCTCGCCGAGCACACGCTGTCGGTGCTGTGCCGCCACGCCCGGGAACACAACGTCACCCTGGTCGCCAGCCTGCATGCGGTGGAGCTGGCCCTGGCGCATTTTTCGCGGATCATCGGCTTGCGTGATGGGCAGATCCTGTTCGACCTGCCCGCCGATGCCGTTGACCGCGAACTGCTCGACAAGCTCTACGCCAATGAGCAGCTGCAGTCGTCGCCAGTTCCACCGGCGCCCTTGGTTGTGCAGATTCCCCGATGCTGAGCCGCGATACCCGAGATCCCGCCACCCGCCCCCGCCTGCTTCTCACGCTGCTGGCGCTGGTCCTGCTGTGGCCGGGCATCCACTTCAGCGAGTTGGACCTGGGCGTACTGGTAGCCAGTGACAGCCAGAGCGAGATCGGCAAGTTTGTTTCAGCCTTCTGGCCGCCCGCCCATGACGAGGCGTTTATCGAGCTGTTGTTGCAAGCCACCCTGCAAACCCTGGCCATCGCCACGGCCGGCATGGCGCTGGCGTTGGTGTTGGCAATCCCCGCCAGCCTGCTGGCCAGTCGTGCCCTGTCGCTGTCCGCTGCCGCCCGTGCCGGCCACCCGGGTTTCTGGGGCCAACTGCTGCGCTGGCCGGTGCGCGGCTTGCTGATCTTCCTGCGCAGCGTGCCGGAAATCGTCTGGGCCCTGCTGTTCGTGCGCGCCGTCGGCCTGGGCCCGACGGCCGGGGTGCTGGCCATTGCCATTACCTACAGCGGCATGTTGGGCAAGGTCTATGCGGAGATTTTCGAATCGGTCGACCAACGCCCGGCCCACGCGCTGCTGCAGTCCGGCAGCGGTCGGCTGGCGGCCTTTAGCTACGGGATCCTGCCCAATGTCGCTGCGGAGTTGCTGTCGTACACCGTGTACCGCTGGGAATGCGCCATCCGCGCCTCGGTGGTGATGGGTTTCGTCGGGGCCGGCGGCCTGGGCCAGCAAATGGACCTGTCGTTGCGCATGTTCGCCGGCGGTGAGGTGGCCAGCCTGTTGCTGACGTTCCTCGTCCTGGTGCTGCTCGCCGATCAACTCAGCCGCCTGCTGCGCTGGAGGCTGACATGAATCGCCTGTTGAACCTCGTCCTGCTGCTGTGCATCGGCGCAGCGGTCGTTGCTTCGTTCATCTACCTGAGCATCGACCTCGGCGAGCTCGGCGGCAGCGGCAACCTGAACCGGATGGGTGCTTATGCCCAGCGTTTTCTCAGCCCGGACCTGAGCGCGGGCCATCTGCAAGCCATCGGTCACGGCGCCCTGGAAACCATTGCGATGTCTGCCTTGGGCACGCTGCTCGCGGCGGTCTTCGGTCTGCTATTGGCATTGCCCGCGGCCGGGCGCTTTGGCTGGCCCTTGCAGAGTGCGTCGCGCCTGGTGCTCAACGCCCTGCGCGCGGTGCCGGAACTGGTGTGGGCCGCGTTGATGGTGCTTGCCGCCGGCCTCGGGCCCAATGCTGGCACCCTGGCACTGGCCCTGCACACCACCGGCGTGCTCGGCCGGTTGTTCGCCGAAGCGCTGGAAAATACCCCGCCGGAACCCGCCGACGCCATCCGCCTGCAGGGCGGCAATGCCGTGTGGGCGTTCTGTTACGGCACCCTGCCCAACCTGTTGCCACAGCTGCTGGCCTACATCCTGTACCGCTGGGAAAACAATATCCGCATGGCCAGCGTGCTCGGTTTCGTCGGCGCCGGTGGTTTGGGACAAATGCTCTATGTCAGCCTCAGCCTGTTCCAGGAAGCTCAAGCCAGCACGGTGATACTGGCCATGCTGATACTGGTGCTCGCCGTCGATTCATTGAGCAGCTGGAGCCGACAACGCTGGGTCAAGGCCTGACGGGAAGACTTCAGCGCAACGTCAATCATCCTCATGCAGCTTGATACCCCGCGCATGCAGCAGATGAGGGACCAGCAGCACCAGCAACGTCAGCGCCAGGAACGCCGCCGATATCGGTTGCGTCAGAAACACCGTCCAGTCCCCCTCGCTGATGGATAAGGCGTTACGCAGTTGTTTCTCGGCCATCGGCCCCAGCAGCATGCCGACGATCACCGGGGCGACGGGGAAGTCGAAGCGACGCATCAGCACCCCGCCCCAGCCGATCGCCAGCATCAGCAACAGATCGAAGGAAGAGTGGCGCATGCCGTACACGCCGATGGTGGCGAACACCAGAATGCCGGCGTTCAGGTATGGCCTGGGGATCTGCAGGAGTTTGACCCAGAGGCCCACCAGCGGCAGGTTCAACACCAGCAGGATGACGTTGCCGATGTAGAGCGAGGCCACTAGGGTCCAGACCAGGTCCCCGGAGGTTTCGAAGAGCATCGGCCCTGGTTGCAGGTTGTAGTTCTGGAACGCGGCCAACAGGATCGCCGCGGTGGCGGAGGTGGGAATGCCGAGCGTCAGCAGCGGCACCAGAGAACCGGTCGCACTCGCGTTGTTGGCGGCTTCGGGGCCAGCGACGCCTTCGATCGCGCCTTCGCCCTTGCTGGCGGCGAATTCCTTCGGGTATTTGCTGAGTTTGCGCTCGGTCGAATAGGACAGAAAGGTCGGAATCTCGGCACCACCGGCCGGGATCGAACCGAAGGGAAAACCGATCAGCGTGCCCCGCAGCCAGGCGGGCACCGAGCGCTTCCAGTCGGAGCGCGTCATCCACAAAGAGGTCAACCGGTGCCGGCCGGTAGCTTCCTCTTTTTGATAGAGCAGGCTGTACAGCGCCTCGCCCACGGCAAACAACCCGACCGCCACGAGCACCACCTCGATGCCATCCACCAGCTCGGGCACCCCCAAGGTGTAGCGGGCTATACCCGACGTCGAGTCCAGGCCGATCAAGCCCACGGTCAGACCGATCCCCAATGACGCGAAACCTCGCAGCATCGACGCCCCCAATACCGCAGACACGGTCGTGAAGGACAGCACCAGAATCGCGAAATACTCTGCGGGACCAAAGTTGAGCGCGAGTTTGGCCACGATGGGCGCAAACAGGGTCAGCAGAACCGTCGCGATGGTACCCGCCACGAATGAGCCGATCGCCGCCGTGGCCAGGGCCGGTCCCGCCCGACCGTTGCGCGCCATGAGATTGCCCTCCAGCGCCGTGACCATGGACGACGACTCACCCGGGGTATTGAGCAAAATGGAGGTGGTCGAGCCGCCGAATTGAGCGCCGTAATAGATACCGGCAAACATGATCAAGGCCCCGGTAGGATCGACCTTGGCGGTGATCGGCAGCAGCAAGGCCACCGTCAGCGCCGGCCCGATCCCCGGCAGGACACCAATCGCAGTGCCCAACAGACAGCCGATAAACCCATACATCAAATTGATCGGCGTCAGTGCCGAGGAAAACCCCATCGCCAGGCTTGCGAGAATGTCCACCGTTTCGATCTCCTTCGGCCCGGTTCAAATCCAGGCGTTGACCAGGGGCGGCAGGGAAACCCCCAGGCCGGCGTTGAACAACCAGTAAATCGGCAGCGTCAGGGCCATGCCGATGGCGAGATCGCGCACTGGACGGCGGCTGCCGAAACCCCGTGCCGAACAGGCAAACAACAACGCGGCCGCCAACACGAACCCGATGAAGTTGATGAGCAAGGCCACCCCCAGAAGCCCCGCCGTGACCCAGGCCGCACCGGCTTTTCCGTCGGGTACGACGCCTGCCGTCCCGTCGGTGTCGTCGGCCAGTTCGCGAAAGCCGCCCGAGACCGCTTGATAGCTCAGCAACAAGCCCACGGCGCCAAGGAACGCCGCCACAGCGAAGGGGTAGACGTGCGCACCGAGGATGACGAACCCCATCTCGGGGGGAAACCGATACGCGCCGAACGCGAGCGCTGCGCTGATGGCAATCACCCCGAGACCAATCGCCAGTTGCGTCGGTACAATCCCGCGAGGCTGAGTCATTTCGCCACCAGCCCGACCTCGACCAGCATCGCCCGCAGCCGCACGTGTTCGTCGTCGACGAATTTGCCGAACTCATCGCCGGTCAGGACGTTGGCTGACCACTTGTTGGTTTCGATATTTTCTTTCCAGACGTTGCTGTTGCTGGCGGCCACGACGGCCTCGGTCACTTCTTTGCGCTGCTCGGGCGTGAGGCCTGCGGCGCCGTAAACCCCACGCCAGTTGCCGATTGTCACGTCGTAACCACTCTCCTTGAGCGTCGGTGCATCGATGCCGGCCACACGCTCGGGCGCGCCGATGGCCAGCACACGGAACTGGCCGTTCCTGATGTATTGGCCAAGTTCGGCATAACCACCGGTGATCACCTTGATCTGACCGCCCAAGGCCTGGGCAACGACTTCACCGCCACCGGCGAAGGCGACGTAATTCACCTTGTTGACCGGCACCCCCATTTTGCCCGCCAGCTCGGCAATCCCGATGTGATCGATGGACCCCTTGGAACCACCGCCCCAGGAGATACTGGTCGGCTTCTCTTTGAAGGCCTTGAGCAAGTCTTCCAGGGTCTTGAATTCGGATTCCTTGCGTACCGCAAGCACATTGTATTCGGTGAACAGCCGGGCAATCGGCGTCACATCCTTCAAGGTGATTTGCGGCTTGTTCTGTTCAATGGCCGTCACCATGATCGCGCCCACGACCAGCAGCGCATTCGGGTCGCCTTTGGTACTGTTGGCAAATTGCGCCAATCCCAGGGTCCCTCCTGCTCCGCCCTTGTTTTCGAAGGTAGTGGATTTCGCCGCTTTGGCCTCGACCAGGGCTTTGCCGAGCACCCGTGCGGTCTGGTCATAACCGCCACCCACCGAACCCGGGGCCATGAACTTGACGGTGTCCAGCGCGAAAGCCGGTGCTGCAAGGGCCGCGGCAGTGATGCCGGCTGCAAGGTAACGATTGAATCGATGGAACAAAGCGGACATGAGTTGTCTCCCGATTGCATTGTTTTTATAGTCGCCGGTTGAACGTCGATCAGGGCACGGTCTCTGTTCAATGAAGCCTGGCCTGCGAATAAGCGTAGGCCATGCTCGGGACGACGGCATATAAGGATGAGTCGCTTCGAAACGGAGCGCCTTTTACAATCATCCAATCTTGCTATCGACGTTCGACGATTGAACCGGACCCGTTCACCAGGAAGGCGAATACATGGCCAACACTCGTGCCGATGACCGCAGCAGTGCGTGGTCGGTGTTTCTGATCTTCCTGCGCCTCGGGCTGACCTCGTTCGGCGGCCCGATTGCGCACCTGGGCTACTTCCGCGATGAGTTCGTCACACGTCGGCGCTGGCTGAGCGAAGGCAGTTACGCGGACCTGGTCGCCCTCTGCCAGTTCCTGCCGGGCCCGGCGAGCAGTCAGGTCGGCATCGCGCTGGGGTTGTCCCGGGCGGGATACGGCGGCGCGCTGGCGGCCTGGGCCGGTTTTACGTTGCCTTCGGCGATTGCCCTGATCCTGTTTGCACTGGGCATGTCCCGATATGGCACGGCCATTTCCCCCGGGGCACTGCATGGCCTCAAGGTGGTCGCCGTCGCGGTGGTCGCGCAAGCGGTGTGGGGCATGGCGCGGAACCTGTGCACGGACGTGCCGCGAGTCACCCTCATGGCGGTCGCGGCGTGCGTCGCCTTGCTTGAACCGTCCGCCTGGGGCCAGGTCAGCGTGATCGCCGCCGCGGCAGTGGCTGGCCTCCTGCTGTTCAAGCCCGGGCAGAGTGCCGGCCACGATCCGCTGCCGATCACGATCAGGCGCCGGACCGGGGCCATCTGGCTGGCGCTGTTCCTGGCATTGCTGGTGGGCCTGCCACTCCTGGCCCAGGTGCTGCCCCATCAAACCGTGGCGATGGTGGACGCCTTCTACCGGGCCGGATCGCTGGTATTCGGCGGAGGGCACGTCGTTCTGCCCCTGCTGCAAGCCGAGGTAGTGCCCAGCGGCTGGGTCGGCAACGATGCCTTCCTCGCCGGGTATGGTGCCGCCCAGGCGGTGCCCGGACCGTTGTTTACGTTCGCTGCGTTCCTTGGCGCGTCGATGAACCTTGCGCCTTCGGGCTGGACAGGCGGCGTGATCTGCCTGCTGGCGATTTTCGCGCCGGCCTTTCTGTTGATCATGGGCGTCTTGCCCTTTTGGGAGAGCTTGCGTCGCAGTTTACGCACCCAGGCTGCACTGGCCGGGGTGAATGCGGCGGTGGTCGGCCTGTTGTTGGCCGCGCTGTATCAGCCGGTCTGGACCAGCGCCATTGTCCAGGCCCAGGACTTTGGCCTGGCGCTGGTTGCCCTGGTGGCGCTGATGTTCTGGAAACTCCCGCCCTGGCTGGTGGTTATCGGAAGCGGCGTCGCGGGCTGGCTGTTGTAGGAGCCGGCAAGCCAGCGCCTGCTTGTTGTAACGGCGCGAGATAGTTACCGCCCGGCAACTTATTGATATTCAAACTTCTAATTTTCCAGAAACACTTATCCCTGCTGGCGCGGTACAGCGCTGAACAATGCCGAGTTATTCTAAAACCGTCTGCGCTGAACCCCTGGCCTGGAGCGTCAGGCGTCAAGTTGATCAATAACCTGCAACAGGAAACGTATTATGAAAGGCATGCTCGGCAGCATTGGATTGTCGCTCTTACTGACGGCAACGGCGGCGTTCGCCCATCACGGCTGGAGTGAATACGACTCCAGCATATCCTTGACACTGAACGGCACGATAGAAGAGTCCGGCTACTCCCATCCCCACGGTTTCGTGCGCCTCAAGACAGCGGACAAGACCTGGACCGTCGTCCTTGCACCGCCCTCGCGCATGGAGAATCGCGGCCTTTCCCGGGAGATGCTGAGTGTGGGCAACACGGCCACCGTGGTCGGCTTTCAGAATCGCACCAACCCTGAAGAATTGCGCGCAGAACGCATCACGATCGGCACCAAGACCACGGAGCTGCGCTGATGCAGGCTGTCGATAGCAGCGTCGGAACGGCGCCGGACAGCTGGCTGGACTGGTTGAATGACTCGGCGCTTGGGGCGGCCATGCGCGGCGACCTGTGGCTGTATCCGATGGTCGAGGTGGTTCACATCCTCGGTTTCTCGGTGCTGTTCGGCGCTGTCCTGATGTTCGATCTGCGGGTGCTCGGGCTGTCGAAAAACATTGAGGTGACAGCCCTGGCGCGCCACCTCCTGACCTGGTCGATTGCGGCCCTGCTGTTGGTCGTGCCTGCCGGGCTGATGATGTTTTCAGCTCACCCCCATGATTTCGCCTCCAACGGCGTCTTCATCCTGAAGCTGTGCCTGATCGCTGCGGCAGGCATTAATGCTGCCCTGTTCCACGTCGGCGTCTACCGCTCTGTCGACCGATGGAACACCGCCGTTGCGGCACCTGGAATCGCAAAGATCCAGGCACTGTTTTCAATTGCGCTATGGGTCACCGTGATCCTCTGTGGTCGACTGTTGGCGTATACCTGAGCCAACTCACCACCGGCGGCTCTGACCGAGTGATCGAGAACCGGGTCGCCGAATTCACTCAGTACCTTGTATCGTCAGGTATTGGTCTTCAGCCTGGTCCACAACCGGGTACTCAACCGTGCGATGGCCGCAGGCAGTTCCTCCACGGTAAACAACTTGTCCAGCACGCTGCCCGGCGGGTAGATCGCCAGGTCCTGCTTCACGGCTGGAACCACATACTGATCCGCCGCCAGGTTGGGGTTGGCGTAGTGCACGCTGTTGCTGATGTTGGCAATGACCTGCGGCGTCAGCAGGTAGTTCATGTAGGCGTAGCCATTCTTCTCGTGCGGTGCGCTCTTGGGCATCACCACCATGTCGAACCACAGGGTCGATCCTTCGTCAGGGATCGAATAGGCGATGTCGATGCCGTTGTTGGCTTCCCTCGCGCTGGCCGCCGCCTGCACCACGTCCCCATTGAAGCCGATCACCGCGCAGACGTTGCCGTTCGCCAGGTCGCTGATGTATTTGGAGGCGTGGAAATACTGCACGTAGGGTCTGATTTTCAGCAACGCCTGCTCGGCTTTTTTATAGTCCGCGGGTTCGTGACTGTGGGGTGGCAGGCCCAGGTAATTGAGGGTGATCGGCAGGACCTGCGTGGGATTGTCGATAATCGCCACGCCACACTGGCTCAACTTCTTGATGTTGTTTTCATCGAAAAACAGATTCCAGGAGCGGGTGACATCGGTGTTGCCGAAGATCGCCTTGATCTTCTCGACGTTGTAGCCGATTCCCGCGGTCCCCCACATGTAGGGATAGCCATACTGGTTGCCCGGATCATTGACCTCGAGTTTTTTCATCAGTGCCGGGTCGAGGTTCTTCCAGTTGGGCAGCTGGTTTTTATCAAGCTTTTGCACGGCCCCGGCCTTGATCAACCGGGACAGGAAATGGTTCGAAGGGCTCACCACATCGTAGCCGGTGTTGCCGGTCATCAGCTTCGACTCCAGCACTTCATTGCTGTCGTGAATGTCGTAAGTGGCCTTGATCCCGGTTTCCCTGGTGAACGTGGTCAGGCTGTCGTCGGCGATGTAGCCGTTCCAGTTCGAGATGTTGACGACTTCATCGGCGTAGCTGGCTGCCGACAACGTCGTCAGCACGACCATCAGCGGAATATTGTTGACGCGCATGTTCAATCACCTGGTTATTGATGAGCTTTTATTGTTTTGCGATTGCCGGGTTTCTAGACTTCTGTCCGGGCCCTGACCGCCTCCACGCGCATTCGCAGCATGGCACCGATATCGAGCAAGGGCCGCGGCGGCAACCAGCCCGGTTGAGCCCTGTGCATGACCGATGTCAGGATCGGCGAGCTGGCGCCCGTGGCCAGTTCGGCGAGCAGGCGTCCCCACAGGGTGCCGCGCGCGACGCCCGACCCGTTGCAGCCGGCCACGGCGAAAACGCCCGCTTCGACCTTGGCAAAGTAAGGCTGGCCGGAGCGTGAGGCGCTCAGGTGGCCGGTCCAGGTGTATTGGATGTCCTGCTCGTTCAGCCATGGAAAACGTCGCTGCAAGCCGAGCACATGGTGTTTTCGACGCTGCTCGAGCTCACTGCCGGACAAGTCCCGGGAACGGTATTCCGCCGTGTTGCGGATCATCACCCGACGGTCCGGCGTCAAGCGCACCGTGGCCCCGAGTGGCCGGGTAGAGAGCACGCCCCAAGGCTCGACAGCGCCCATGGCGCTGAACTCCTGGTCACTGAGCGGCCGCGTGAGGCTGGCACTGAGTTCCATCGCGAAGGTGCCGCTGTCCGCGATCCCGGCCCGCGGGATGAACGCGTTCAGGCAGACGAGCACCTGCTTCGCTTCGATGCTCGCATTGACAGCATTGGCGCGAAGGCTTCCGTTACCCAGACGCTCCAGCCCGCTGATGTCGGTGTTTTCGTAGAGGGTGACGGTGTCCGGCAGCGTATCGAGCAACCCCTTCACATACTTCGCCGGTTGCAGCAATGCGTTGCCATTGCCACACCAGATCGCGGCCTGGTAGTGCTTGGTTCCGAGCTTCTTGCTCAGTGCTTCACCTTGCAGGAACTGCGCAGAGGCGCCGACCGCCCGGAGTGTTTGCAGTTTGGCCTCGACCTGGGTCAGTTTGCCCGGATCGCTGACAGCAAAGTAATAACCCGAATCGCGAAAATCGCACTCGATGCCATGCCGGACAATGCGCTGTCGTACTTCCTCGTTGGCGACCCGGGAAATCTCGGTATCCACTGCATAATCAGCAAAACTCCGGCGGCCGATCAACTCGTCATCGGTGGGGTGTTCATGGCCGACCACAAAGCCCGAATTACGCGCCGAAGCCCCCTGCGCCGCACGTTGACGGTCAACGACCACGATACGTGCCTGAGGGTGCATCTCTGCCAGCGAATGAGCGGCACACAGGCCGGTGATGCCGGCACCGATAATCAGCCAGTCAGCCTTTTGCGTGCCGCTCAGGCGAGTGCGTGCTGGAGAATCTCCAGCCTGCGCGATCCAGCCACATCTATTTTCCATGCGTCACCTCATTCGACTGTCATTGCACGAGCCGTCTCTGCTCAAAGCACAATCTCATGCAGTATTTGCATGAGTGGTTTGAGTTGGCTGTCGCTAGAGCTAGAATCTAAAGGGCCTTTGGCAATACAACCAACGTTATAAAATCATCGAGCCATTCAGAAAACGCATGGATAAAATTCGCCACATTGCTTCGCTCCAGGCCTTGCAGGCCTTGGTCGAAGTCGCCGACACCGGTAGCTTCACCCAGGCTGCGCAGACGCTGTGCCTGACCCAAAGCGCCGTGAGCCGAAAAATCCAGCAGCTGGAGAGTCATTTCGGCTTACCGATGTTCGTGAGGAATAGCCGCCATGTCCGACTGACGCCGGAAGGCGAACAGGTGCTGGCGACCGCGCGTAATATCCTGGCGCAGCTGAAAACTCTGGAGGATCGGCTGGCACCGCAGAAACGCCCTTTCCGCATCCGCATGCATGTGTCGCTGGCGGTGCGATGGTTACTGCCTAAGTTGAGCGAGTTCTATCGAAGTCACCCGGACGTTTCGCTGGCGATCGAAACCGTGGCGACTGAAGTGGTAGAGCCGGCGATCGATAGCGATGCCTTCATTCTCTATCTGCCGCAGCCCTCCACTGATGCGGATTGCCTGACCCTGTTCGAGGAAGCCCTGGTGCCGGTGTGCGCCCCGGGCCTGGACAGTCCGGCCCGACCGTTGCAGTCGGTGGAAGATCTGGCGGGTTTCGCACTGCTGCATCGTTCGGCGGACAAGCATGACTGGGGCCAATGGTTGTCAGCCAATGGCGGCAAGGCGCTGGAGGATTACCGACACATCCCCTTCAACCTCGATGAGCTGGCACTCGATGCCGCAGCGCGAGGATTAGGGGTGGCCATGACCGACTTGACCCTGGCGGCCGAATCCATCGAACGGGGCGTCCTGGTCATACCCTTCGGTCCACCCTTGAAAACCCGCGGAATCTACGCGTTGAACCTGCAACCTGCAGCAGCTTCGCACCCGGCGTGCGGGCTGATCATGCAATGGTTTGCCCAGCAGGCCGAACGACCTTCGCGAGCGGTCTAGCTCTCTCAATGAACCTGGCCACTCCGGTGATGCCTCTCTCACTGGACCGGGCCACAGCGATAACTCCTGTGGGAGCGAGACCGGCTCGCTCGCGAAGGCGCCAGCTCGACCACCAACAAACGTCGCACCAAACCTTAATTCCTAGGTGCCACGCCCCAGCCCGTCTATCGCATTGGCAAACGCACTGCCGGCCTGCCGAACCAGCTTGCGCCATTCAACGCTGTTAATGAGACCTTTGCGCTCCATCTCATCGGCGGACTTGAGCAACTCATCGTATTGCTCTTCAGCATCCATACGGATCTGGGGCTCTTTCAGGAGCTGATACCAGGCTTCCAGGGCCTGCGCTTTCGGATCATCGTTCATGGTCAAACTCCCGGCTGTGACTGTTGTTGGAAGTTTTTTCATGAGTGGCCGTTCCTCGATTCCGACGTACGGCGTTCAAGTCAGAGCCGCCGGTCGCCAGCCTTAATCCCGCCCCCGATTCATTGGAGAATAGTCATTCAACTGTTGATCGACTGTGCGGATCACCCGGTAAATCCGAGCTCCCTGCCAGGCCCCTGGCAGCCCTTCAGCCCTGAACAGAGGGAATCATCATGAAAATGTTCACCTTCGGTTTGGCCGCCCTCCTCGCCTCCGGCCCGGCGCTGGCCGATACCCAAACCGCCGCCCCTGTCATCCACGACAAGCCCGGTTTCTTCGTCCACCTGGACGTCGCCAAAGAGCTGACCAGCACCGATATCACGCAAGCATGCGGCATCGTCCCCGCACGATTCACCTACCTTGACGCCCAAGGGCGCGAGCATGTGCTGGATTACCAGGCCCAGGGTGTGTGGTGCATCAGTGATCATTGACAAAGACGCAAAATGGTAACGTTCCAGTTGTCACCACCGACCCCATGTAGGAGCCGGCTTGCCGGCGAAGACGGCGGCACATCCAGTAGAGATGTTGGCTGATAGCCCGCATTCACTAGGTCCGGTGATCTGACCAGTCAGCTCATGCAGTGGACTGTGAAACCTCAACTAAAATGGCAAAAAACACCAGCGCCTTTGAGCAGTTTCGGCATAGGCGCAACACTTTGCCGAATCTAGACTCGCCCTCCTATAGAGGCATCCAAGCCAATAAAATCCGGTGCTGATCCAGGAGAACCACCATGAACCCATCCGACATTTTCGTTATAAGCGCCGTGCGCTCGGCCATTGGCAGCTTTGGCGGCTCGCTCAAGGATGTGCCACCCATCCAGCTGGCGACCGACGTTTGCCGCGCCGCCATCGAGCGTTCGGGCCTGGCGCCGGAGCACATCGGTCACGCCGTAATGGGGCATGTGATCCCGACCGAAGCACGGGATGCCTACATCTCCCGGGCCGTGGCAATGAATGCCGGCCTGCCCAAGGAAACGCCGGCCTTCAACGTCAACCGACTCTGCGGTTCCGGTTTGCAGGCGATTGTCAGTGCCGCACAAAGCCTGATGCTGGGGGATGCCGGAGCGGCGCTGGCCGGTGGCGTCGAGTCCATGAGCCGCGGCGCCTATCTGTTGCCGCAGGCACGTTGGGGCGCACGCATGGGTGACGTGCAGGCCATCGACTTCATGCTCGGCGTGCTGCAGGACCCCTTTGCCGGTTTCCACATGGGCATCACCGCGGAAAACATCGCCGAGCGTTATGGTATCACCCGTCAGGCCCAGGATGAGCTGGCGCTGCTGAGCCAGCAACGCGCGGCCCGGGCGATTGCCGAAGGGCGGTTTGTCGGGCAGATCGTGCCGATCGAAGTGGCGAGCCGCAAAGGTACGGTGATCTTCGCCACCGACGAACACGTGCGCGCCGAGGTCAACGCCGAGCAATTGGCCAAGATGAAACCGGCCTTCAAAAAAGACGGTAGCGTTACCGCCGGCAACGCCTCCGGCCTCAATGACGGCGCCGGCGCGCTGATCATGGCCACCGGTGAAATGGTCCGTGCGCAAGGCCTCAAGCCCATGGCCCGACTGGTCGGGTATGCCCATGCCGGTGTCGAGCCGGAACTGATGGGACTGGGCCCGATCCCCGCCACCCGGTTGCTGCTCAAGCGCGCCGGCCTGACCGTTGCTGACCTGGATGTCATCGAGTCGAACGAGGCCTTCGCCGCCCAGGCCTGTGCCGTGGCGCAAGAACTGGGCTTCGATCCGGAGAAGGTCAACCCCAACGGTTCGGGGATCTCCCTGGGTCATCCGGTAGGCGCCACTGGTGCGATTATCGCCACCAAGGCCATTCACGAACTGCACCGTGTCCAGGGGCGTTATGCCCTGGCGACCATGTGCATCGGCGGCGGCCAGGGCATTGCCGTGTTGTTCGAACGCGTCTGACAGGCCGACGTTGCTCGACGCTCCTGCCCCCGTCCGACGGGGGCAGGGTCAATGCAGTTGACAAACTATCCTTCGAACCTGGGCGCGATGACCTAACCTCATAGGCTGAATGACTAATAACAGAGTCGATCACGCTTATGCGCGCAGCATTGAAAGCCATGCTCTTCGTCGCTTTCACGCTTTTCGGGGCGAGTCCCGGAACGCTGTCGGCGGCCGACCTGCCGGACGCTCCAGCGCCCAGGCCGGGGATCGCAGCCCTTGCAGTTTCCCAGAGCGATCTTCAGGCGTTGCAATTGCGGCTGGACAGCCTCAAACAGCAGATCTCCCTGGTTCACAACTACAACCAGCTGGAGGGCCCTCAGGATCTGGTTCGTACATTCATGCTTGATGTCGATCGCCTGTCGGCTTCGCTGCTGCCTCTGCAGACTCAACTCAATGCCCAACTGAGCGTGCTGGGGTCCGCACCGCTCGACGCCGTTGCCACCGAGCAATCCGACATTGCGGCGCAAAGGACGTCGCTCGCCGAGCAGAAAACCAAAATCGACTCAACCCTCAAAACCCTGGCAACACTGAAACAAAGTGCCGCCGACCTCCTCACCCAGATCGCCGGCATTCGGCGCAACTTGCTGGAAAGCGAGTTGACCCTGCGCACCAAAAGCATCCTCAGCCCCGGGTATTGGTCACCGCTATTGAACCCAACGGCGGACGACCGGCAGCGCTTGAGCCTTTTCATCGAACAGGCGGGAGATGTCCTCAAGGCCGTCTGGCAACCCGGTGAGCGCCTGTTCACGACCGTGCTGTTGCTGCTGGCCCTGGTCATCTGGACGCTGGGCCGCAGGCTCGCGGAACGGGGGCTGACCTGGCTGTGCATTCACCGCATGCCGGAAGGCCGCCTGCGCCGAAGTTCCCTCGCACTGGCCTCGGTGCTGGCTACGGTGTTGACCGCCGGTTTTTCCCTGCAATTGCTGTTTTTTGTCTGTACGCGGCAAAGTCCACTGACACCGATGCTGACCACCTTCTCCCAGGAATTCGAAAAAGTCGTTTATGCCTGTGTCCTGATTACCGCCTTGAGCCGCGCCTTGTTGGCCACGCAACACCCCTCCTGGCGGCTGCCGGCAATTTCCGATCCGGTGGCGCTGGCGCTCGAACCCTTTCCCCGGCTGTTCGCCGCAACCCTGTTGGTGCTGATGACGATTATCCAGGTGGCCAATGCCACCGGCATGGGCAGCGATCTGGTGATCGCGGGCCGAGGCGTCATCGCGCTGACGGTCATCTTGATTATCATTTTTCTAATGGTGCGGACCGGGAAAGTCCGAAGACAAGTGGTGGCGAGCGGCGAGGCGACCGAAGGCGGCACGACCTTCGCCAGCTTGCTCTATGCCCTCACCGGCCTGGCGTTGTTGATTGCCCTGTTATCGCTGCTCAGTGGCTACATTTCTCTGGCGAGGTTCATCACTTACGAACTGGTCTGGTCATTTCTCATCATCTGCGGCTTTTATATGCTGATGCAGCTGGCGAAGGATGCCTGCGAGTACCTGTTTTCACCCAGAAGTCCCAGCGGCAAGGCGCTTAAACAATTGCTGGGCATCGATGATCGCCGACTGGACCAGATCGAGGTCATTCTATCGGGGGTCAGTCGGGCCGGGCTATTGCTGCTAGCGGCGGTCACACTGGTCGTCGGGGGTATCGGAACGACGCTGGGACAACTGGTCACCAATGTCTTTTCCATGCTCGGCGGCGGTGGGCTGCGCAAACTCAACATTATCCCGAGCCACCTGCTCAATGCAGTGCTGGCGCTGTTGATTGGCGTTTACCTGATTCGATCGTTGCGCCGCTGGCTGGATAACGAATTTCTGCCCAAAACCGACATGGACCCGGGCATGCGGGCCTCGCTCAGCACGCTGTTCGCCAACATCGGCTATGCCCTGGTCATATTGCTGACGCTGTCATCCCTGGGCGTGCAGTGGACCAATCTGGCCTGGATCGTCAGCGCCTTGTCAGTGGGGATCGGCTTCGGCTTGCAGGAGATCGTCAAGAACTTCGTTTCCGGCCTGATCCTGCTGACCGAGCGGCCGGTGAAGGTGGGCGACCTGATCAGTATCAGCGGGGTCGAAGGTGACATCCGCCGGATCAATGTGAGGGCCACCGAAATCCAGCTCAGCGACCGCTCGATCGTTATCGTTCCGAACTCGCAGCTGATCTCGCAGAACCTGCGCAACGTGACCCTGGGCGGCAGCGCCCAGGGGGTGGCGACACTCGAACTCACCTTCCCTTTGGACATCGACCCCGAGCAGGTGAAAGACCTGCTGTACGACACCTATTGCGAGCACGAGACCATACTCGACAAACCGGCGCCGGTGGTCCGGTTCAGCAAACTGACCCCCGAAGGCATCACGCTGACCGTCACCGGTTATGTCGGCAGCCCGAGAATTGTCAGCACCACCAAAAGCGACCTGCTGTTCGAGATCCTCAAGCGCCTGGGTGCCGCCGGGATTGAACTGGCCAAGCCGGCACCCGCGGTGTGAGCGGGTGCCCGGCATCAGGGACGCTTACTTCGGTTGCGCCACCGTGCGCAAGTAGGGTTTCACAGTCTTGAAGCCTTCCGGGTACTTCTTGCGCGCATCCTCGTCGGACACCGACGTAGGAATGATCACGTCATCCCCCGGACGCCAGTTCACCGGCGTGGCGACGGTGTGTTTGGCGTTCAGCTGCAGGGAATCGAGCAGTCGCAGCACTTCATCGAAGTTGCGCCCGGCGCTCATCGGGTAGATCAGCATTGCCTTGACCTTCTTGTCCGGGCCGATGATGAACACCGAACGCACCGTGGCGTTGTCCACGGCGGTCCGTGCGCCGCCACTGGCGTTGGGATGAATCATGTCGTAGAGCTTGGCCACCACCAGGTTCTCGTCACCGATCATCGGGTAGTTGACTGCGTGGCCCTGGGTTTCTTCGATGTCTTTGGCCCAGCTCTGATGGTTACTGACCGGGTCGACGCTGAGTCCGACGATCTTGGTGTTGCGCTTGTCGAATTCGGGCTTGAGCCCGGCCATATAGCCGAGTTCAGTGGTGCAGACCGGGGTGAAGTCCTTCGGGTGTGAAAACAGGATGGCCCATTTGTCGCCAATCCACTCGTGGAAGTTGAGCGTGCCTTCGGTGCTCTCAACGGTAAAGTCCGGTGCCTCATCGCCAATGCGGATTGCCATGTTCGTTCTCCTCGTGGTGTGGGTAGGGAAACTCTCAGGCGTTCCAGTATAGGAGACGTTGAACACTTCGCCCTGCGCTGTGGCGAGGGGCGCTTGCTGCCGCGAAAGGCCCGGCACAGGGGCAACGGGCTTTCGTGGCCGACGACATCGCGCTATTTACGCGCCACTTTGTAGCGGACGCAGTCATCGTAAAAACCCTGCCGGATTGCCGCCGGCTTGAGCCGCGATTGACTGTCGTAGGTTTGCTCGGTGATGCCCATCGCCATCATGCGCATCCATGGCTTGCTGAATTTGTAGGTCTGCAACTTCTGGCGCGCGGCATACAGCGAGACGCCCGACAATTTGAGTTCCTGGGCTTTGGCTGCCGTTCCCGCGCCCCAGCTGCACATATAACGATCCTTCTCCACCAGCTCCCTGGCCTGGACGAACGCGGCACCACCCGCCAGCCCGCACGACATGAGTACGACCAACACATTCCGCATTTGCATTCGATCCTAACTATCTGAAAATAAATTGATTTTGGTTAAAAGATCGAGTCTTCGGGGCCAGCAAAATGCCTTGATTGCGCGATTAGCCTGATTTCATGTCTTGATGCATGGCAGCCCGGACGATCACGATGAGGCGCGCCCGACCGGCATCCTTTCCCGGGTTCACCCATGACACCCACGGGATCGAAAGCGAGGGCGGGGTTTACCGGTTGCTGGTGTTGAAGTGAGGTAAGCAGGACCTTCGGCTGACACAAACCCTGTAGGAGCGAGCTTGCTCCTACAGTGGTCTGCGGCGTGCATAAAGTCCGTGCACGACAGGTCCCACAGCAATCTGGCTCAGGTGTGGAAATTGCGTCCAGAAGTCTTGAATCACACCCTCACATTGCGCCCCGGCAAGGTCGATCGCTGACTGTTTTCCCAATCCTCCACCAGGCCCACCGGTGCATCGGACGCCGGCAGCATGCTGCGCCCGCGAACCAGATCCGAAGCACGCTCGGCGAGCATGATGGTCGGTGCATTGAGGTTGCCGTTCGGTTCGGTCGGGAACACCGACGAGTCGATCACTCGCAGACCCGCGATACCCCGCACCCGCAGCTCGGAATCCACCACCGCCATGTCATCCTCGCCCATCCGGCACGAGCCGCACGGATGGTAGGTGCTCTCCAGGTTCTCACGGACGAAGGCATCGATCTCTTCATCGGTGTTCACCAGCGGTCCGGGGGCGATCTCGCCGTCGCGGAAGCGGTCCATCGCCGGCTGGCCGATGATCTCCCGGGTCAGGCGAATGCAGCGGCGGAAACCTTCGCGATCCTCTTCGCGCTGCAGGTAATTGAACTGAATCTCGGGATGCTCATAAGGATCCGCCGACCGCACCCGCACATAACCGCGACTCTTGGGTTTGTTCGGCCCGGTGAGCACCATGAAACCGTGGCCCTTGATCGGTTTATTGCCGTCGTAACGCATGGCCGCCGGCAGGAAATGGAACTGAATGTCCGGCCAGCGCAGGCCCTTGTCGGAGCGGATGAAACCACCGGCCTCGAAATGGTTGGTGGCGCCGAGCCCGTCCTTGAACAACAGCCAGCGCAGGCCGATCATCAGCTTGCTCAGCGGGTCCATTTTGCTGTTGAGCGTCACCGGTTCCTTGCAGCCGAACTGGATGTAGACCTCGGCGTGGTCCTGCAGATTCTCCCCTACCCCCGGCAAGTCATGACGGATGCTAATCCCGGCTTTGCGCAGGACCTCGGCCGGGCCGATGCCGGAGCGTTGCAGCAGGTGCGGTGAGCCGATGGGCCCAGAGGAAATCAGCACCTCACGGTTGCAATAAACCTGGTGAGTCTGGCCTTCGTGGTCGTACACGACGCCGACGGCACGTTTGCCTTCGAGGATGATCTGGCGGGTCATCGCGTGGGTGATCACGGTCAGGTTCGGACGGCCCATGGCCGGGCGCAGATAGGCGTTGGCGGTGGAGCAGCGCACGCCATTCTTCACCGTCATGTGCATGGCGCCGAAACCTTCCTGCATGAAGCCGTTGCAGTCGTCGGTCTTGATGTAGCCCGCTTCGGCACCGGCCTCGACCCAGGCGCCATACAGCGGGTTTTTCATGTGATTGCCATTGGTGGTGTGCAACGGCCCGGTACTGCCGCGGTAGCCGTCACCGCCCTCCTCGTAATGCTCGGCCCGCTTGAAGTACGGCAGGCAATTGCGGTAGCCCCAGCCCTGTGCACCGAGAGATTCCCATTCGTCGAAGTCATACGCATGGCCGCGGATGTACACCAGGCCATTGATCGACGACGAGCCGCCCAGCACCTTGCCGCGCGGGCAGTGGATACGCCGGCCGTTGAGGTAAGGTTCCGGCTCGGTTTCGTAGCGCCAGTTGTACTTCTTGGTGTTCATCGGGATCGAAAATGCACTCGGCATCTGGATCACCACGCTGCGGTCGCTGCCACCGAACTCCAGTACCAGCACCGAGGTGGCCGGGTCTTCGCTCAGGCGGTTGGCCAACACACAACCGGCCGAGCCTGCACCGATGATGATGTAGTCGTATTTTTGCGTAGCCATGATTATCTCCCGGCCGTCGATTCGTTGAACACTGGCAACGAGGGCTTGGTCAGCCGGTCGCCGGTGGTGTATTGCGGGGATGTTCTTTCGATGTGCTGGATGACGCTTTCTTCGCGCTTGAGGTCGATCGAGCGGCTCAGCCAGTAGTACGCCAGCCCCGAGACGATCAGCCCGACCAGCCAGGCGATGTCGATGCTGCCGAGCGCCTTGGCCAGCGGGCCGACATAGACCTCGCGCTGCTCGACGCCGTCGTAGATGTAGAAGAACGGGATCATCGAGATAAAGCCGATCGCATAGGCGGCGATGCCGCGCAGACCCCAGCTGCCGTAGATGTTGCCGTGGGGCATGAAGAAGTGCGGGATGGCGTATCGACCCTTGCGCACGAAGAAATAGTCGGTGAGGTTGACCGAGGTCCAAGGCACCAGGAAGTACAGCATCACCACCAGGTAAATCCCCAGCACCGACAGGCCTTTGCCCGAACTCTGGATGCTCAGGGCCACGCCCAGTTGCAGCAGGATCACGAAAGCGATGGCCAGGATCCGTGCCTTGCGGGTCGGCTCGATGTGCTTGATCGAATCGACACAGGTCAAGGTGGTCAGCTTGGCGCTGTAGATGTTCATCGCGATCACCGGCAGGAACGCCAGGATCGTGACCACCACCACGGCGGTGCCCATGAACGGCGACACGGTATTGCCCACCTGGCCAAGGGCGACCAGCACGTCGGTGGAATGCAGGTGATCGGCCAGCCAGCCACCCACGGAAATCATCCAGGCACCGGACAACGAGGCACCAAGAAACACCACTGCGATCAATTTGCCGCTGGAGGTGTTCTTCGGCAGGTAGCGCGAATAGTCGGACACATAGGGTGCGTAGGCGATGTTGTAGCTCGCCGCCGCCGCGAACTGGGCGATGAAACCGGTCCAGTTGAAACCCAAGGGCGCCGGGGCCACTTCACCGGCGGCCAGTACCGGCATCGGTGCGTCGGGCACCCACCCCATCAGCACCGCCAGGGTCACCAGGCCGTACAACGGCAGCGACAGGAACAACGCCCACTTGAAGCTGCGATGCATCCAGTCGTGACCGAGGATCGCCAGGACCGCCGCCGGCAGCGTCACGGCCACCGCCACCACAATGGGGTTGAAGCCGAACAGCGTGTGCAGGCCCTGCATCATCAACACCAGGTTGACGATGTTGAACCCGGCGAACACGAACAGCGTCGCCAGCAGCACCAGAATCACCCCGCGATAGCCGAATTGCGCGCGGGACTGGATCATCTGCGGCAGCCCCAGGTGCGGACCCTGCGAACCGTGAAAGGCCATGAACAGCGTGCCGAACATGATGCCCAGCGTCCCGGCGAGGGTGGTCCACAACGCAGTCAGACCGACGCTCGGGCCCACGAAACCGATGGTCATGGTGAAGAAGGTGAAATTGCCGAGAAACCAGAACGGGCCCTGGCTCGACAATTTGTCGGTGCGTTCGGCCTCCGGGATGAAATCGATCGAATGGCCTTCGACTATGGGTTTGTCGTCGAGGAGGGAGAGGCTTGGGGCGGCTTTGGCGTTAATGTTCATGATGGGCTCTTATTTTTGGAAGATCATGACGGATAACTGCATTGTTTCAGGTGAACGACGCCCCTGTAGGAGCGAGCTTGCTCGCGAAAGCGGCGTGTCAGTCAACATTGATGTTGAATCAGATGGCCCCTTCGCGAGCAAGCTCGCTCCCACAGGGTTTGAGTCAGCCATGACTCAAGGTAACGTGATCCAGACCGCCTTCGTTTCGAGCAGATAATCGAGCTGCTCCGCGCCCAGGTCCTTGCCGAAACCGGACTGCTTGTAGCCACCGAACGGCATCGACGGGTCGAGGGTGCCGTGGGCGTTGACGTAGACCGACCCCGCTTTCAACCGTGGGATCAGGCTGTGCACCTTTCCAAGGTCATTGGAATACAGTGCGGCCGCCAGGCCGTAAGGCGA
This sequence comes from Pseudomonas silesiensis, assembly GCF_001661075.1. NCBI lineage: Bacteria > Pseudomonadati > Pseudomonadota > Gammaproteobacteria > Pseudomonadales > Pseudomonadaceae > Pseudomonas > Pseudomonas silesiensis. The sequence goes on from NZ_CP014870.1 coordinate 3,892,245, forward strand.
GTCATTGGCCAGGGCCAGCGCCTCTTCCTCATCGTCGAACGGTGCGGTCACCAGCACCGGGCCAAAGATCTCTTCCTGGACGATGCGCATGTCGTTGCGGCAATGGGCAAAAATGGTCGGCTCGACGAAGAAACCGGGGCCCTCCACAGGCTGGCCGCCGTAGATCAGTTCGGCGCCTTCCTGTTTGCCGGTTTCGATGTAGTCGGTCACTCGCTGCTGCTGCAACGCCGAGACCAGCGGGCTGATGAAGCAATCCGGATCCAGGCCCGGCGCCATCTTCAAGGTCCGTGTATAGGCGATCAGTTCCCGCAGGAATTCGTCATGGACGCTGCGATGAATATAAGCCCGCGTGCCGGCATCGCACACCTGGCCCGAGTTGAAAAACACACCGTTGGCGATGGCTTGGGCGGCGGCTTTCAGATCGGCGTCGGCCAGCACGATTACCGGTGATTTTCCTCCGAGTTCCAGGGTTAGTCGCTTCATTTCGTCCAGCGCCGCACGGCCGACGGTGCGACCGACCGGGGTCGAACCGGTGAAGGTCAGCTTGTCGATGCCCGGGTGAGTGGCCATGGCTGCGCCGACCACACTGCCGCGGCCGGTGACGATGTTGATCACCCCGTCCGGGATGCCGGCTTCCTGCACCAGTTCAGCGAATCGCAAGGCCGACAGCGAGGTCAGTTCGGCGGGTTTGACCACCACGGTGCAGCCGGTTGCCAACGCAGCGCCAAGCTTCCAGGCCATGGTCTGCAACGGGAAATTCCACGGCACGATGGCACCCACCACACCCACCGCTTCCTTGCGGGTATAGGCCAGGTAGTTGCCCGGCAGCGATGGCTCGACGGTGCGGCCGTGAAGCTTGGTGGCCCAGCCGGCGAAATAGCGCAGGGTATCGACCGTGCCCTGGATATCGACATCCCGGGCGAAGGCCGCTGACTTGCCCATGTCGATCGATTCGATTTCCGCCAGTTCCGCGGCGTTGTTTTCAATCAGGTCGGCCAGGCGCTGCATCATGCGTTCGCGTTCTGCCGGTTTGGCCTGACGCCAGGCCCCACCGTCGAATTGCGCGCGGGCGGCTTGCACGGCGCGATCCAGGTCGTGGGTGGTGCCCATGGGAATCCGGGTGATCAGGCCTGCGGTCGAAGGTTCGATGACATCGCTGGTCTGCCCGTCGCTGGCGTCGACAAAGGCGCCGCCGATGAACATCTTCTGCGCCTTGCCGAGGAAGGTCTGGGTGGCTTCGGAGACGCCGAACTTCTGCAGGTAATTTTTGACGATCGTGTCCATTTTCACTCTCTCTGTGCGGCGGTCAGATCACGCCGAGGCCGTGGTGGTTGCGCTCATGACGTGCCGCGCCTGAGCCCGCTCGTGGAAGATGAAGCCGATGCTGTTGAGCAGCAGCTGCGCCGCCAGGATCGAGGTCATGCCGGTCGGGTCATAGACGGGCGCCACCTCCACCAGGTCCATGCCGACGATGTTGCCCTGGCTGCGTTTGGCCAGGGCCTGGATGATTTCCAGCACTTCGTAATAGAGGAAACCGCCATGGCTGGGGGTGCCCGTGCCGGGTGCGATGGAAGGGTCGAAACCGTCGATGTCGATGGTGATGTAGTAATTGATGTTCTGCGGGATCAGCGCCAGCACACCGTCGACGCCCAGGCGCCGCACATCGCGCACCGAGAGGATCTTCGAGCCGGCCGCATGGGCTGCTTCGTAGTCGTCGCGATTGGAGGAAGACACATTGCGGATGCCCATCTGGGTCATGCCGACGATGTGGTTCATTTCCGAAGCACGGCGCAGCGGGTTGCCATGGCCATAACGCACGCCATGGCGTTCGTCGACAAAGTCCAGGTGCGCATCGAAATGGATGATGTGAATCGGGCCGCGCCCCTCGAAGGCCTTGATCACCGGGGCGTGCACCGAGTGATCGCCACCGAGCACCACCGGCATGACGCCGGCATCGAGGATCTTGCGCACCGCGTATTCGGTGTTCTGGTTGCTGGTGACCATGTCGGTGTGCACGATATCGGCGTCACCGACATCGACCATGCGCACGTCGGCGGCGGTCAGGTACATGACGTCATCTTCGTGGTCGTAGGCGCCGGCATGGCCGAAGGAGAACAGCGTCGATGCCTCGCGAATCCCCCGTGGCCCGAAGCGGGCGCCGGAGCGCCACTGGGTGCCCATGTCGTTGGGCACGCCGAGTACTGCGACGTCGGCATCCAGGGCATCCCAATCGGTGCACACCGGGGATTTGCCAAAGGTGCAGTGCCCCACGAATGGCAGGTTCAGACGACCGGATTCATAACCGTTGTTCGACATTTCAAGCCTCTCCACTTCTTGTTATCGGCTTGGCGGACTGCAAGGCGACCGCCGTTGAAGTGACTATGGGCGCAGGTTTTCGTGGAAAAAATGCTAAACATCAGATACTCATATCGGCATTACCGATGCATCCATTCCCGGGAGGTCCAAGGTGATCCAGCTGCACGATGTCGATCTGAAACTGCTCAGGGTGTTTGCCACGATTGTCAGGTGCGGCGGGTTCTCTGCCGCGCAGGCGGCGTTGAACGCCGGCCAGTCGACCATCAGCGAACAGATGACTCACCTGGAAACCCGGCTCGGGGTCAAACTCTGCCAACGGGGGCGCAGCGGCTTTCGCCTGACCGAGCAAGGCGTGGCGATCCATGAAGCGACCCAGCGCCTGCTCTCGGCGGTGGAAAATTTCTGCATGGACGCCGACGTGCTCAAGCAGCACATCAGCGGCAAGCTCAACCTGGGTATCATCGACACCACCATTACCGATCCGGCCTCGCCGCTGCCGCGCACCACCCAACGCTTCGTGTCCCGAGGGCATGACGTGCACCTCAACGTGTACGTCGGCACCCCGGCGGAACTGGAAGAACGCGTCCTCGACGGCCGCCTGCACCTGGCGATCGGGCACTTCCCGATCCACGTTCCCGGCCTGTTGCAGTCACCGCTGTATCAGGAAGCCCTGGGGCTGTATTGCGGGCGGCGGCATCCGCTGTACGGCAGCAAGGCCGAGGGAGAGGAACTGCTCGAAGAAATTGCCGCGAGCCGGATCGTGGTCAGGGGCTACATGCAGCAATACGACCTGGAGCACCTGGGCGTGAGCAAGGCCGCGGCCACCGTGGACAACATCGAAGCGCTGGCCATCCTGCTGATTTCCGGTGCCTATCTGGGCTTCTTGCCGGTGCACTTCGCTACCCAGTGGGTCAAGACCGGCGAAATGCATCAGCTGGCGCCCAGCAGCCTGCAGTTGATGTCGCCGTTCGATGTGATCACCCGACGCGGCACTGCCCCGCCGCCGATCCTGCAGGCCTTTCTCGAGGACCTGGACGCCTGTTCACGCAAGACCGCCAGTCACTGACAGACACCGCTCGCCACAATCGAACAGTGCCCGGCATACTGATCGGCGCAGTCATCCCGTCAGCCACCTTGCAGGCCCGTCATGCGCATCCACGTCACCTTCATCGACCGCGTCGGCATCACCCAGGAAGTACTGGCCCTGCTCGGCGGGCGCAGTTTCAATCTGGACGCCGTCGAGATGGTGCCACCGAACGTGTACATCGATGCCCCGACCCTCGGTGCCGATGTGCTGGAGGAACTGCGCGAGGCCTTGCTCGGCGTGAAGGGCGTACAGGCGGTGACCCTGGTCGACATCCTCCCGGGACAACGTCGCCGCCTGCAACTGGATGCCTTGCTCGCGGCCAGCATCGACCCGGTGCTGGCGGTGGATGACCGCGGCCATGTGCTGCTGGCCAATCCGGCGCTGATCGCCCTGTGTGGTCGTGAACCGGCGGGAGAGCCGCTGACGGCGCTGTTCGATGATCCCGACTTGCAGCGCACGCTGATCGAACACGGCTACCGTCTGCCCATGCACGAGGTCAGCCTCGCCGGCCAGACCTTGCTGCTCGACGCGATGCCGATCACCGATGCCGGCGCCCTGCTGACCCTGTATCAACCGAATCGCATCGGCGAACGCCTTTCGGCGCTGCACCATGACCATGCCGAAGGGTTCGATGCGCTGCTGGGCGAATCCCCGGCAATTCGCACCCTCAAGGCCCGCGCCCAGCGGGTGGCCACCCTCGACGCACCGCTGCTGATCCAGGGCGAAACCGGCACCGGCAAAGAGCTGGTGGCCCGTGCTTGCCACGCCATCAGTACCCGGCGTGACGCGCCCTTCCTGGCCCTGAACTGCGCGGCACTGCCGGAAAGCCTCGCCGAAAGCGAGCTGTTCGGCTACGCCGCCGGCGCCTTCACCGGCGCGCAACGGGGAGGCAAACTCGGCCTGCTGGAACTGGCCGACCAAGGCACGGTATTCCTCGACGAAGTCGGCGAAATGTCGCCCTACCTGCAAGCCAAGCTGCTGCGCTTCCTGAGCGATGGCTGCTTCCGTCGGGTGGGTGGCGATCGCGAGGTCAAGGTCAACGTGCGGATCCTCAGCGCAACCCACCGTGACCTGGAAAAAATGGTCAGCGAAGGCAGCTTTCGCGAAGACCTGTTCTACCGCCTGAATGTGCTCAACCTGCAAGTGCCACCGCTGCGCGAACGCGGCCACGACATCCTGCTGATGGCCAATCACTTCATGCAACAGGCCTGCGCACAGATCCAGCGCCCGGTCTGCCGCCTCGCACCAGGCACGTATCCGGCGCTGCTCGGCAACCGCTGGCCGGGCAACGTCCGGCAACTGCAGAACGTGATCTTCCGCGCCGCCGCCATTTGCGAAAACCCGCTGGTAGACATCGACGACCTCGATATCGCCCGCACGACCATGGAGCGGCAGAACGCCGGTGAGGTCGGCAGTCTGGAGGCGGCCGTTGGTGACTTTGAAAAAAACCTGTTGGAACAGCTTTACCGCAGCTATCCGTCGAGCCGTTTATTGGCTGCGCGGTTACAGACTTCGCACAGTGCGATTGCTATTCGGCTGCGTAAATATGGGATTCCGGGGAAGCTTTGACGGGTTTGGGGATCTCAATCCAGCTTGAGTTACTGAGTTCCTAAGGGCGTGTGTTTGATCTGGATCGCGATCCGGCGATGGGTCCTCGGCGTCACGCGCTGGTGCACTAAGACGGTCAAATTCTTGCGCCGCCCCAAAACAACTAAATCACTAAACATCACAAATCATTGAATTGATTAATCAAACACATAAGCAGTAACAACTGTGTAAAACTATATAGATTAGTCCTACACACCAAAAAGCATCTTCCTACACAATCATAGGAAGTTCTACCCTCGCCAGCAATTGAATAACTGAAAGCTCACTGCTACTAATTAATGACTTGCGAAAAAACACGCAAGCGCGGTGCGCATTCACGTGTACCGGATCCTCAATAAAAAAGGAGTAACATGAAATGGGTAGCAAACGTTCTGAAATTAACACCTTCGACTATCTGCCTCAAATGATGGGCGTATCAAAAGGCTTCCTGGTTACAGAAGCTAATTTTTTCGCCTCGCTTACCAACTAATCTCAATCGCTGATTGAGCACCAGTAAAAAAGTGCCGAAAGGGTTTCCTTTCGGCACTCAAAACAATCATGAGGCTTTTTATGTCCGAACGTGAACTTACCCCCGCGGAAGCGCTTTCTCAGCTCAACAAAGTCATCAACGAATTAGGTTTGAACGCTGTGACGCGTTATACAAGTCGCAATCGGCTTGTGGCAACCGCTGAACTATTTGACAAAAACAACAACCTCATTGAGTCAGGTGCAGGCAAAGGACCCGACTCCCTCATCGGTGCGTTGGCCGAAAGCATTGAACACTACAGCACCTTTCAGCCCCACATTGGTGATCTACATCATCACCGCTGTGATTTTATCGCCACTCAGAAGCATAGCGAATGCGAAGGTCTGCTAAGCAGCTTGCCTCGCACTGGAGAAAAAATTGAGTGCTTTAAACTGACAACCCTAGACAAACGTGAAGAGTTATATATTCCAAGTATTCTACTCTGCCCGAAAAATGCGGAAAGATTTTCTACCAACAGAAGTCCCGACGTGCAGTATTTGGCCCGCTACTCATCAAACTCAGGGATTGCCTTTGGCTGTACCGAAGCCGAAGCACTGTTGCATGGAACCAATGAAGTCATCGAAAGGCATATCTTGTCCTGCTTTTTCATGGCAGTTTGTTCCATTGGCCCTGCCATGGATTTATACACCCCCTCCGAGGAACTACTTACAAGCGCATTACAAGACAACCCCTCGGCTATAGAGTCCGCTAACAAGTTACAGATCATCATCATAAAGGATATGCTGGGTGTTTATTTTACTGTGGCATTTCCTAAAGCAGGACCTGGCGATCTTCATATTTCACCAATTGGCTCAGGATGTTCGCTGGACATCCGTACTGCAATTCAGAGAGCGACTACAGAACAATTTCAATCCCATTCATTGTATGGCATAGTTGAAGAGGCAATTGACAAGACCACCCTTGATTTACTATCAAGCTCAGACAAACTGAAAGGTCTCATCGGTTTCGCCCATATTAGAAGCCTAAGTCTGCCTTCACTCGATCAGCCGCTGACAGATTTTACTGCCAGCGTGCCGCAGCAATTAAAAACCCTACAAAATAATTTATTACGTGAAGGAAAAACAATTTTTCACAGAACCGTAGCCCGCTACTCCGGAAACAACGTGGTTTCACAGTGTTATGTCCCTGGACTGGAGCGTTTCAACATCATTAGAAATGGCTGCTTGGTAGCACCCCAGCATATTTTACGTAAAACCTCTAAAAGCCTGCACCTTGAACAGCAAAAATAAAACACGGACAGCCGACAGGTGCCCCATGCAGACACTAATCAGAACGGCCTGTAAAAAACACGCAGTACTGCTGACTTCAACAATAACCACCATCATAGTACTCAAGCTTATAGCGCTAGCTCCGCCCCTGCTATTAGGCAAAGTCGTCGACGCGCTGAACAGTGATATCGATACAACCCTCAACACGCTACTCACTCTGACAGCAGGGTTCGCCTTGGCTGGATGCATTCAAGCGATCATTAATCCACTGCAAATTTTTCTTTTATCCCGATTAGTGCAGCAGATCGTGATGAATGCATCCATAGACTGGATGGCAGAGTTGATGCGCAAGGAATTTTGTCATTTCAATTCGTGGCGCATCGGACATTTCATCAAATCCGTGGAGCGCGGCATCACCGCCCATGAACAGTTATTGACATTCTTGGTCACCGTCGCAATCCCCATGTGTCTGGAGTTTTTGATCGTGGGCGGCGTATTTCTTTATATGGGTGGTGCCGGGATCTTTCTCGCGCTGACCGGTCTTGGCATCATTTATCTGTTTGTCACTCATAAAATCATCAGGTGGCGCAGAAAGCATATTGATGCAGTCAACGAGCAAGAAGATGAGTTGAGCGCGATTTTGTTCAATACCCTGACCGCGGGAAAATCGATCAAACTGGAAAGGGCCGAACACACAGCAACACAACCGTTGAACCGTGCCTTTGCGCAATATGCCAACGCCGCGGTAACCGTGACAAGCTCCGGCGGCTTCCTGAGCGCGGCAAAGATCTTATTTGTCAGCCTTTCCACGGCAGGATTACTGGGCTGGGGTGTCTTCGATCAATTGTCGGGCGAGCCCAGCATCAGTGTCGGGCAACTGGTCGCCATATTTTCCATTGCGGGTAGTTTTCTACTGAACATCACCACGCTGACCGAAGGCTATCGAGTACTTGACCAATTTCTCGCTGACCAGCGCCGACTGCAGCAATTGTTGGCACTGCCAGACTTTGACCAGGACAACCGTCAAGCCGAAATCACCTCCCGGCGCGCCTCGACTATGGTGCTCGCCCCCTGCGTTGTGACCGATAACCAAGCGGTCCGGCTATCCATCGCGAATGCCATCACCTTTAAACAAGGCCAATCGGTTGCCATTACCGGTCCCAGTGGCGCGGGAAAAACCACCTTGCTGGAAACGCTTGCCGGATTGAATGCTTCGGTCAGAACTCAGTTGAGCATCGACGGCCTGCCGGTTTCCAGGTTGGGCGCCCTGACTCACTTGAGTTTCCTGAGATACTGTCCTCAATCACCGCAGTTTCTGGAAGGCACCTTCGAACGGTCAGTTCTGTTCGGAATCGATCCTTCGCCACATCTGCACCAGGCGATACAACGATTGAACCTTGAAGACATTGTTTCCCGGCGAAACCTCAGCGAAAACGCGGCCAATATTTCCGGTGGCGAAGCCAAACGCCTATCACTGCTGCGCCTGATCAACAGGCCAGGAAACTTCAACCTGTTTGACGAGCCAAGTGCGTCGATTGAACCAAAGCTCGCCACTCCAGTGTGGGATTTGCTTTTCGACACCTTCGCCGAGCGCGGGTTGATTTGTGTCACTCACGATATTCGCCATCTGTATCGCTTTGATCGAGTCATCGTCATGCAGGACGGTGCGATTATCGATGACGGTCCGTGGTGTGAGTTGGTCCACAGGTCGGCAATCAAGGTGCTGTTGAGCGACCTTCAATCGCAAGCGTGATGCTTGGCGAAAAGCTGCGTCCGATAGCGTTGCAACTGACCTATCGGCAGCGACTTGAATCGTGGTGTCTGCAAACCGCTACAGCGTATCGAATTCGATCCACATCTGCGCAAGCCCGCATTCTTCCAGCTCGCCACCCCTTATGCACTTCTGATTCCGCGTCCGATCTGTATTGATATCAATACGATAAGCTCAGTAATTTGTCACGAAAGTACATCATCTTATTGATTTATAAAGAAAACCATTTTTTGGCATTGCACTTGCTGGAGCAACCTCGACTCCTCACCCGTCGCGGGATGGCTAGAACACCGTATCCCCTGTAGGAGCGAGCTTGCTCGCGAAGGTCTTGAGAACGACGCGTGTATTCAAAAAAACGCGTTTTCGTTAACGTCCATCGCGAGCAAGCTCGCTCCTACAGGGGTCTACATCACCCTGAAAACAGGACTCCACCATGTTCAGCAAGCACGATCAGATCAAAGGCTACGACGACGAACTGCTGGCGGCGATCAACGCCGAGGACGCTCGGCAAGAGCACCACATCGAATTGATCGCCTCGGAAAACTACACCAGCCAACGGGTGATGGAGGCGCAAGGCAGCGGCCTGACCAACAAGTACGCCGAAGGCTATCCGGGCAAGCGTTATTACGGTGGCTGCGAGCATGTCGACGTGGTCGAGCAGTTGGCCATCGATCGCGCCAAACAGCTGTTCGGCGCCGATTACGCCAACGTCCAGCCGCACTCCGGCAGCCAGGCCAATGCCGCGGTGTATCTGGCATTGCTGCAGGCCGGTGACACCGTGCTGGGCATGAGCCTGGCCCACGGCGGCCACCTGACCCACGGCGCCAAGGTCAGTTTTTCCGGCAAGCTCTACAACGCGGTGCAGTACGGTATCGACACCAAGACCGGGCTGATCGATTACGACGAAGTCGAGCGCCTGGCGGTGGAGCACCAGCCGAAAATGCTCATCGCCGGGTTCTCTGCCTACTCCAAGACCCTGGACTTCCCGCGCTTCCGGCAGATCGCCGACAAGGTTGGTGCCTATCTGTTCGTCGACATGGCCCACGTCGCCGGGCTGGTGGCGACCGGTCTGTACCCGAACCCGCTGCCGTACGCGGACGTGGTCACCACCACGACCCACAAGACCCTGCGCGGCCCTCGTGGTGGCTTGATCCTGGCCAGATCGAACCCGGAACTGGAGAAAAAACTCAACGCCGCGGTATTCCCCGGTGGCCAGGGCGGACCGCTGATGCACGTGATCGCCGCCAAGGCCGTGTGCTTCAAGGAAGCATTGGAGCCCGCTTTCAAGACCTATCAGGCGCAGGTGATCCGCAATGCCCAGGCGATGGCGAAAGTGTTTATCGAACGTGGCTACGACGTGGTGTCCGGTGGCACCGACAACCACCTGTTCCTGGTCAGCCTGATCCGCCAGGGCCTGACCGGCAAAGACGCCGACGCCGCCCTCGGCCGCGCCGGGATCACCGTGAACAAGAACGCGGTGCCGAACGATCCGCAATCGCCGTTCGTGACCTCCGGCCTACGCATCGGCACCCCGGCCATCACCAGCCGTGGTTTCAAGGAAGCCCAAAGCAACGAGCTGGCGGGCTGGATCTGCGACATCCTCGACCACCTCGGCGATGCCGATGTCGAGGCCAATGTCGCCCGACAGGCCGCAGCGTTGTGCAGTGATTTCCCTGTGTATCGCAACTGATTGTCAGCGGGAGGGCTCGCCCCTCCCGTTCGCGCAGAGGGATTAACAGCGCCTTGAGTTCTGCGCGTAGACGCAGACTCGCAACCCTATGGGCAAACCCGCCCGGAGCGCTCTATGATTGATCCCCATGACGACCACGCCTCCTATCCGCCAACCCTGCCCGCCCGGCGCCTGCGACTGCGGGCGTGACCCGCTGCTGGATACTCCGGGCGCGGACGTGCGCATTCTGTTCCTGACCCGCGCGGAGGAAAAGCGCCTGGTCGAACGCCTGGAAAACCTGCAGAGCCTGAGCGACCTCGAACGATTGCAGCAGCGGATGTACGAGCAGCTGGGCATCCGGGTGGCGATCGCCCCCGGTTTCAACGAAGTGCGGACCATGCGCGGCATCGCCATTTCCATCGGCGAACTGCCGGGACTGTGCCGCAAGACCCGGCAATCGATTCCGGCCGCCATTCGCCGCGGGCTGGAGAAACGTCCCGAGGTTGCCTACGAGCTGCTCAATGCCAACGACCTGTTGCGGGATGCCTGATTGCCGCACCTCGCCTGCTCCACCCTTCGTTCCAGACATGAAAACAGGATCAGCGGTCATACACGGATTCTGGCCTGCTGCTATGCCTTCACATGGGAGCAATCGTTTCAGGCCGGCCAGGACGATGCCGGCAAGACAGGCGTGACCGTGGTCCCGGCGCCAGCCAGGTGCGCGACGATCAACAGGTGCCAGTCCGTAACAGGAGGTGGCGTATGTTATTCATGGTCAGTTGGACAATCAGCCCGCAAAACCGCAACAGCGTGATCCAGCGCTTTCTCGAGACCAAAGGGGCCCCACCCGAAGGCGTGAAGATGCTGGGACGCTGGCATGCCGTCGGCGGCTCGAGCGGGTTTGGCATCGCGGAATCCGATGATGTGGTGCAGATTCAAAAGTGGGTGCTGCAATGGAATGACCTCATGCACATGGAAGTCCATGCGGCGTTGACCGATGAGCAGGCGGCGCCGTTGTTGGCGGCGGCGGTAGCCAAGCAATGATCGGCGGGGCGGCGGGTGCTGCTCGTCGCCCCCTTTGACCACCTGACCCCGTGGCGATTGGTACGTCTACAGACTCCAATCTCGCAGACACCTGCAATACCTGTGGGAGCGGGCTTGCCCGCGATGACGGTGGCACCTGCGACATCACGGTGACTCACAGATCGCTATCGCGAGCAAGCTCGCTCCCACAGTGGCCGGTGTCAGGCTTCAATCCTGAGCGCGGCTCGCTACTTCTTCATCCCCACCCGCCGCCGCATTTCTGCGGTGATGGTCTGCCGGGTTTTCTTCAGCTCCGCCCATGGCTCGTCACCCACTTCCGCGAGCCGCTCCTGCACGTTGTGCACATTCCACTGATTGCCACCCTTGAGCTCACCCACCTCCTCGCGAAAGATCGGCATCGACACCGGCAAGCCGTCGCGAGTCCGCACGGCGTAGGCGCAGATGGTAGTGGCGCCCAGCCCGTTGCGCAGGTAATCGATGAAGATCCGCCCGACCCGGTTTTTCGGGCCGGAGACCGCGGAAAAACGATCCGGCAGCAGTTTGGCCATGTGGCTGACGATGGCATGGCTGAAGTCCTTTACCTCGTCCCAGCCGAGCTTGCGGGTCAGCGGCACCACCAGGTGAATGCCCTTGCCGCCGCTGGTCTTGAGAAATGCCTTGAGCCCGAGTTCATCGAGCACCGAAAGGGTCAGCTGAGTCGCCTCGACCATGCTTTTCCAGGGCAGCGCCGGGTCCGGGTCGAGGTCAAGGACGAAGCGGTCGGGTTTGTCGAGGTTGTCGGAGGTGGCGTTCCAGGTGTGCAGCTCCACCGTGCTCATCTGCACGGCGCCGATCAGGGCTTCGGCGTTGTTGATGATCATCACCGGTTGACCGGTCAGGGCCTTGTCCAGGGTGGTGATCCCCGGAATGGCCAGGCGCTCGGCGTTCTTCTGGAAAAACAGTTCGCCGGCGATGCCGTCGGGGGCGCGCACCAGTGCCACCGGGCGGTCCTTGAGTTCGGGCAATATCCATTCGGCGACGCTGGCGTAGTACTCGGCCAGTTGCACTTTGGTGGTGCCGCTGCTGGCGTCGATCACCCGATCAGGATGGGTGATGCGCACCTTGCCCTTGCCCAGGCCGATTTGTGAAGGTGCGGGTTCGGCGGTTTTCTTTTGGGTGGCTGGCTTTTCAGCGGTGCTTTTTTTTCCAGAGGCGGTTTTCCCAGGGGCGTTTTTTTCAGCGGCAGTTCTTTCAGAAGCAGTTTTTTCCGCAGCAGTTTTTGCAGCGCCAGTTTTTGCAGCCGCAGCTTTTGCAGTGGCGGCTTTTGCAGTGGCAGTTTTCGCAGCAGCGGGTTTCGAGGTTGAAGTCTTCACGGCTTTCGCACGCTCCTCGGTAATGTCTTCGGCAGGTTTGTCATCGCGCAGGCCATGGAACACCGCATGGCGTACCGAGCCTTCCTTGGTCATTTCGGCAAAGGCCACTTCCGCCAGCAGTGTCGGCTTAAGCCAATGCACGCCTTTGGCATCGAAGCCGCTCGGCGGATTGACCACCGACGGTTTCTTCGTCTGCAGGGGTTTGAGTTGCTCGTGGATATGTTTGAGCGTGGTCTCGTTGAACCCGGTGCCGACCTTGCCTGCGTAGCGCAATTCGCCGCTGTCCCGGTCATGCAGCCCCAGCAGCAAGGCACCGAACCCATTGCGCGAGCCTTTGGGATCGGTGAAGCCAACCACCACGAATTCCTGGCGATGCTTGCACTTGAGCTTGATCCAGTCGCTGCTGCGCCGGGACACGTAGGGCGACCCCAGACGCTTGCCGATCAGCCCTTCCATGCGCATTTGGCAGGCGCTGTTGAGCAAGGCTTCCGGCTCTTCGCCAAACGCGTCGGAGAACCGCAGCAGCGGGTCTTCATTGGCGTTGAGTACCGTCGCCAGCGCCGCCCGGCGTTCCTCGACGGGCACTTCGCGCAGGTCCACGCCGTTGAGGTAGGGGATGTCGAACAGGTAGTAAAGAATGGCGCCGCTGCGGCCCGAATCGAACGCATTCTGCAAGGCCTGGAAGTCTGGTACGCCCTGTTCGTCGGCCACCACCATTTCGCCATCAAGCCAGGCTGACTCGAGACCCAGCGCTGCCAGGGCCTCGGCTTGTTTTGGCAGCTTGTGGGTCCAGTCATGACCATTGCGCGTAAACAGTTGGACCTCGCCGTGGTCGATGCGGGCCATGATTCGATAGCCGTCGAACTTGATCTCGTAGCTCCACTCGCCGCCCGGGGCCTTCTCGACCAGGGTGGCCAGTTCCGGCTTGAGCTGCTCCGGCAGCCTGGCTTTGCGGGCACCGGTCAAAGGCGTCGCCTGTGCCTTGGGCGCCGCCGCGGCCGGTTTTTTCACCGGCTTGGGCTTGGCCGCGGCCTTTGACTTTTTAGGCAGGATAGTCCGATCACTGAGCACGCTATCGGGCTCGGCGACGACCACGTCGTATTCACTCTCGGGTTTCGCCGCGCCGTCCTGGTGCTTGATCAAAAACCATTGTTCCTGCTTGCCCGGCATGTGCGTGCGCACCAGGTTCCACAGACCGCCGAGCTTCTCGCCCTGCAGCTCGAACTTGAGCTTGCCCTTGGCGTAGGCCTTGGCCGGATCCTCCTGGGGAATCCATACGCCGCGGTCCCAGACGATCACGTCACCGGCGCCGTAATGCCCTTCGGGGATGCTGCCCTCGAACGTGGCGTAGTCCAGCGGGTGGTCTTCGACATGGACGGCCAGGCGCTTGACCTTGGGATCCAGTGACGGCCCCTTGGGCACCGCCCAGCTTTTCAGGGCGCCGTCGAGTTCCAGGCGAAAGTCGTAGTGCAGGCGCGAAGCGTCATGTTTCTGGATGCAGAATTGCAGCGCATGGTCTTGCGCTTTTTTTTTGCTCGACGGTTTGGCGGCCGGTTCAGAAGTGGCCGAGAAGTCGCGCATGCGGTTGTAATCGTCCAGGTTCTTGTTCATGGCGCACCTGCAGGCGAGCTGACGATTCCCCCGATGCCGGGGCCGATGCGCGTAACGATCAACGCCACCACGCCAATCCGCTCCACGCGCTGGTAGCCTTGGGTCAACAACTCTTCACCGAACACATCGGGATCGAGTTCGCGATAAGTCCAGGCGAACAACGGCGACTCCAGGCGCGGGGCCAGTGCGGCCAGGAACGGGTCGCAACCATCGATCATCGCCACCCCGGTGTACAGCACCAACGAGCCGCCGGGGGCCAGTCGATACAGGGCCTGCTCGACGATTCGCAGTGACAACTGTTCGCCAAACGCCCCGCCGCCGTGGCGGTAGGCACGCTCGGCGGGGTCGGCCATGTAGGGCGGATTGGCGACGATCAAGTCGAAGTTGCCGTCGACATCCTGCAGCACGTCGCTGGCTTCGATGCAGACGTTGGCCACTTCGGCGAGCGCCGCGTTGACCGCCGTCAGACGCAGCGCCGCCGGGTTGATGTCGACGGCCAGCACTTGGGCTTCGCGCCGCGCGCGGGCAATCACGATCGCCCCGACACCCGCGCCGCACCCGATGTCCACGGCGCGCCTGATCGGGGCGAAGTTCTGTTGCAGATGGGCATGTATCAACTGGGCGAAACGGTAGGTGTCGGGGCCGAAGAACACCGCGTCGGCGGCATCGGTGGGGAACCCCGAATGCACGAACAACAGATCATCCAGGCTCGACCAGCGCACATGACTTTTCAGCCGGCCGTTGCTCTCCCCGAGCACGCCCGCCTGTTGCAACTGCCGCTGCTCGTCCGCCGACAACAGGCCGGGGTCGAACGACCGCGACCAGCCGAACACCTCGCGCAGAGTCCTGGCGCTTTGTCCGAATGCGCGATCGTTGACCCGCTGATGGGTCAGTGGCGTCGGTGTGATGAAGCGATAGCCGTCCGCCTGCAAGCGGCGACCCAGCTGCAGCAATGCCAGATCGGCAGCGCCCAATCGTTCTTCCTGATTCATCACAGGCTCCCTATCGAAGGCGGGATTTGAGTTCGATGAAACGTCGGGTGGCGAACAGACCGGCCGGATGAGAATGCCGGTGGGCCGACAGCCACGGGATCAGCACTTGCATCTGCTCGTGAGCGCCAACGCCAGCCAGCGCGCTGTTCAGGCTCTGGATGTCCGGGTCGTTGACCGGCACCGACGTTTCGACCGCGCCATTGGCGCTACCCCGGGGCGTTGCGGTTGAACGCTCAGGCACCCAGTCGCCGGCGATCCAGTCGTGCAGCAACTGCTTTTCATAAGGGCTGAACACCCCGAACATGGCCGCGCCGTCGCCATCGATCAATTGCCAGAACCGGCTGGCTTGCGGATCCTGGTGGCGCTTGATCCAGCCCTTGTTTTCCAGGGCCGCGAGGAAGCCTGGCAACTGCTCGGGTGTCGACAACCATTGATTGACTGTCTTGCCTTCGAAGCGGCAGTAGTCGGAATGCATGTGCTGGCCGAACGGACGTTTGCGCTCGAGCATGTCCAGCACTTCAGCGTACAGGTCGAACGACTCGATGATCGCGCGACTGCCCTGCCCCAGATCGTTGAGCCTATACCCCAAGGCGACCCTGCGCAGGAACGCCTCGCGATCGCCCTCCAGCGGCAATAGCTGCAACACCGACTGCACGGCCTTTTGCGCGTGGCCGGTGCTGGCGTTGTCGATGGTCACGTGCAGGGTGAAATAATACGGATCGATGCCCAGCTCGCTGAGTTCATAGGCACTGATCAGTAAATGCAGGGGCAGTTGTTCGTACCCCAGGTTATAGCCGATGACTTCGGGCAGGCACTCATCGCCGCTCTCACCCAGCGCCAGTTGCACGGCGCCTTGCAGATAACGCTCATCGGGGATCGCGGCGCAGTCCTGTAGGCCATGCTCGGCCAACAGCTTGCGGTAGATCACCACATGATTCTGTGCCGGATTGCCCTCCCCCAGCTCCTCCAGATACGTGCAGATCAGGCCCTCGAAACGCGGGTCGCGCCAGTGCCGCAGCAGGCCGTACAGCCAGGCGCCGTCCACCAGTTTGGTCGGGGCAACGGCCTGCAGGAAAAACAGCGCGTGCGCCTTGTTGCTGAAGAACTGCCGGGGCCCGCCTTCCTTGCGCTGTTGCAGGTAGTCGGCGTACTGCCGGGCGACTGCGAGGCTGTGTTGTTCGACAAAATCTTGCAGCGCCGACAGGTCCTGCGGCAGCTCGTCCGGCAAGTCCGCCGCTCGCTGCAACTGGGTCTGCAGGAAGCGTTGAGCGAGTACATGCCTCTGCTGCGCATCGTCGCTCAGCAGCAGCTGCTGGTAGATTTGCTTAATGCAGCCGGCACCGCCAATCGGGTGTTCGTGGGCAGGCCTGGATTCAAGTCGTGTCAGGGCAGTCATGGATGCAATCTCTCGGTCTGAGGCCAGTGGCAGGACGCTGGATCAGTACGTCTCTACATCAGCAGAGCGACCCCGGCGCAGAAAAATTCCATCGGGGTTAAAAGAGCCCGGACAGACGGCTGCTGGTGCGGCACTTGGCTTGCACTGGAGTGAATATAATTAACCGGTGTGGGGACACTCCCCCGGAGAGCAATCATGCGCACGGTTCATGTCATCGAGTCGGATAAAACCCCCAGGCCGGTGAACGTCGTGGGTGAGGCAATCACCATCCTCGCTGGCGGGGATCTTTCCAAACCTTTCGAAGTGCATATCCAGCAAGGCGTGCAAGGCGGAGGACCGCCGCCGCACTTTCATCCCTGGGATGAGGCTTTTTATGTCATCGACGGGCAAGTGGAAGTGACCGTCGATGGCCAATCCAACACGGTGTCGAGCGGTGGCTATGTGCATATCCCTGCCGGAACCGTCCACGCCTACAAGAACCTCAGCAGCACGGCAAAAATCATCGGCGTGGTGTCCGACCCCCGGGGCGGGCAGTTTTTTGCGGCGATGGATCAGCTCAAGGTGCCGGAGGATCTGGCGCGGATTTTTGAAGTGGCCGAGCGTTATGGGGTTACGTTTCTGGTGCCTAAACCCTCCGCAGCTCTGTAGGGGGGCAGCAGTGAGACCGCGTCATCGTTCTTCGCGAGCGGGCTCGCTCCCACGGTTGACCGAGTCGTATCGGCTAACGCAGTCAACTGTGTGCGAGCCTGCTCGCGAAGAACGATAACGCGGTCTGGTTTTCAAGAGTGCACTCAGGCACCGCCACCCTTCGCCTGCTGCTCCAGATGCACCTGCAAATCCGGATCAATACCCAGCGCCGCCGCCAGTTCATCCAGATAACTGCGCTCGGCGTCCTGCTGATCATCCACCAGCATCACACTGGCTAGGTACATTTCCGCCGCCATGCCGGGATCGGTGGCCGACTGCGCCACATCGGCGGCGTCCAGCGGCCGGGCGACTTCATCATCCAGCCATTGCTGTAACTGCGGATCATCGGTGTGACGACCGATCTCGGTGCTGATCATCTGTTTCTCGGCATCATCGATCCGGCCATCGGCCTTGGCCGCCGCAATCAATGCCCGAAGGATCGCGTGACTGTGGTCTTCGACTTCCGGGCCAGACAGCAGGTCTACAGTGCGCGGTGCCTGTTGCGGTGCCGCGGCCTGGCTGCGTTGCCAGGCTTGATACGCTTGAAATGCCATCATTCCCAGCGACGCCAGCGCGGCGTAGTTGGTGCCACCGCCTGACCGGCTCCGGGTCGAACCGCCCAAGGCTGAGCCGCCGCCCAGCAAGCCACCGAGCAAGCCCCCCAACCCACCGCCGCCAGCGCTGGAACCGGCGCCACCGCCCAACAGGCCGCCGAGCAACCCGCCGAGGACGCCAAGCCCGCCTTGGGCCGAAGCACCACGGCCGCCCTGTTGCGGCATGGCGCCCTGGCCGGCGCCGCGCAGAAGTTGTTCGAGCAGATCGCTGGTGTTCATGACGGCACCCTCTTGGGTTGGAGTGATCCAGTCAGGCAACGATAGTCCTCGCAGACAAATGCGCCACCACCGTTTGGCTGACGTGGAACCCCTGCCGTGCACGCGGCCTACCCTGGCAGAGCGACCAGACGCGCGGGTCCATAGGCCGGCCGATTTATCCGGGGTATTTTAGTGTGGCGCAGCTAAGATTCATGAGTGGTGAACCTTATTCCCGGATTTCCGGTCGATACCTGCAACCCGACCAGGTTTGCCGCCGCCCCCGATAGTGTGGGTGATGACCGGCTTGCTTCACTTTCTGGAGAACGCCCCCGTGATTTCGACTCTACACATCGCCAGGCTCAAAGCATGGGGCGCCCATGGTTTTACCGCCACTGGCGTAGTCACTGCCTTCCTCGCGACCCTCGCCTTGCTGGAAAACCAACCGACCAACTGCCTGCTGTGGCTGGGCGTCGCGCTGATCGTCGACGGGCTGGACGGCGCGCTGGCGCGCAAGGTCAATGTCCAGTCGGTACTGCCGAGCTTCGACGGTTCGGTCCTCGACCTGGTGATCGACTACCTGACGTATGTGTTTATCCCGGCGCTGTTCATCTATCGCTATATCCCGTTGCCGGACTACACGCTGCTGTTGACCGTGTCGCTGATTCTGGTCTCGTCGCTGTTCTGCTTCTGCAACGTCAACATGAAAAGCAAGGACAACTACTTCCAGGGCTTCCCCGCCGCCTGGAACGTGGTCGCCCTCTGCCTGTACATCATCGCCCCATCGCCGTGGATCACCCTGCTCACCGTCATCGGCCTGGCGCTGCTGACGGTGTCCCGGATGAAATTCCTGCACCCGTTCCGCGTGCGCAAGTTCATGCCGATCAACATCGCGGTGACGGCCATCTGGCTGTTGTGCAGCTTGTCGCTGGTGGTCAATCACCCGGTGATCAACCCGCTGGTGATGGGGCTCTGGCTGCTGATGTCAGCTTATTTCCTGGGGATCTGCATCTGGCGCACGGCGATGGAGTGGTTTGAAACGTCGCGGCACAAGTAGGTCGCCATGCCCATTCATATCGTCCGGCTCGGCTCCCCGCGCCTGCCTGATGAAGGCCTGCGGATAGGCACGGTACGCCGCCCGCCCCGGGGCGTGCCGAAGGCCGAGTTCGCCAGCCGCGATTTTTATGATGTGTGGCAGCCGCTGCTGTCGCCCAGTGCGGAACTGGTTGCGCAAGCCAAAACCGCCGAGGACGAAAAGGCGTGGGAGGCGTTTCGGCGCAAGTTCAAGGCTGAAATGAACCATCCAGCGCCGAGCCAATTGCTGGATCTGTTGGCTGCGCTCTCCCATCAGACTTCGCTGGCGGTGGGATGTTATTGCGAGGAGGAAGCGCATTGCCATCGCTCCGTGTTGCGCGAGCTGCTGAAGGCACGCGGCGCCAAGATCGTTTAGCCCCCTACCCCCTGTAGGAGCTGGCTTGTCGGATTGCCGCACCGCAGCGAAGGCGGTGTAACTGACACACCGCGTCGCAAGCTTCGCCAGCAAGCCGGCTCCTACAGGCCTCCCTCGCTGCGGTGCGGCAATCCGACAAGCCGGCTCCTAACAAGGGGTTTGCGTTGGATTGGACGGCTTCAGGGAATAATCGCCACCTTCATCACCCCATCCCGCTGATGCGCAAACAACTCATAGGCCTCTTCAATATCGTCGAGCTTGAACCTGTGCGTCACCAGCGGCGACAGGTCGACCCCGCCACTTTCCACCACCGCCATCAACCGTCGCATCCGCTCCTTGCCTCCAGGGCACAGGGTGCTGACGATGCTCAGATCCCCCAGGCCCGCGGCAAAGGCATCCAGCGGGATACGCAGGTCGCTGGAGTAAACCCCCAGGCTGGATAACCGGCCACCCGGGCGCAGCACCCGCAGCGCGGACTCGAAAGTGCCCTGGGTGCCCAGCGCCTCGATGGACACGTCAACGCCACGACCATCGGTCAGGGCCATGATCTGCGCGACCACGTCGCCGTCCTTGAAGTTGATCACATGGGTCGCGCCCAACTGTCGCGCTACGCTCATCCGCTCGGGCACGGCGTCGACGCCAATGATGGTGGTCGCCCCTTTGAGACGCGCACCGGCCACGGCACAGAGACCGATTGGCCCGAGAGCGAAGACCGCGACGGTATCGCCGATGCTAACCTCTCCCCGCTCCGCGCCGGAAAAACCGGTGGACATGATGTCCGGGCACATCAGCACCTGTTCGTCGCTCAGGCCGTCGGGAATCGGGCACAGGTTGGCCAGCGCATCAGGCACCAGCACGTATTCGGCCTGACAGCCATCGATGGTATTGCCGAACTTCCAGCCGCCAGCTGCCTTGAAGCCGTGGCGGGTGTCCGCGCCATCCTGTGAACCGCAGCCACAGAGGCAGGCATAACTTTGTCCGCTGGGAGTGATGGCGCCGGCAATCACCCTTTGCCCCTCGACAAAGCCGCGCACCTGAGAACCGAGCCGCTCGATGATGCCCACCGGTTCATGACCGATGGTCAGCCCTTTGGCCACGGGGTACTCACCGCGCAGGATGTGCACGTCGGTGCCGCAGATAGTGGTGGTGGTGATGCGGATCAGCGCATCCAGCGGCCCGACTTCGGGGATCGGCTTGTCGTCGAGCACGATGCGATTTTTCTCAACGAATATCGCGGCTTTCATGGTTGCCATGGCAATTCTCCCAAGTGTGCGCGTGCACATGAGTTCAGCACGAACCGCAGCCTGCGCCGGGTTGACAGACGGAAGGTTGATCATGGTCAATACTTAGGGATTGAATGGCTATGAAATGACTGCACATCGGGCGGCAAGGTCGCAACCCCTGGTCGTTACAGCGGTGCCGCCACCTGCTCGTCAACCCACGGGAGGTTTGTCATGTCTGAGCAATCACGATTCATGCTGGTCGCCTCGCCCCTGATGGAACACAGCCCCGCCTTCGACCGCGCCGCGGCGCTGGCCAAGGCCGAAGATGCGGCGTTGCACATCGTCGCTTTCGATTATCTGGAGGGGCTGGCGACTGCCAGTCTGGTCAACGAAAAGGCTTTGGAGCAGATGCGCCTGGGCTACGTCGACCGCCATCGGCAGTGGCTGGAGGAACAGGCCCGCCCTCTGCGCAAGATCGGGGTGCACGTCACCACCGAGGTCGCCTGGGTCGAACGCCCGCTGGAGGAAATCCTGCTGCACCTCAAGGAGCAGCCGATGGACGTGCTGATCAAGGCGCTGGAGCATGAATCACTGTGGTCGCGGCTGATGTTCACCCCGCTCGATGTGCATTTGCTGCGTGAGTGTCCGGTGCCTTTACACTTCGTCAGCCACGCGGTGCACGCCTTGCCGCGAAAGATCGTCGCCGCGGTCGATCCCTTCCATCGCGACGATCACTACAAGACTTTCAACGACCGGATCCTGCATGAAGCGGCGAAACTGGCCAGCGCCTGCAATGCCGAGCTCGACGTAGTGTATGCCTATGATCTGTCCTCGATCAGTGCGGACGAGTTCGGCTTCGACAACGGGTCGGCGTTTTTCTCGTCGGGCAAGGCCAAGACCCTGTACGACTATCAGGAAGACGCCTTCCACGAACTGGCCGAGCGCAACGGCATCTCGCCGGAGCAGCGGCACATGATCATGGGCAGTCCGGGCAAGGTTCTGATCCGCTTTGCCGAGGCCTATGACACCGATGTGATTGTCATGGGGCGGGTCGGCCATCGCGGGCTGGGCCGGCTGATCGGCAGCACGGTGGAGCATCTGCTGTACAAAATGCCGTGCAGTGTGTGGGTGGTGTATACCGAGCGGCTGGATGAGTGAAAAAACGACCAGACACCGCATACCCCTGTGGGAGCGAGCTTGCTCGCGATGGCGGTGTGTCAGTCGCCATTGATGTTGGCTGACACGCCCCCTTCGCGAGCAAGCCCGCTCCCACATGGGATCTCTGTCAGATCCTCAACGCCTTGTGATCACCACCTCAAGGTACTCACTCGGCACCACCATCGACTTGTCTCCCGCCCGGTTCAAGCGGTTCAGCAACTCGGTCAGGTCATTTTCAAAGGCCTGGGCGCCTTCGGGAGGCAGTGCCGCGAACGCCTTGTGGACCGGGCCGTACCAGGTGCGGAACGTGTCGATGAAATGCGCGGCCGAGCGGTAGCGGAAGTTGAAGTGCTTGCGCGTCACCTGCAGCAGAAAGTCGCGCTCATCGAATTGCGCATGCAGCCACGCCTCGGTGCCCCAGTTCGAAGGCGGTTGCGCCCCCGGCGGTGGCGGCATATGGCGGCCCAGGGTCTTGAACATCTGGCCGACGAAGCCTTCGGGTGTCCAGTTGGCCAGGCCGATCCGGCCGCCAGGACGACAGACCCGTGCCAGTTCCGCGGCGGCCTTAGGCTGGTCCGGCGTAAACATCACACCGAAGGTCGACAGTACGGCGTCGAAGCTGGCGTCCTCGAAAGGCAATGCCTCGGCATCGGCCACCTGGAACGTCACTTCCAGGCGTTCTGCCCTGGACCGGTCTTCGCCGCGCTCGAGCAGCGCCGCCACATAGTCGGTGGAGGTGACATGGCAACCACGGCGGGCGGCGGCCAGCGTCGCATTGCCATTGCCGGCGGCCACGTCGAGCACGCGTTCGTCGCAGAGCAGGTCGCAGGCTTCGGCCAGTTCCTCGCCGACGATCTGCAACGTGGTGCCGATCACGGCATAGTCGCCGCTGGCCCAGGAGGCCATCTGGCGGTTTTTCAGGGCAGTAAGATCAATGGGTGTACTCATGGAGACTGTCTCTGGCGGGTTGGAACAACGGGTCAGCAACGGGCGCTCGATTACTCAGCCGTCGTGGGATCGATGATGTTCATGACCTGGGATACGCTGTTGGCCGGGAAACCACCCTGCCTGGCATGCTCCCGGATGAGCTCCTCATTCGGCGCGATGTACACGCAGTAGATCTTGTCGCCGGTGACGTAACTCTGCAGCCATTGCACTTCCGGCAGATCGCGCAAGACTTTGCGCGACTTTTGCGAGATGGCTTTCAGATCCCGTTCTGACAGTGTTCCAGCGCCTGGGATTTCGCGTTCGATGACGAACTTCGGCATGGCAACCTCTCATTCTTGTTATTGATGACAGGGTCGGCTAACCCTGTGGGCCAACTATCGCGCCGGGGAACGCCGGCGTCCTGCCCGATCGTCGGCCAACCCTGTCCGATCGTCCGGAGAATTCACGTCCTGCCGCGACAGGCTCACAATCAGACTCACCCTTGAAAAGCGTCATCCGAGTACAGGGGAAAAACCATCATGGACGCCCTGTCCCAGACCCTGCGCGTCGTCCGCCTGGTCGGCGCGATCTTCATCAACGCCAGGTTCACCGCCCCCTGGTGCTACCAGTCGCCCAGTGCCGACACCGCGGCGCCCTTCCTGGAGCCCGGCGCCGAACGGGTGGTGATCTTCCACTTGATTACCGAAGGCGAGTGCTACGTCGAGCTGGGTGCTGACCCGCCCCTTCTGCTGACGGCTGGCGACGTGGTGGTGTTCCCCCAGGGGGACGCCCATCGCATGAGTTCCAGGCCAGGACTCCCGCCCGCCACCGGCTCCCGGCTGGATGTGGTGCTGGCGCGCCGTCCCCGGCAGTTGAGTTATGGCGGAGGTGGCGCGGTCACACGCCTGGTGTGCGGCTATCTGGCGTGCGACACACGGCTGGCGGGCATGCTGCTGACCGGGTTGCCGCCCATAGTGAGGGTCAACGTACGTGGTTCGAATGCCGGGATCTGGCTGGAATCCTCGGTGCGTTACGCGCTGGCCGAAGCTCGCTCGCCCCGCGCTGGCGGCGAAGGTGTCCTGGCCAAGCTGGCCGAGGTGCTGTTCATCGAGGTGTTGCGCCTGTACATGCACGAACAGGGCGAAGGCCGGACCGGTTGGCTGGCGGGCGTGAACGACCGGATCGTCGGCGCCGCCCTGAATGCGCTGCACAATAAACCCTGTCATGCCTGGACGCTGGAAGAGCTGGCGCGCACCGCCGGCACCTCAAGATCGGTGTTGGCGGAGCGCTTTCAGCTACTGGTAGGGATTTCGCCGATGCAGTACCTGACGCAGTGGCGGATGTTGCTGGCGGCGAACCTGTTACGCAGCAGTAACAGTTCATTGATGCGGATTGCCGAGGAAGTGGGTTACCAGACCGATACGGCATTCAGTCGGGCGTTTCGTCGTGAGTTCGGCGCCCCCCCGGCAGCGTGGCGACGCAGTCAGGAGAAAAAACCAATGGCCCACGGCGCGCAGCCTGTGAGCCATTGATCCAAGGTTCATGCCGCTGGAGGGAGGGCTTTGGCGTCGGCCTTGGCCTCTTCCAGCAACTGCTGGATCATCTTCTCCTGGGTCTCGTAGCGGCCTTCACCGAAGTGGGTGAAACGCACCTGGCCCTTGGCATCGATCAGGTAGTGAGCGGGCCAGTACTGGTTGTCGAAATTGCGCCAGATCGCATAGTTGTTGTCGATCGCCACCGGGTAGGTGATGCCGAGCTTCTTCACCTGATCCTTGACGTTGGCGATGATGCGTTCGAAGCCATATTCGGGGGTGTGGACGCCGATCACCACCAGGCCATCCTTCTCGTATTTCCTGGCCCAGTCCTTCACGTACGGCAGGGTGTGCTGACAGTTGATGCAGTCGTAGGTCCAGAAATCCACCAGTACCACTTTACCTTTAAGGGATTCGTTGCTCAGTGCTGGCGAGTTGAGCCATTCGACCGCGCCGGAGAGGGATGGCATGGCACCTTGGGCGTTATCCATCAACGAGTCGGCCTTGACCTTGCTGACGAAGTAATCGACCACTTTCGGTACGGTCTCCAGCACCCCTTTCTCGAGGCTGCCGAGGCCTTCGGACGAGGTGCCGGCCAGCAATGTCTTGTCGGCACCGGTGGAGATCACCGCCGCGGCGGCCAGCACGGCCACACCGGCACCACGACGCAACCAGCCGGTGACCGGGATCGACCCTTTCAAGCGATTGACCAGGCCGCGACCGGCGAAGATCAGGGTGCCCAGGGACAACGCACTGCCCAGGCCGTAAGCCACCAGCAACAGACTGGTCTGGGCGTTGGCGCCTTGCAGCATGGCACTGGTGAGGATGACACCGAGGATCGGCCCGGCGCACGGCGCCCACAGCAGGCCGGTGGCGACGCCGATCATGACCGAGCCCAGCGGGCCGGACATCTTGCGGGTGTTGGGGTCGAGGCGATTGCCGAGCAGGACGAACGGACGCGCCAGCCAGCCGCCGACACGGGCGGAAATCAGCGACAGGGCGAACAACGCCATCACGATCAGGGCAACGTGGCGACCGGTGCTGCTGGCTTGCACCACCCACTCGCTGCTGACCACCGCCAGGCTGGAGATCAGGGCGAAAGTCAGGACCATGCCCCCGAGGGTGAGCAGAATCGAAGACCGCGTGCGGTCGACCCCGGCAAACAAGAACGGCACGACCGGCAGGATGCAGGGACTGAGGACGGTCAATATGCCGCCCAGGAACGCGATGAGTAACATGGGAATCACCTTGAAAATAGAGTGGCCGATATATCGCCATTCTCTGTAGGAGCGAGCTTGCTCGCGAAAAACCTGAGAACGCCGCGGGGTGTCAGACTTCCAGCGTTATCGTTGACGACCATCGCGAGCAAGCTCGCTCCTACAGGGACATGTTCACACAGCAACAGTGTCTGGCTTCAGGCAGTCTGGTTATCCAGCAATTGCCCCTGCGGCGTCCGGCTGCCACCATTCTCTGCAACCAGTTGCCCTTGCGGCGTGCGGCTGGAACCATCAACCGCTACCCATTGCCCCTGCGGCGTACGGCCGGAACCATCCTGTGCCAGCAAGGCATCGGCGCCCTGCTTCGCCACCGGGGTCAGCTGGAAGCAGGTGCTGCTGCCACAACCACCTTGTTCCACGGCGGCATTGGCATGGGCGGCAGCGCCAGCCAGGGTGAAGGCGACGGCGGTCAAAAAGCGCGAAAGGTTGTTCATGATGTTCTTCCTGTTGCAAAGGGATTGGGCAATCGGCCAGCGAAAGACTCAGTTGTCGTCGTTGCAGCCATCAGCAAACTTGCGGTAATCCAGGACCTGGGTTTTATTCCCGGAGTCCAGATAGGTCAGCTGCGCATTTACAATCCCGCAGGAAGGCGCGGCGTCCTGTTTCATCGAGATCACCTTCTTGATGTCCAGGTGCGTGCCGTAGGTGTAGGTATCAGGGGTGACCTGCGCTTCGGCACGGGCCGACAGGGTGCAGATGTTCAGTGCGGCAAACAGGCAGGCGGCGACGACGGCTTTGGTGTTCATGGTGATTTCCTCAAGGCTTCAATGGGTCAATCGTTGATTGGGCCGGGGCGTCCTGGTTTGCCCCGATGGAACCCATTAGAAGCCCGCGAGGTATCTCGTCTGTGTCGAAAACAGCCGCGTGTAAATCGATACGTATCAGAGGCGCCCCCTGATACACAGCGATACAAAACCACAGAAAAACAGTGTTTTTGCGTCTGCATGTATCCGCCGCCACACCAGATACACTGCAATACAAAGGGCTGCGGGCAAGCGTGCCAAGGCTCGATAGACTGCGCGACATCCCCCGTTTACAGAGGCCTGGCCCCATGGAACACGTCGATCACATTCTCATCGTGGACGATGACCGCGAGATTCGAGAGCTGGTAGGCAACTACCTCAAGAAGAACGGCCTGCGCACCACGGTCGTGGCGGATGGGCGGCAAATGCGCGCGTTCCTCGAATCCACGCCGGTGGACCTGATCGTGCTCGACATCATGATGCCCGGCGACGATGGCCTGATGCTCTGCCGGGAATTGCGCGCCGGCAAACACAGGGCCACCCCGGTACTGATGCTCACCGCGCGCAATGATGAAACCGACCGCATCATCGGCCTGGAAATGGGCGCCGACGATTACCTGGTCAAGCCGTTCGCCGCCCGTGAACTGCTCGCCCGCATCAATGCCGTACTGCGTCGTACGCGGATGCTGCCGCCGAACCTGGTGGTCACCGAAAGCGGGCGTTTGCTGGCCTTTGGCCGC
The DNA here is from genome assembly GCF_001661075.1 of Pseudomonas silesiensis. NCBI lineage: Bacteria > Pseudomonadati > Pseudomonadota > Gammaproteobacteria > Pseudomonadales > Pseudomonadaceae > Pseudomonas > Pseudomonas silesiensis. Next base: position 3,919,371 of record NZ_CP014870.1, read on the forward strand.
TGGCGCCTTGATACATCCGCCCGGCACCTGCTCGATGACGACGGCACCATGGTTGCGCTCAGTGGCGCCGAATACCGGCTGCTGCGGGTGTTCCTCGATCATCCGCAGCGGGTGCTCAATCGCGACCAGTTGCTGAACCTGACCCAAGGCCGCGACGCCGACCTGTTCGACCGTTCCATCGACTTGCTGGTCAGTCGCCTGCGTCAGCGCTTGCTGGACGATGCCCGCGAACCGGCCTACATCAAGACCGTGCGCAGCGAAGGCTATGTCTTTTCCCTGCCGGTGGAAGTGCTGGGTGCGCCGTCATGAACCTGGCGATACGTTGGCCCCGGACCCTCGCCTCTCGGTTGTCGCTGATTTTTCTGATCGGCCTGATCCTGGCGCAGGCCTTGTCCTTCGGCGCGCAGTATTACGAGCGTTACGAAAGCGCGAAAAACACCATGCTGGGCAACCTGGAAACCGACGTATCGACCTCCATCGCCATCCTCGACCGCTTGCCGGCCGAAGAACGTGCCAGCTGGCTGAAGCAACTGGAACGGCGCAATTACCGCTATTTGCTGGACGAGGGCTCACCGGGCATGCCCATGAGCGATACCCCGATCGCGGTGACCTCGATCAAGGACGCCATCGGCAAGGATTACCCGATGACCGTTACCGACATTCCCGGGCCGATAAAACACTTCCAGGTCCACCTGAAGCTGGCTGACGGCAGCCCGGTAACCATCGATGTGCGACCGGCGATGCTGCCGTTGTCGCCGTGGTTGCCCATGGTGTTACTCGGCCAACTGGCGCTGATGATCGCCTGCACCTGGCTTGCCGTGAAAATCGCCATCCGCCCCCTTACCCGCCTCGCCCAGGCGGTGGAGACCCTGGACCCCAATACCCACGCAGTACACCTGGACGAGAAGGGTCCGACTGAAGTCGCCCATGCCGCCAAGGCGTTCAATGCCATGCAGGCGCGCATCGCCGCCTACCTCAAGGAGCGGATGCAACTGCTGGCGGCGATCTCCCACGACCTGCAAACCCCGATCACCCGCATGAAATTGCGCGCCGAGTTCATGGACGATTCCAGCGAAAAAGACAAACTGTGGAACGACCTCGGCGAGATGGAACACCTGGTGCGCGAAGGCGTGGCCTATGCCCGCAGCGTGCACGGTTCCACCGAGGAGAGTCGCCGCACCGATCTGGATTCGTTCCTCGACAGCCTGGTGTTCGACTACCAGGACATGGGCAAGGACGTGCAGCTGAGCGGCAAGAGCGACGCGGTGATCAACACCCGGCCCCATGCCTTGCGCCGGGTGCTGGTGAACCTGACGGACAACGCACTGAAGTTCGCCGGTGCCGCCGAATTGTGGGTGGAGTCCAAGGCAGACGGCAGTTTGTCGGTGAAGGTGATGGACCGTGGCCCCGGGATTGCCGAAGCGGAACTGGCCCATGTGATGGAGCCGTTCTACCGCGTGGAAAATTCACGCAACCGCAGCACCGGCGGCACCGGGTTGGGCCTGGCGATTGCGCAGCAATTGGCGTTGGCGCTCGGGGGGTCGTTGACCTTGAGTCATCGTGAAGGCGGGGGGTTGTGCGCGGAGCTCAGGTTGCCGGGTAGTAAAGCGGGGCGTTGAAAAATCCTAATGTAGGAGCGAGCTTGCTCGCGATAAACTCAAGCACATCACGGGGTGCCAGGCTTACAGCGTTATCGTTGACGACCATCGCTAGCAAGCTAGCTCCTACAATTGATTTGTGGTGGTTGGGCGATTGCGCCCTAGGCGATGACGCCCACCACCCCTTCCCCATGCATCTGCCGCAACAATGCCAGCCCGCTGTCGATGAACGCAGGCGACCCGGTAGCCCCCGCCTCCACCGCCAGCCCTTCCAGCTGCGCGCGGCCGTCGAGTTCGGGGAACTCGCCGATCCGCTGCAACAACCGCCATGCCAGCGGGCTCAGTTCGGAAAACTTCACGTTCCAGTCCTCGGTCCGACGCACCAACAGCAGCGTCGGCTGCACCGGCGGCGCTTCAGGTCGAAAATCGGGCCCGACCAGTTGGACTGGCCAGGCATAGGCCAAGGGCCAGGCCAGCGGCGAAACCTGCAGCGGCCGATCCAGCAGCAACCCGGCATCGCTGGCCGGCAACGGCTCGGCTTCGACCTGTTGCAGCGCCATCTCGATCCACTCGTAGTGTGCCAGTTCAACCATGAACGGCGGCCACGGCCCTTCGCCCAAGGCTTGCGGGGCAGGCGCGAGGAACTCGACAAACTCCTCGGCGATTTCGCCGAATTTCGGCGTGCGCGCGCGGTAGTCCCGCATGAAGGTCCGCACCAGCGAACGCCAGTGCTCATCCCCAAGCACCTTGATCAGCACCGGAAAGGTCCCGCCGAGCAACGATGACAGGTTCGAGAACACCAGGTCCCGGTAAACCCCGGCCCGCGCCACGTCCATCCCGGCCGGTGGCGGGCAATGCTCGGGATCGCGCAAGTAAAGGCCCATCGTCGTTTGCTGCTGATGCAACGAGTGCTTATCCACGGTTCACCTCCACGGCTTGCAGGCGGCGGATAGTCTGCAATTCGGCCACCAGTTCCGAGAATGCCGGGAAATTGAAATCCCGTTCCAGCAAGGTCGGCTGCGCGCCGAACAGGTCGTAAGCCTGGGCCAGCAACGACCAGACCACCGGTTTGACCGAAGCGCCGTGGGTGTCGATTTTCAAGGTATCGGACTCATCGAAGTGCCCGGCCACGTGCATCGCCACCACCCGGTCCGAGTCGATACAGGCGAGAAAGGCCTGGGGATCGAAATCGTGATTGATCGAATTGACGTACACATTGTTGACGTCCAGCAACAGGTCACAGTCGGCTTCGCGCAGCACCGCATTGGTGAAGGTCACCTCATCCATGTCCTGCTGTGGCGCGGCGTAATAAGAGACGTTTTCCACCGCCAGACGCCGACCGAGAATGTCCTGGGACTGACGGATCCGCGCGGCCACGTGATGCACGGCTTCCTCGGTAAACGGCAACGGCAGCAGGTCGTACAGGTGACCATCGTCGCTGCAGTAGCTCAGGTGTTCGCTGTACAGAGGCACCTTGTAGTGATCGAGAAAAACCCGGACTTCTTGCAGAAAACCGACGTCCAGTGGCGCCGGACCGCCCAGAGACAGGGACAAGCCGTGACAGGACAGCGGATAGCGCTCGGCCAGGGCCCGCAACGCATGACCATGGGCACCGCCAATGCCGATCCAGTTCTCCGGCGCGACTTCCAGAAAGTCGAAATCGCCCATCGGCGCCGCTTGCAGGTCTTTCATTAAACCGCGCCGCAGGCCAAGCCCGACGCTGGCTTTCGCTGATGTGAGGGGGGTGTGCATGATGTCGATCTCAAGGGTTGCCGGAACGGAATCCCAGTTAAGCGCAGGGGTGTATCGAGTCTGTGTTGCGCTGCGGCAGAAAATCGCAGCGCTTGTATCGTCGGCGGGTCTGTACACACTGTGGTACGAACCCGCCGTTTGGCGTTATGCCAGGTCGTATTTTTCGCGCACCAGATGGCCGATGCCGATGCGGTCGAGCACCTTCATCGGGCACAGGAACGTCACGCGGACGGTGCCCGGCAAGCGGCTGATGTCGATCGAGCCCGTGATGGTCGTGCGGTTGAGTACTTCGTCATACGGCAGGCCGGTGACTGCGGCCGCGCGTTTCAAGCCGTTTTCCACGGCCACATTGAGGTTTTCGCCGCTGCCGATGAAGGTGATCGGGCCACTCTGCTCGATCTCGATCTGGCCCCAGCGCTCGCCCAGTTCACGGACTTTTTGCTGTTGCCCGGCATTCATGGGACGGGCCATCGGCGGCAAATCGTCGAGGTTTTGCAGCAGGATCGGCCCTTCCAGCGTCAGGTTTTTGATCACCTCCACCACCACTTCGGTTTCCCCCGAGCAATCGGTGGCATGGCCGGCAATCTCGCCGTTGCCCTGCTGGGCGTGCATGTCGCCCATGTACACGCCGGCACCCGGCACCTTGACCGGGCAGATCAGGACACAGCCTTCGCGGATCGAGTTGGTGTCCATGTGGCCATCGGTCTTGGCCGCGTGCAGCTCTTCGCGGGTCATGCCGAAACGGTGGGGTGCATCGATCAGGTACTGGCCGAAATCGGCGCAGTTGTGGGAGTCGGGCAAGTCACGGGATGGCGTGGTGCCGATGTTGCCGAGGAACGGCCGCATGTGCGCCGCAACGCCGGGCATGTCGGCGCGGGCCAGGGACAGGATCGAGTGCTGGGCGGCGAATTCCGGCAGTGCCGACATTTCGCTGGCCTTGCCCGCCAAACGGTTGGCGATGTCCTGATTGACCGTCAGGCTGACCTGATTCTGCGCATCGAACACGATCACGTAACCATGGCTGAAGCGAAACGCGCTGACTTCGGCGCCACAGGTGTTGCAGCGAATCGAGTCCTCGCCAATGCCTTCGACATGACTGGCCGGGTGTTCGGTGCCGCACTTGGCGCAGAACTTGGAGACGAACGGGTCGCCGTGATAACGCCCTTCAACGAAACTCATCACCCCTGACGAAGTGGCCAGCGAGGTGACGCGCATGCTTTTGATCTTGATCGCCACCGCGTCGCCGATGTCGGCCCCGGCAATCGCCACCGGTTGCGTCACTTCGTGGCCACCTTCAAAGGCCGGCGTGATCATCGGCCCCCAGCAACCCGGCGGCGTGCCGGTGATCAGAGTGCCGCCTTCGGCCAGCGGACCCAGCATAGGCTGGCTCGGGCCGATGAGGCCGTTGGTGTACTGGTCGACACGCAGGCGATTGACGGGAGAGTGTTTCAAGGCAGGTTCAGACAGGATCGTGGTCATTATTGTCCCCTTAACGGCATCAGAAGCGAAACGGCCGCCCGCTGCGACGACCAGGAAATTGCCTCGAAAGCCCGTGCTTGCGGGCGCCAGACAACCTTCACAGTTCATCGCAGGTTTGTATCCGGGGTGTGTTCGCCAGTGCACCGGTATTGAGGGCAACTGTATCGAGAAGGTGGATTGATACATTGGGATACACGCGATGTTGCGCTCGCAACGACTTTCGTCGCTCCGGTCAGCAGTGCACCTCTGCCGGACTAAACTTAGTGCACGCAGGACGTACTCATCGTCCTGGTCATTCCCACGACCACCGCCCAGGGCTGAACGCCTCGAAAAACCTCGCCTCTGGACCGTGATCCACCAAAGGAGCACACATGATGGACGAGGCCCGACTAAATGATTTCATGGGTAAACTGGTAAACGACATGGGCGGCGCGGCGATGCTGGCCAATGTCATCCTCGGCGAAGAACTCGGGCTGTACCGGGCCATGGCCGACAGTCAGCCGATCACCCCTGAAGCTCTCGCCGAAAAGACCGGCTGCAACACTCGCTTGCTGCGTGAATGGCTCAGTGCCCACGCCGCCTCCGGCTACATGGAACACCGCGACGGCCAGTTCAGCCTGCCCGAAGAGCAAGCCCTGGCGCTGGCGAACGAAGACTCGCCGGTCTACGTCGCGGGCGGTATCGGGGTTGTCGCGTCGTTTTTCCATGACAAGGACAAGCTGGTCAACGCCATGCGCGGCAATGGCGCCCTCGCCTGGGGCGATCACCATCCGTGCATGTTCAGCGGCACGGAGCGGTTCTTCCGGCCCGGCTATAAAGCGCATTTGACCGCCGAATGGCTGCCGGCACTCGAAGGCGTGGTCGCCAAACTGGAAGCTGGCGCCAAGGTCGCGGACATCGGCTGCGGCCACGGTGCTTCCACCGTGATCATGGCCCAGGCGTTCCCGAATTCGCGGTTCGTCGGGTTCGACTACCACGCGCCTTCCGTCACCGTGGCCACCCAGCGCGCGGAAGAAGGCGGCGTACACGGGCGTGCACGATTCTTCCAGGGCACGGCAAAAAGCTTTCCCGGCGATGACTATGACCTGGTCTGCTACTTCGACTGCCTGCATGACATGGGCGACCCGGTGGGCGCGGCGCGGCATGCCTATGAGTCGCTGAAACCGGACGGCACGGTACTGCTGGTGGAACCGTTCGCCAACGATTCGCTCGACGACAACATCACCCCGGTTGGCCGCTTGTTCTACGCCGCCTCGACCTTCATCTGCACGCCGAACTCACTGTCCCAGGAAGTCGGGCTCGGCCTCGGTGCCCAGGCGGGCGAGGCGCGGTTGCGCAAGGTCTTTACCGAGGCGGGCTTCAAGACGTTCCGGCGGGCGACGGAAACGCCGTTCAACCTGATTCTGGAGGCGCGTAAATAGATGCCGCAGACAGCTGAGGGCTGACCGTTAACCGCTAAAGGGTGGGAAACGCCAAAACCTGTAGGAGCCGGCTTGCCGGCGAAGGCTGCGGGCCAGCCGACATCGATGCCGGATGTGAGGCCGCTTTCGCTGACAACTCGGATCGCCGCACCGCGGCGCCTACAGTGGACCGAGCCATGTTGGCCCATACCCGCAGCCCCACCTGTCCGGGTGATCCGTAAATGCTACCCTGCAAGCAGTCAAGGCCCTATGGAGTGTTGAACATGCTCGACAGTCTCATCGGCGAACAACTCGACCGCCTCCAGCAGTTGATGGCCGATCGACCGTTTGCGGTCCTGACCGGTGCCGGCATCAGCACCCCGTCGGGCATTCCGGATTACCGCGACAACCAGGGTGTGCGGCGTGGCCGGTCACCGATGATGTACCAGGAATTCCTCTCGGCCCCCGAATCCCGGCGCCGCTATTGGGCGCGGGCGATGCTGGGCTGGCCACGGGTGCGCCAGGCCCGGCCGAACGAGGCCCACGAAGCCTTGTCCAGCCTGCAAAGCGCCCGGCAGATTGGCGGGTTGATCACCCAGAACGTCGACACCTTGCACGACCAGGCCGGCAGCCACGACGTGATCGAACTCCATGGCAGCCTGCACCGGGTGTTGTGCCTGGACTGCGGCCAGCGCAGCGAGCGGGATTCGATCCAGCAATTGATGGAGGCACAGAATCCGTACCTCGCCGGGGTGGACGCCGTGCAAGCACCGGATGGCGACACCCTGCTCGATGCGGCGTTCGAGGCGCGCTTCCAGGTGCCCCATTGCCCGCACTGCGCGGGAGAGCGGATGAAGCCGGATGTGGTGTTTTTTGGTGAAAATGTGGCGCAGGTAACGGCGGCCAAGGCCATGGCGGCGGTCGAAAAAGCGGCTGGACTGCTGGTGGTCGGGTCTTCGTTGATGGCGTTTTCGGCGTTTCGGTTGTGTCGGGCGGTGGCGGATCAGGGCAAGCCGTTGCTGGCGATCAACCTGGGCAAGACCCGGGCGGATGACATCTTGGATTTGAAAATTGAGGGTTCGTGCGAACAGCTTTTGCCGTTGCTGACTCAGCGCCTCTCCCCCTGATTATCCCACAGGGTATTGTGTTTATCGTGAAGACAGGCGCTCGCCCAGGTTTTCTTCTTTGAGAATATCGAACAACGCCTGCGCCGCCGCCGACAGTTCCCCACCCGGTTTGGTCAACACCCCGATCGCCCGCTCCACCACCGGATCGCGCAAGGTAATGCACCGCGCCCCCAGCTCGCGCATCTGCCCCGCGCACAGCGCCGGCACCGCGCTTACGCCCAACCCGCTGGCAACCATTTTTCCGACCGTCGCCAACTGATGGCTTTCAAACTCCACCGGCAATTTCATGCCCCGGGCCTGCAAGTGTTCTTCCAGCATCACCCGCACCGTCGACGGTCGCTGCAAGGTAATGAACGGCTCCTTCAGCAACGTCTGCCAGTCGATGTCGCCCAGTTCCGCCAACGCGCAATCATGGGGCACCACCGCCACAAACCGGTCCATGTACAACGGCGTGAATGCCAGCGACGAGCTCTGCATCGGTTCAAACGCCACCCCCAGTTCCACCTGGCGGTCACGTACCATTTCCAGCACTTGCTCGTTGATCACGTCGTTCACGGTGACGTTGACCTTGGGATAGCGCGCGCGGAACGTCTTGAGGATCGGCGGCAGCAGGTTGCCGGCAAACGAAGGCATGGCCGCCAGGGTCACGCGACCCCGCTGCAGGGTGAAGCGCTGGCGCAGCTCGTCCTCGGCATTGTCCCAGTCGGCAATCAGTCGCCGCGCCAGTGGCACCAGCGATTCGCCTTCCGGGGTCAATGCCACATTGCGCGTGTTGCGGGTGAACAAACGCCCGCCCAGGCCCTCCTCCAGCGCCTTGATGGTCAGGCTCAACGCCGACTGCGACAGGTGCAAACGCTCGCAGGCCACGGCAAAGCTCAGGCTCTGGGCCACGGCGAGGAAGGCGCGGATCTGCTTGACTGTCATGAACACTGTCTCCAACGTGATACGCATTCCCAAGGAGCTGCGGTGCGACGATTCGACTTGCCAGCGAAGGGGCCCGAGAGTCCTCCGAGGTCCTTCCCTGGTCCTGCGGCGTTCAACTGGCCGCCTTCGCTGCGATGCGGCGATCCGACAAGCCAGCGCCTACAGATTAGTGAGTTTTATCTATTAATCTACCCTAAAAATCAACTTAACAAATAAATCCAGCAGCGCGACACTCCATCCCATTCGGCTAGCCAGCCGCCCATAAAGAATAAAAGAGGTGCATATGGCAGGTTTCGACAAGCGCGTGAACTCCTACGAGGAAGCTTTGGCAGGTCTTGAAGACGGCATGACCGTGATCGCCGGCGGCTTCGGCCTGTGCGGGATCCCGGAAAACCTGATCGCCGAGATCAAGCGCAAAGGCACCCGTGACCTCACGGTGGTTTCCAACAACTGTGGCGTCGACGGTTTCGGCCTCGGCGTGCTGCTGGAAGACCGGCAGATCCGCAAAGTGGTGGCCTCCTACGTCGGTGAGAACAAACTGTTCGAAGACCAACTGCTCAAAGGCGAAATCGAAGTCGTCCTGACCCCCCAAGGCACCCTTGCCGAAAAAATGCGCGCAGGCGGTGCGGGCATCCCGGCGTTCTTCACCGCTACCGGCGTCGGCACCCCGGTCGCCGAAGGCAAGGAAGTGCGTGAATTCCACGGTCGCCAGTACCTGATGGAAGAATCCATCACCGGTGACTTCGCCATCGTCAAAGGCTGGAAAGCCGACCATTTCGGTAACGTGATCTATCGCCACACCGCCCAGAACTTCAATCCGCTGGCCGCTACCGCCGGCAAGATCACCGTGGTCGAAGTCGAAGAAATCGTGGAGCCCGGCGAGCTGGACCCGGCGCAGATCCATACCCCTGGCATCTACGTCGACCGGGTCATTTGTGGCACGTTCGAGAAGCGCATCGAACAGCGCACCGTGCGTAAGTGATCCCCTGCCCCCGGACCGAATGAAGGAATAACAACAATGGCACTTTCCCGCGAACAAATGGCTCAACGCGTCGCCCGCGAAATGCAGGACGGCTTTTACGTGAACCTGGGCATCGGCATTCCGACCCTGGTCGCCAACTACATCCCCGAAGGCATGGAAGTCATGCTGCAGTCGGAAAACGGCCTGCTCGGCATGGGCCCCTTCCCGACTGAAGACACCATCGATGCCGACATGATCAACGCCGGCAAGCAAACCGTGACCGCACGTACCGGCGCGTCGATTTTCTCCTCCGCCGAGTCCTTCGCGATGATTCGCGGCGGTCATGTCGACCTGACCGTGCTCGGTGCGTTTGAAGTGGACGTGCAAGGCAACATTGCCTCGTGGATGATCCCGGGCAAGCTGGTCAAGGGCATGGGCGGCGCCATGGACCTGGTGGCCGGCGCAGACAACATCATCGTCATCATGACCCACGCGTCCAAGGACGGTGAGTCCAAGCTCCTGTCCAAATGCAGCCTGCCGCTGACCGGCGCCGGTTGCATCAAGCGTGTACTGACCGACCTTGCCTATCTTGAAATCGAAAACGGCGCGTTCATTCTCAAGGAACGTGCGCCGGGCGTCAGCGTCGAGGAAATCGTCGCCAAGACCGCCGGTAAACTGATCGTGCCCGAGCATGTGCCGGAAATGCAGTTCGCTGCCCAGTGAGGAATCTTTCCATGCAAGAAGTCGTCATTGTCGCCGCCACCCGTACCGCCATCGGCAGTTTCCAGGGCGCCCTGGCCAACGTGTCGGCGGTTGACCTCGGGGCTGCGGTGATCCGTCAGTTGCTGGCGCAAACCGGCCTGGACGTTACCGAAGTCGATGAAGTCATCATGGGCCAGGTATTGACCGCCGGCGCCGGGCAGAACCCTGCGCGCCAATCCGCGATCAAAGCCGGCCTGCCGTTTACCGTGCCGGCGATGACCTTGAACAAGGTCTGCGGCTCGGGCCTCAAGGCCCTGCACCTGGCCACCCAGGCCATTCGCTGCGGCGATGCCGAGGTGATCATCGCCGGCGGCCAGGAAAACATGAGCCTGTCCAACTACGTAATGCCCGGTGCGCGCACCGGCCTGCGCATGGGTCACGCGCAAATCGTCGACACCATGATCAGCGACGGCCTGTGGGATGCGTTCAACGATTACCACATGGGCATCACCGCCGAAAACCTGGCGCAGAAATACAACCTGACCCGCGAGCAACAGGATGCTTTCGCCGCAGCCTCCCAGCAGAAAGCCGTAGCCGCCATCGAAGCCGGGCGTTTTGCCGATGAGATCACGCCGATCCTGATTCCCCAGCGCAAGGGCGATCCGCTGTCTTTTGCCACCGATGAACAGCCACGGGCCGGCACCACCGCCGAAGCCCTGGGCAAGCTCAAGGCCGCCTTCAAGAAGGACGGTTCGGTGACTGCCGGTAACGCCTCGTCCCTGAACGACGGGGCCGCCGCCGTGATCCTGATGAGCGCGGAAAAAGCCAAGGCCCTGGGTTTGCCAGTGCTGGCGAAAATCGCCGCCTACGCCAACGCGGGCGTCGACCCGGCCATCATGGGCATCGGCCCGGTCTCGGCCACTCGCCGTTGCCTGGACAAGGCCGGCTGGTCGATCGAGCAGCTGGACCTGATCGAAGCCAACGAAGCCTTCGCCGCGCAATCCCTGGCGGTGGCCAAGGACCTGGAATGGGACCTGGACAAGGTCAACGTCAACGGCGGCGCCATCGCCCTGGGTCACCCGATCGGTGCTTCGGGCTGCCGGGTGCTGGTGACCTTGCTGCACGAAATGATCAAGCGTGACGCCAAGAAAGGCCTCGCCACCCTGTGTATCGGCGGTGGTCAGGGCGTGGCCCTGGCGATCGAGCGGGCGTAAAGCGTTCAACAGACTGCGCGGGGGCCCACGAAGAACCGTCGCAGTCTGGCAACACCCCCGGTTTGTGGCGAGGCGGCGTTCCGACAAGCCCCCTCACCACAAACCGGGTTCTATTTGCCTGGCCGTTAGCCAAGTTTCACCAGATTCAATGCCGGCAGCGGTCCACCCGAAAACTGCACCAGCCGCGCCCCATCGCTCAATACCCAAGATCAATCCCGAAGAAGCCCGACTGATCGATCAGTGCTGCCACTTGTGCTCCAGAGGTAGATCGCGAAATCGGTCTGTCAGTCACTGCGATGTTGAAGGTGCCGCCGTCTTCGCGAGCAAGCTCGCTCCCACAGGGAATGGTGGTGGCTGGAAGGATTGCGCCTGTTCGGCTGGTTTTAATGCTTTGTTTGTATACAAAATTCGTCCATCCATAAAGCAATCCTCTGCCCGCAATGCTAACGTTGCCTCTCCCTCAGGTCGGAGATGCGTGCGTGCTGCTGCTCAAACTGCTGGTAATTCCCGGATTTCTCTTGCTGATTTCCCTCGCGGGCAAACGCTGGGGGCCTAGCGTCGCCGGCTGGCTATCGGGGTTGCCGGTGGTGGTCGGGCCGATTCTGTTTTTCCTCGCCATCGAGCAAGGTCAGGTGTTCGCCGCTCAATCGGCAACCGCAGCGTTGTCGGCGATGTTCGCCATGATTGCCTTCTGCGTGACCTATGCCCAGGTCGCACAACGGACGGGATGGCCGTGGGCGCTGGTCATTTCGCTGTCGGTGTGGGCCTGCGCTGCCGTGGCGCTGTCCTTGATCCCGCCGTCGTTGACGTTGTCGGTGATCGCCGCCGCGATCGCCTTGCTGGCCGCGCCCTGGTTGTTCCCCAAGGTGCAGCCCGTCCTTGCGGGCCCGGCGCCAAAGTCCGACAAACTACTGTTGCGCATGATGGCCGGTGCCTTGCTGACCCTGGCCGTCACGCTGCTGGCCAGCACCGTCGGCGAACGCTGGAGCGGCCTGCTCGCGGTGTTCCCGGTCCTGGGCAGCGTGATGGCGGTGTTCTCCCAGCAAACCCGTGGACCGGCCTTTACGGCAGCCTTGCTGCGGGCCACCGCGACCGGGATGTATTCGTTTGCCGCGTTTTGTCTGGTCCTCGCCTTGACCTTGCCCGGCATGGGCCTGAGCGGGTTCGGGCTCGCCATCGCGGTGTCCGTGGCCATGCTCGGGGTCACCAAACGCCTGCTCGCAAAGCCGGCGAAACCAGTGCCCGAGGTTGGAGAGCCGGCAATCCGGCGCTAGCTGATCTACCGGCTGGCGGCCAAAGGCCGCTTGCCCGACGAGTTGCAGAAACCGACAAGTCCGCTGCGGACCAGTTGTCGTAATCCTCCCCGACCATGCACGGCACAGTGTGAGTGCACCGGACTCTGTGGGATCATCGTCCGCCAAAGCGCGACCATCCCTGGAGATTTTGAATGTCATTGTTGAGTAAAAAAACCGTTGTCCTGTTGCTGATGGCGGTCGCCGGTCTCGTCGCGTTGAATGCACAGGCCGCCAAGGCGCCGGCCAGCGACAAGGCGCCGGTACAGCAGGTGTCGATGCTGGGCGGCAAGTTCAAGTTCACCTTGCCCAAGGGCTTTATCGCCACCCCATTGCCCGCCGGTGACGCCGCGACCGGTACCGCCGGGGCAACGGGCACCATGTACACCAACAACACCACCAAAACCGTGGTGATCGCCGCTGAAAACACCATTCCCGGCGGCGCCAACGTCAAGGACAACGACGGTCAGTTCCTTGACGCCGCAGTGTCCAACTTCGCCACCGAGCAAGCCGCCGCGCTGCCGGACTTCACCAAGCTCAGCGAGAAAAGCCTGACCCAGAAAGGCACGGGCCTGGGGCTGCGGCAGATCGACAGCACTGCCACCCAGGGCGGCGGCAAAACCCTCGACACCACGCTGATGGCCGCGTCCAGCAAGCGCATGGCGATCGTTCAGGTTATTTCCCGCCTCAGCGACAATGCCGGCCACGAGGCGCTGGTTAAACAGATCGTCACCGGCAAGTAGTGTCAGGGATTGAGACGCTGCAACCAGGCACTCAAATCCTGCATTTCGATAGCGCTGATGCTATGACCGACACCCGGGTAGGCATGGAACTCAGGCTTGAGTGACAGGCTCTGCAACAGTCTGTCAGCGTCAGTGCCATCGTTGTACGGCAGGCGTTTGTCCGCCGTGCCATGACCGATGAAAATCGCCAGCGAGCGGCGTTTTTCATCGGGTTTGAGCTCGGACTTGAGCACCGGCAGAATCCGCCCGCTCAACGCCGCGATTCCGCCCACTGCCTCGGGCTGACGCAGCGCCATCTCGTAGGACATGATCGCGCCCTGGCTGAAGCCCACCAGGAACACCTTGTCTGGCTGGGTGTGATACTTCTTCGCGGCCTGTGCAACGAAATCCTCCAGTATCTGCGCGCTGGACTTCAGATCATCGGTTTCGCCGTTATAGGCACCGGTGCCTTTTTCGCGAAACCACTTGTAACTACCCTCCTCCATCACCATCGGAGCCCGCACCGACAAGTAGTTGTATTGCTCGGGCAACGCCTCCTTGATGTCGAACAGGTCCTGTTCGTTACTGCCGTAACCGTGGAGGAAAATCACCAGGGGTTGGTCGCGGGATTCGGCGTGGGCCTGTTCCAGGTACTTGAGCGGCAGATCGGTTTGCAGCGGGGTTTGAGCGTGGACCGCGGCGGACGCCAGCAGCGTCAGCAGGGCAAAAAACTTCAACATAAAGCTTCCTTCACAGGTGCAGGATTCGGGTAGAGCCTAACACTGTGAAACGGGAAGTCGATGATGGCCTGGGGATCGGCATCGCTGCCTGGGCCATCTTCGCCGGCAAGCCGGCCTCGCTCCCACAGGGATCTCATTTCAACAGGTGGACTATGGCAACCGCATCAACGATTGCCACTTCTTGAACGGTCTGATCAATGGCCGTAAACGTCGAAGTCAAAGTATTTATCCTGCACCTGCTTGTACTTGCCGTTGGCGCGGATTTCGGTGATGGCGGTGTTGAATTTGTCTGCCAGCTCTTTATCGCCCTTGCGCACGGCGATACCGGCGCCGCCGCCGAAGTACTTGGCGTCTTCATAGGTCGGGCCGACAAAAGCGAAGCCCTTGCCCGCATCGGTTTTCAGGAATCCGTCGTCGAGGTTGACCGAGTCGGCCAGCATCGCGTCGAGGCGACCGGAGACCATGTCCAGGTTGGCTTCCTGTTGGGAGCCGTAGCGCACCAGGGTAATGCCGGCCGGTTGCAGGACTTCGGTGGCGAAGCGGTCATGGGTACTGGCGCGCAGCACACCGACTTTCTTGCCCTTGAGTTCGGTCAGCGGGTCCTTGACGTCGGTGCCTTGCTTCATCACGAAGCGCGCCGGGGTGTGGTAGTACTTGATGGTGAAATCGACGTTCTTCTTACGGTCTTCGGTGATCGTCATGGACGACAGGATGGCGTCGATTTTCTTCACCTTCAGGGCCGGGATCAGGCCATCGAACTCTTGCTCGACCCAGGTGCATTTCACGTTCATCTGTTCGCACAGCGCATCGCCGATGTCCACGTCGAAACCGGTGAGTTTGCCGTCGGGGGTTTTCATCGAGAACGGCGGGTACCCGGCTTCGATACCGATGCGGATCGGCTTGGCGTCATCGGCCACGGCGGTCAGGGAAAACATCGACAGTGCCAGGGCACCGAACATCACTAGCTTCTTCATTTATAACTCCAGTGTGGAGGCTTTTATTGGCAGCCTTCGATTGGTGTTCGGGGGCTGATTGCGGTTGTTCATAAGACCTCTGTGGGAGCGGCGGTGCGACTTGCCCGCGATGGGGCCCGCCCAGACAGCGACGTCCCTAAGGCTTACGCAACAAATAGGTATCCATGATCCACCCATTGGCCAGCCGCGCCGCCTTGCGCACCCGCTCGATCTCATCCGCCACCTCCCCTAGCTTGCCGCTGATGAGGATTTCATCCGGCGTTCCCAGGTAGGCCCCCCAGTAAATCTGCGTCTCGCGATCCGCCACCTGATGGTAGGAATCTTCCGCGTCGAGCATCACCACCAGGCTGTCGGCATCGCTCACCTGCCCCGCCGCCAGCCTCCGGCCGGTGGTGATTTCAATCGAGCGGCCGATGCGATTCAACGGCACCTTGTGTTGAGCCGCCAGGGCCTGGACGCTGGTGATGCCGGGGATCACTTCGAACTCGAACACGCATCGTCCCGAGGCCAGAATCGCCTGCAGGATCCGAATGGTGCTGTCGTACAACGCCGGATCGCCCCACACCAGGAAACCGGCGCACTGCTCGTCGGTCATTTCCTCATTGATCAACCGCTCAAAGGTCATTTGCTTGGCCAGGTTCAGGTCATCCACGCTGGTCTTGTAGTCCACATCACCCCGCTCACGCTCCGGGCTGGGGGCTTCAACGAAGCGATAGGTGCGATCGGTGATGTAGCGATCGCAGATCTCCCGGCGCAGGTCGATCAGTTTGTCTTTGCTCTGGCCCTTGTCCATGAGGAAAAACACGTCGACCTGGTTCAGCGCTTTCACCGCTTGCATCGTGATGTAGTCGGG
The DNA here is from genome assembly GCF_001661075.1 of Pseudomonas silesiensis. NCBI lineage: Bacteria > Pseudomonadati > Pseudomonadota > Gammaproteobacteria > Pseudomonadales > Pseudomonadaceae > Pseudomonas > Pseudomonas silesiensis. The sequence continues at coordinate 3,935,109 of NZ_CP014870.1, forward strand.
GTTGCCGGCACCAATGCCGATGACCAGAAGCTTTTTCATCATTGTGTTTCCTCAAGGTCAGTGCAGGTTAAACGCAAGCGCCAGCACCCATTGAACCGCAACTCGATGGCTGACAGCGGCTCGACATCGATCAGATTGAACGCCGCGGCATGCAGCGTTTGAGTCAGTGCGGCGCGAATGACAAATGGATGGGTGATGGCAACGATGTGCCCCGGCGTTGCCTCCAGTGTCGTCAGCCAGGCGGCCACCCGCGCACCGAGTTGCACCACCGATTCGCCGCCATGGGGGGCCGAATCAGGGTCGGCGAGCCAGGCCTGGAGCATTTCCGGTTCAGATTTATGCAAATCGTTGATCCGCGAGCCTTTCCACCGCCCGAAATCGCAGTCCCGCAGCGCCGGGACCACCTCCATGTCACGGCCGAACAATTCGGCGGTTTGCCGGGTTCGCAGTTCGGGGCCGCAGAGCAAACGCGTCGTGCCCGTGAACCGGGCGCGACGGGAATCCATCGCCAATTGCCCGGCCATCTCCAGTGGCTCATCTGTAGGAAAACGCCCAAGTTTCTGTGAGACAGTTCTAGCGTGACACATCAGCGTTAAACGGATCGACTGCACGAATCATCACTCTGTTGAAAGGAACCAATGGCTTAACGCCGCCAATAACCGGGTAATTGTGCCGCAAGTCGCGCAATCGAGGGCGTTTCGTTTCAGCCTGTCCCTCGGTGTGTCCCGCCTTAAAATCGGCTATCTCCGATACCTTTATAGGCGATGGCCTACAAGATCTGTCGAGATCGCCGTAGCCCCCGGCATACGGGCATTTCACCCGCTTTTGCGGACCAGGAAACACTGTGAAAAATAAACTAGACAGGGAGCAGGCGATAAATAAATACTGCTTTCGAGGATCAGCAACTGTACCCGACCACCCATCCAGCAGGAGCCCGGATGCCCTCTCGCAACGACCACGATAACCGTCTCGACTCCCCCTGCGCTCTGTTGCAAGTTCGATGGCTATTTCAACAAGAAAACAGTCGCCGGCACGGTGCTGCCCCACCCACTGACAACGGCTGATAAAAATAAGTGTGACGTCTGACAGTCATGCAGACGATCGCCCATTCAATGCGTGGAAACCGACAGTGATAGTCAGGTCCGGTGCCGACCGCCGGACCCATTGATACAGGAGTGCATCCATGCTGGTCTTACGCCCGGTCGAGTTAACCGACCTGCCCCAGTTACAGCGACTTGCCCGCGAAAGCATGGTGGGCGTCACGTCCTTGCCGGACGACACCGAGCGTTTGCGCCGCAGGATTCTCGATTCTGGCGCCTCATTCGCAAAAGACGTGCAGGGCAATGGGCCGGAGAATTACTTCTTCGTGCTGGAGGATCCTTTGACCCGACGTTTGGCGGGCTGCTCGGAAATCCTCGCCACCGCAGGCTTCAGCGAACCGTTCCACAGCCTGCGCAACCGGCACTTCACCAGCGCCTCGCGGGAGTTGAACATCGAACATGGCGTACCCGCGCTGTCGTTATGCCACGACCTCAGTGGCCATACCTTGCTGCGGGGTTTTCATATCGATGCAGCGCTGGTGCGCACACCGGCATCGGAGTTGCTGTCACGGGCGCGGCTGTTGTTCATTGCCGCCCATTCGCGGCGCTTTGGCGACGCGGTGATTACCGAGATCGTCGGCTACAGCGACGATGAAGGCGGGTCGCCATTCTGGGATGCGCTGGGCAAGCATTTCTTCGACTTGCCCTACGCCGAGGCCGAGCGACTCTGCGGCCTGGATAGCCGGACCTTCCTCGCCGATCTGATGCCGCAATACCCGATCTATGTGCCGATGCTGCCGCAGGCCGCGCAGGATTGCATCGGCCGCGTCCACCCCGATGGCCAGGACGCCTTCGATATCCTCGAGCGCGAAGGATTCGAGACCAACAGCTACGTCGACCTGTTCGACGGCGGCCCGACGCTGTTCGCGCGCACCTCGAACATTCGCTCGATTGCGCAGAGCGAGGTCGGTGTCGCGCAATCGGGCTTGCCCATCGACGCCCGTGGCAGCTATCTGGTGAGCAACGATTCACTCGAAAACTATCGTGCAATCGTCGCCGACCTGGACTATCGCCCGGGACAACCGGTGGCCTTGGATGCCCAAATGTGCGCGGCGCTGCAGGTGACGCAAGGCAACACGATCCGGCTGATCGACCTTTGAGCAGCCTCCGATCCCGCGCCCAACGACAACGCCCGAACAGGCGTGAACAAGGAACCGCATCATGATTGTCCGCCCGGTCAGCGTCACCGACCTGCCCGCCTTGCTGGCCCTGGTGCGGCAGGCCGGCCCCGGCTTCACCTCCCTGCCTGCCAGCGAGGAACGTCTGGCCCACCGAGTGCGCTGGGCCCAGCGGACCTTCGCCGGGCAAGTCGAGCGCGCCGACGCCGATTACCTGTTCGTGCTCGAAGATGACGATCAACAGGTGGTGGGGGTCAGCGCCCTGACAGGCGCCGTGGGCCTGCGTGAGCCCTGGTACAACTACCGGGTCGGCCTGACGGTCAGCTCATCGCCGGACCTGGGTATCCAGCGGCAGATCCCGACCTTGTTCCTGAACAATGAAATGACCGGGCAATCGGAGATCTGCTCGCTGTTCCTGCATCCCGACCAACGCCAGGGCAACAATGGTCAATTGTTGTCATTGGGGCGCCTGTTATTCGTCGCCGAGTTTACGCACCTGTTCGGCGAAAAGCTCATCGCTGAATTGCGTGGCAGCGCCGACGAAAAAGGCAGCTCGCCGTTCTGGGACAGTCTGGGCCGGCACTTCTTCAAGATGGATTTCAGCCATGCCGATCACCTGTCCGGGCTGGGCAACAAAGCATTTATCGCCGAGCTGATGCCCCGCCAGCCGCTCTACACCTGCCTGCTGACCGAACAGGCCCGGGCGGTGATCGGCAAAGCCCACCCGAACACCGAGCCTGCGATGAATATCCTCATCGCAGAAGGTTTTGCCCATAAGGGTTATATCGACATTTTCGACGCCGGCCCGGTCATCGAAGCACCGATTTCGAAAATCCGCACCGTGCGCGACAGCCAGCCACTGCTGCTGGCCATCGGCACGCCGGACGATGAGGCCCCCGTCTGGCTGATTCATAATCGCCGCCTGGAAAACTGCCGCATCACCAGCGCGCGCGCGCGGCGAGTGGGCAACAGCCTGATCGTCGACCGCATTACCGCCAAGCGCCTGCAACTGCAACCTGGCAACTCGGTGCGCGCCGTGCCGCTGCTCGATCGACAACCACAGACGGTGGCGGCGTGATCGGGGTCTGGCACTGACACCGTGGCGAGGGGGCTTGCCACCTCGCCACAAGCAAGCTCCCTTGCCACGGGATTGGCGTCATTGCGGGGCGGCTTTCAAATTCGTCATCATTTCTCCCCCTTGCGCGTGATAGCCTTTCGTTTTCTCGGCGTTGACACTTTTGCTCAAGCCCTTCCATTCCATTGGTGGAACCCATATGTCCAGGCTTTCTCATCAAGATTTGCGGCGTAACTTTCGCCAGCTGTTCGCCTCCAATGCCTGTTATCACACCGCGTCGGTCTTCGACCCGATGTCAGCACGCATTGCCGCCGACCTGGGTTTTGAAGTGGGGATCCTCGGCGGTTCGGTTGCGTCGTTGCAGGTGCTGGGCGCCCCGGATTTTGCCTTGATCACCCTCAGCGAATTCGCCGAGCAGGCCACCCGCATCGGCCGCGTGGCCCAACTGCCGGTCATCGCCGACGCCGACCACGGTTACGGTAACGCGCTCAACGTGATGCGTACCATCGTCGAACTCGAACGCGCCGGCGTGGCCGCGCTGACCATCGAAGACACCCTGCTGCCGGCGCAATTCGGCCGCAAATCCACCGACCTGATCACCGTGGCCGAAGGTGTCGGCAAGATTCGCGCGGCGCTGGAAGCCCGGGTCGATGCGCAGATGGCAATCATCGCCCGCACCAACGCAGGGATCCTGCCGATCCAGGAAATCATCAACCGCACGCGGCAGTACCAGCAGGCCGGTGCGGACGGGATTTGCATGGTGGGGGTCAAGGATTTCGACCAGCTGGAGCAGATCGCCGAGCACCTGAGCGTGCCGCTGATGCTGGTCACCTACGGCAACCCGCTGCTGCGCGACGACAAACGTTTGGCCGAACTGGGGGTGCGAGTCACCATTGATGGCCATGGTGCGTACTTTGCTGCGATCAAGGCGACTTACGACAGCCTGCGGGAACAACGGCAGATTTTTACCCAGGCCTCGGACCTGAGCGCGACGGAGCTGACGCATACGTATACGCAGCCTGAGGAATATATTCGCTGGGCTGAGGAGTTCATGAGCGTCAAGGAGTGACAGTGCGGCAGGTATAGCTGTACTGACTGTCCGGACGCCTTCGTCGGAACGCCACCCGGGGCAAGCCCGCTCCCACAGTGACCGAGTTGTTTAATCGGACGCGGTCTAATGTGGGAGCGGGCTTGCCCCGGGTGGCGTTCCGACGAAGAGGCCAGTCGCTACACCGCAAAATCCGCGGGCCCGACTTACGCTTAGCTTACTTCTTCGCCAACTCCATAATCATCCGCGACAACAGATAAATCCGCGGCGCCACGCTTTCCACTTCCGCGTATTCCTCCGGCGTATGAATATTGCCACCGACGATCCCGAATCCATCCAGGGTCGGCGTCCCCACGCCGGCCGAGAGGCTGGCATCCGCCGCGCCGCCACTGCCCTCCTCCGTCAACTTGCGGCCGATTTCACCGTAGATCCCCTGGGCCATGGCCATCAACCGATCCGATTCCGCCGTCTGCGGCATTGGCGGCAAGCCACGTTGAAGGGTGGTGGTGACTTCAGTCTCGGCAATCAGTTTGTCCTTGGACACCCGCGCCAGGTCCTTCTCGATCCGGTCGAACTCTTCCGGTACCGCGGCCCGCACGTCAGCCTTGGCGGTGGCCTGATCCGGGATCACGTTGGTGCGATCGCCGGCCTTGATCACGGTGAAATTGATGGTGGTTTTCTTTTCCGCATCCCCCAGTTTGCCCAGTTGCAGAATCTGGTGCGCCGCTTCCATCGCGGCGTTGCGCCCCAACTCCGGCGCGACGCCGGCGTGGGCAGCCTTGCCTTTGACCTCGACCACCGCCGTGGCACTGCCTTTGCGCCACACCACCAGGCCATCCGCCGGGCGACCCGGCTCGAGGTTTAGGGTCACATCGTGGGCCTTGGCGGTTTTCTTGATCAGGTCGGTGGCGATGTCCGAGCCGGTCTCTTCGCTGGCGTCGAGCAGGAAGGTGATCTGGGCGTAGTCCTTGAAGTCGAGGTTTTTCAGGACTTTCAGCGCATAAATGCCAGCGACGATGCCGCCCTTGTCGTCCATCACCCCCGGCCCGTAGGCGCGGCCGTCCTTGATGTGGAAGGGTCGCTGGGCCGCTGAGCCTTCCTTGAATACCGTGTCCATGTGCGCCATCAACAGGATTTTCGCCTTGCCGGTACCTTTGAGGGTCGCCAGCACATGGTTGCTTTTCTCCGGGGTGTTCGGCACGAGCTCGATGGTAGCGCCGAGTTTTTTCAGCTCGTCGATAGCGATGTCACTGACCTGGGTAAGGCCCGGTTCATAACCGGAACCGGAGTCGATGTTCACCAGCCGCTCCAGCAGTTTCAGGGCCTCGCCCTTGTACTGCTCCGAATCGGCGAGGATTTGTTTGTGGGGTTCGGCGAACGCCACGGGGGCGAAGGCGCCGAAGGCGAGCGTCAAGCAGAGGCTGGTGGCGAGCAGGGAGCGAGGGAGATTGAGCGTCATGAATCGATCCTTGTTTCGTGTCGGGGGAGCTGAAACCCTACCTGACTGACTCGCGCGGCTCCATACCAAATGCGACACATACAAACCTGAACAACCACCGATCCCTGTAGGAGCGAGCTTGCTCGCGGTGGACGTCCAGACAATGCGGGCATTCAGACTGCCCGCGTCATCGTTGACGTCCATCGCGAGCAAGCTCGCTCCTACAAGGGGCCCATGCAGGCCCTCAGACCGGGTCGAGCAACTCGCGCCGAGGCCGGCCATCGCCGCAGCAGATCACCCGGTTGCGACCCGTGGTCTTGGCCTCATACAGCGCCCGGTCGGCGTCGTTGAGCCAGAAGGTCGCGTCGGTGTGGGCCGGATTGAAGGCAGCCAAGCCGATACTCAGGCTGACTTTCAGCGCCGGGTTCTGCTCATAGCCCAGCGTGGCGAAGCGATCTCGTAGCGCGTCCATGGCAGCGGCGGCGCTGGCGAGTGGCAGATCCGGGAGGATCACGCAGAATTCATCGCCACCGTAACGACCGGCGAGGTCGGCTGCCCGCAGGTTCTGTTTGAGTATCTTGCTCAGCTGGCGCAACACGATATCCCCGGCGACATGGCCGTAGGTGTCGTTGATGGTTTTGAAATGGTCAATGTCGATCAGCGCAACCGCCCCGCCCCGATGCTGGCGTTGGCAGCGCTGGAATTCGACTTCCAGTTGATCCTTCCAGGCGCCGTGGTTGAGCAGGCCGGTGAGGCTGTCAGTGCGGCTCAGGGCAAGCAACTCACGCTTGTGACGGCCCAGCGTCGTGGCCTGACGGAAACAGATCCAGCCCAGCGCCAACGGGTAGAGACTCAGCAAGGGCAGACAGGCATACAACTGCAGCGGAGTGGTCTGCGCGATGGACAGCGGCGTGAAAATCAGCCAGCCGATGCCTATCCCCAGCACCTGCGCGATGGTCCCCACCAGCAGGAAACGCAGGCCCCCGATCGCCACATTGTTCATCGCCATCATCGACAGCGTCGCCGCGGTGGGCAGTGGATTGAACTGCATGGCGGCGACCCAGAAACCGCCGAGGAAGGCATCCATCAGGATGTTCCGGTGCTCGGCGTGGAAGGGCACCTTCGCCCGACGCGCCCATTGGTAGGCCACATGCGGCCACAGAATGCCGTTGAGCAGCATCAATACCCAGACCCACGGGGCCGGATCGAGTGGATACATTGCCGCGCCCACACACAAAAGCCCAAGGGCCAGGCCCAGGGTTCGCGATGTATAAAGCCTCCTGGCCATTGAAAGTCCTTTTCCTCCCGTTTTTTCCATGGGGCCTCTATGCCGCTGACGGAACCTGAACACTCCAAGGTTACAGGTGTGCTGGAAGTCTATCAGGGCAACGTCAAATAGCCATCACCGGCTGGCGGCCTGAATATCGTCCCATTGAAAAAAACACATCTGCGTCTATCGAAGTTCGCCCCTGAGCGGAACGGACCTACACTGAAATGAGATCGCAGCCTGTCCCGATCAGATAGAAGGAAGACGCTGATGCTTTTGTTGGTTGTCGCAATCGCGGTTTTCGTAGCCTGGAGCTGGTTGAGCTACCCGGCCATCGGGTATTGGCTGTATGACCTGAACATGGCGGCGGAAGCCAAGCTGTATCGCCTGCACAAGATCGTTGTGCCCATCACTGAAATGACGGTTTCGACCTGGCAAGGCGGACCGTACGAGGCATCCAGCAGCGTGCTGATGCTCCACGGCTTCAGCGCCGACAAGAACATCTGGCTGCGCTTTGCCCGCCACTTTGTCGGCAACTATCGGGTGATCATCCCCGACATTGCCGGTCACGGAGAAACCGGCTTCAAAGCGGGCGGCGGTTACGACATTGCGTTGCAGGCCAAGCGGATGATCCAGTTGCTCGACGTCTGCGGGGTCGAAAAGGTGCATGTGATCGGCAACGCCATGGGTGGCTACATGGCGGCGTGGCTGGCTGCCAACTATCCAGATCGCATTGTCTCATTGGCCCTGATCGACCCGGCCGGTGTCGCCGCGCCAGAGGTCAGTGACCTGGAGCGGCATCTGGCCAAGGGGCACAACCCGTTTCTGATTCACTCCAAGGAGGAGTTCCAGCGTTTCTACGCCATGACCATGACCCAGCCGCCGTGGGTTCCCGGTGTGGTGCTGGACGCCATTGCCCAGCGCTACGAACAGGCCTGCGATGAACTGGAAGAAATCTTCAGGGAGTATCGCGCCAGTGCGCCGATGGAACCGCGGCTCCCGGACATCAAGTGCCCCGCGCTTTTGGTGTGGGGGCGCAAGGACCGCTTGATCGATGTCAGCAGCGTGGCCATCTGGAGCAAAGGCATCGACGATTTGCGGGTGGAGATCCTGGAAGGCATCGGCCATCTGCCCATGGTCGAAGACCCTTCGCACACGGCACAGGTGTATCGGGAGTTTTTGGCATCCCAACGTTCGGAAAGTCCCCAGGATCAACGGCTGCACTGAACCAGTAGTCCTTCGAAGAATGAAGTTCGCAGGATTCTGGATCGCAGCCTGCGGCGGCTCCTGCAAGTCCACATACCCCGCAGGAGCTGCCACAGGCTGCGATCTCGATCTTATTTCAGCGCCGCCAGAAGCGCCTCGGCAGCCCCTTCGGAAGACGCCGGGTTCTGCCCCGTCAGCAACAAGCCATCCGTGACCACGTAGCTCGCCCAATCAGCGCCCTTGGAATACAGCCCCCCCTTCTCCTTAAGCATATCCTCCACCAGGAACGGCACGACATTCGTCAGCTGCACAGCGTCCTCCTCGGTGTTGGTGAAGCCCGTCACGCGCTTGCCCTTGACCAACGGCTGGCCATTCGCATCCTTGACGTGACGAAACACCCCCGGCGCATGGCAGACCGCCGCGACCGGTTTGCCGGCCTGGTGCAGCGCCTCGATCAGCGCGATCGAATTCGGGTCTTCGGCCAGATCCCACAGAGGCCCATGGCCTCCCGGATAGAATACGGCGTCGTAATCTTCGGCTCTCACACTGCTCAACAAGGCGGTAGAGGCCAGGGCGGATTGGGCGGCGGAATCTTTGCGAAAACGCTCGGTGGCAGCGGTTTGCGCATCCGGCTCATCGCTTTTCGGGTCCAGGGGTGGCTGGCCGCCCTTGGGCGAGACCAGCGTCAACTGAGCGCCGGCATCCTTGAATACGTAATACGGTGCGACGAACTCTTCCAGCCAGAAGCCGGTTTTCTTGCCGGTGTCGCCCAATTGATCGTGGGATGTCAGAACCATCAGGATTTTCATGTCGCTCTCACTCCATTCCAGGGTTATTCGCACGCTGAACCGCGCACAGGGACCTGTGTGATGGACCCTTCACAGCGTCAGTTTGTTTCACTGGTCGTTCGCGAGTTCTGAGTGATGGCGCATAGCCTTGACGAGCGTCCGTCTGTGCCATGGCCTGGCCGTAAACAAGGACTTTTACTGCTGCGCACCAAGGTCTTGAGTGAAGTACAACTAACTGCGCGATGCCGTACAACTTCAAGCGCATCTGCGCAAGACTCCTCAGAACAACTCTTTGAATGGGGTTGATCCGGCCAAAATATTTTGCAGCGCATTATCCAAACAATCGGCATATCCATTAGTGCTGCCAGCAGATGTATTCATCTGAAGGACTGGAAGAATCGATCACCCAATAAAAATGGGCGACCACGGTCGCCCATTTTCAATACTGGAACTTTTGACATTCTGCTCCAGTGAAAGTGTTCGCCCAGTGTAGGGGCCTCGGCAATCCGTGCACTGGTAAAGAGCCCTGACACTGGGCGAACGGGAAGTATTTTAATACAACTTAAAGAATATGTCCGGATATATCAACATGAAATTATTTATTAAATGTCGCCCTGAATATAATTACATCCACCTTAAACTCACCAGTTCGATCATTACCCGATTATTACAGAAAAGTTACAGAAGCCAACTTAGAGTCAATACTCAACTTTCTTAACAACACTTACTTCCTTTATGTTGGTGATAGACCGTCCTTCAGTTTCATCTGAACCTTCCCGTTTTGTGCGGACAAGCATCGACCTCGACCTTCACGGAGTATTCGCTGTTTCCTGCGCAGTAGATTCGCCGCTGTCAGTGCCTTTACCACTGTCCTTGCGTCGAGTCGGATCGGTGGGACGCAGGGCGTCGTTATCGCGTTCAACTTCTCCCGGTGGCCGCGGCTCGTCGGGATGTTCCGTGGTCTCTGGTGTTTCGCGGTTCATGATGGTTCTCCTCAGGCTTCGGGATCGTCGACTTCCTGGGCGACGTTCACTGCAGGTGAATCCTTATGGGATTGATCGGCCTTGGCCTTCAACGCCTGCCACTGCTCGAGGTCGATGGCGCCTTGCCCCAGCAGATCATCGGCCACTCGCAACAGCTCGGCGTAATGGGCATCGGGGGACTGCTGCCAGTAGGCCTTGTCTTCGAACAGGCGCTGCCACGACGCAAGGTCAGGCGGTTTCAGGTCGTCGCTCATGGAGGGCTCCCGCTTGGGCGTTCGTAGGGTAGAGGGTTGAGCGGGGTTCGGAGTTCCGGTGGGATGGGGTCAAGATAAAGATAAAGATAAAGATAAAGAGATCGTCCGAACGCGGCGCGAGCCTTCGGCAGCTCCTGCAAGTGGCCTGCGACCTTTTGATTTTAGTAGCCGGTCATTTCAAGATAACCCTGCCCTGCGTGGCTACCACTCAACTGCACCGGCCCCTCCCAATAGGGAATGCGCAAATCCATCCAGGCCTTGGGGTTGAGGGCATCGAGGGTGATGTCGAGTTGCTTGCCGGGAATCTTGATCGACCAGCGCACGGGCATGGCACGGCCGGCGACTTTCGCCGTGTCCTGCGCAGTGAGGAGGATGTCGGCGGCGTGCAATGATTGCGTCTGCCCCCGGGCGTCGATCCAGGTGCCGGTGAGGTACGGCTCGCCGTCTTTATGCCGCATGCGGTACAGCATGACCTGTTCGCCGCTGTCCAGGTGCAGGGAAAACCAGTCCCAGCCCGTTTGATTCGCGGTCAGCGGCTGGCTGCTCCACTCACGGTCGAGCCAGGCCGGGCCGCTGACCTGATAAACCTTGCCATCGATTTCGAGTGAGCCACTGGCCTGGAAAAACGGTTGGCTGTAATAGTAGGACGCCTGGCCCTGTTCGGATTTCTGACTGAACCCTTTGTCGCCCTGCAGCACCAACGGACGCGCAGAGGTCAGCCGCAGTTGGTAGTTGAACGCCTTGTCCCGGGCATTGAGTTGCATATCGGCCAGAGGATTGTCAGCGCTGGCCTGACTGCTGAAATGCCAATCGTCGATCCACGCGCTGAAAGGCGTCAGGTTCACCCCGGCCTGACCGACGCCACCCCGGGCATAACGTTCGGCTGCGTAGTGCACCGTTGCCGACGTCACCGCGGCGTGCCCCAGCCAGATGATCGGGCTGCCCCAACCTGCTTGCTCGGACGCGGCGTTCAACGCACTGCGAAACAATGTCCATTGCGCGCCGAACTCGTTGCCCTGATCGTCCTTGAGGTTGGCGGTGACATACCACCATTCGATGCGAAAACCGTCGTGGGGGCCGTGATCCGCCGGGAAACTGAAGACCCTGCCAGGCACCACCGGCTTGAACGCGGCAGCCTGATTGCCCAGCCCCGCGAAGCCTTTCTGATCAGGCGCCGGGTTATCGCACCCGCCGAGCAACGCCAGCAACAACACCGCCACCTTAATCCTCATGGGCAAAGGTCCTCAGCAAATCCGCCGGTTGCGTGCGATACAGCGAATACAGCGGCCACGCCGACGCCAGCAAGGTCGCGAGCAGCGCCAATCCCAGCAACTGCAACAGCTGCAGCGGGAACACCTGCAGCGGCAGGCGCCAGCCGAAAGCCTGGACGTTGATCACGGCATTCAGGCACCAGGCCAGCGCGATGCCCAACGGCAATGCCAGCACCAGCGTCAGCACCGCCAGCAACCAGGTTTGCCCAAGGTTGAGCAGCATCAATTGCCGGCGCGTCACACCCAGCGCCCACAGTGGCGCAAGCTGCCCGAGGCGACTCTGGCTCTGGGTCAACAGGCTGATGAACAACGCCACGCCCGCCACGCAGAGGGTCAGGCTGTTGAGCGCAGCGGTCGCGGCGAAGGTGCGTTCGAAGACTTGTGTGGACCAGCCCTTGAGTCGTGCCTGATCGACGATGCGGCTGTCATCCAGATTGAAGCGCACCTGCAGCGCCGTCAGGAATGCCGGGATCGACGGCGGGTCGATGCGCAGGTTGAAGCGGTTGGGGGTCAACTGTGGCCAGCCGCGCAGCAGGTGATCGGCGTTGAGCAGAATGTGGCCCTTGGGATTGCCGTAGTCGGCGTAGATCCCGACGATCTGTGGCGACCACGGCCCCCCCGGTGTCGGTATCGTCAGGTGATCGCCAAGGCGCACCTTCAAGCGCCGGGCCAGTTGCTCGCTGAGCATCAACGTATCGTCACTGGCTAGGCGATCCCACGGTTTGTCGCCCAGGGCCTCCAGCAGCGGCCAGTGCTGGCGATAGGTCGGGTGATCGATGACGCCAAAGACATCCGCCGGCCAACCTTGCAACTGGACGGCTACCTGCCAGTTGGGCAGCACCGCGGTGAGCTGCGGCTGTTGTTTGAGCCAGGTGTGCAGTTCCCTGGCTTGCGCCGGGTTTTGCGGATTGAGGTAGAGCTCGGCGGTCAACCGTTGTTCGAGCCAGTCGCTGAAGGTCTGGCGGAAACCGGCGGTCATGCTGCCGGCACCGATGTTGGCCGCCAGGGCCAACAACAGCGCCATCAACGCCAGGCTCAAGGCCGGCAATTGCTGTCGGCAATCGGCGACAAACCATTGACCAAGCACTGAGCGACTGCGCCGCAACACCAGGCTCAGCATGCTATTGAGCACCACCGGCAGCGCCAGCGCGGCACCCAGCAATAGCGCGGCCATCAGCACGAAACCGCTGGCCAGGCTGTCGCCCCGCAACAACGCCAGCAGCGCAATCACAGCGGCAGTCCCGGCCACCCAACCCTGACGTCGCAACCAGCGCGCGTGTGCCTGATGCCAGGCCTGCGGGTCGGCCAGGGCCAGCAATGGCAGACGCGCTGCCCGCCACAGACTATTGGCACCTGCCAGCAAGGCACCGAGCAGGCTCAGGCCGACACCGCTGAACCACCACCATGGACTGAGGCTCAACTGCCCCGCCACTTCGGCGCCATACAGCCCCCGCAGACTGGCGGCGACATCCGGCAACAGCACGCTGGCCAGCAAGTAGCCGCTGACCACTCCGGCGAGACCGCCGATCAGTGCCAGGCCACCCAGTTCCACGGTCAGACACGCAATCAACATCCGCGCGCTGACGCCGCAGGCGCGCAGGGTTCGCAACAATCCCCGGCGCTGTTCCAACGCCAGGCCGATGGCGGCGTGAACGATGAACAGGCCGACCACGAATGACAGGAAACCCAAGGCATCGAGGTTCAGGTGAAAGCTTTCGGTCAGGCGCGCAAGATTGTTCTCTTCGGCGCTGCTCTTGAGTTGCAGCAGGCCTTTGAATTGATCGGGCAGCGTCGCACTGAAGTCCCTGGGCAGCAGCAGGCGCGACAGCTGATCCGGCAAGCCGAGGATTTGCTGGGCAAAGCCGATATCCACCAGCAACATACCCGGCGCCATATCGGCTTCGGCACGCAGCGGCGGCAACGCGGTGCCGCTCACGCTCACAGGCTGTTCGCCCTCGCGCAAGCCCAAAGCCTGCAAGGTCTGCGGCGAAATCCAGGTCCTGCCCGGCGGGCTGAAAAACTCGACGATCTGCTCGATCGCCAGTGCCTGCCCGGCCACCGCGGAACCGGCTGGCAGCGACACCGGCTCGATGCCCATCAGCTGCAAGCGCTGGTCTTCATGGCCCTTGAGTGTCAGCCGACCCTGCAGCACCGGCGACACCGGCCAGCCTGCGCGACGCAAATCGATAAACACTTGTTGAGGGAAGGTTGCGCCGCCGGGGGTACCGAGACTTGCCTGTGGTTCACCGCCGATCAACTGGCTGGCCCGGGCATAGCTGTCTCGCGCCTGGCTGTTCAGCGCCTGCACACCGGCCAGCAGGCTGGTGGCGAGCCACAGCCCGGTCAACACACTGAAAAATTGCACCGGGTGCTGTCGCCAATGGCTGAGCAGCGCCCGCAAGGTTTCGCCGAAGACCCGCACCTCAGCGCTCGTCCGCGCCAGCCAGACGGCCACCCTGCAGTACCACTTTCTCTGCCAGTCGCGCCGCGACCCGGGGGCTGTGGGTGACCATCAACAAGGTCGTGGGGCTGTCCTCGAGCAGTTCCAGCAACAACTTCAACACCTCGTCGCTGGTGGCTTCATCGAGGCTGCCGGTGGGTTCGTCGGCCAGCAGCAGTTTCGGTTGCGACGCCAGCGCCCGGCCCAGCGCCACCCGCTGCTGTTGCCCGCCGGACAACTGCTCCGGATAACGTCGCAGCAGATCAGCCAACCCCAGACGCTGCACCAGGTGCGCCTGCCAACGCGGATCATGCCGCCCTGCCAGCCGCGCCTGGAACGCCAGATTGTCCTCCACCCGCAAGCTGCCGATCAGGTTGAACTGCTGGAACACCAGGCCGATTTCAGTCCGCCGCCAGTTCGCCAGTTGCCCTTCGCTCATCTGTTCCAGGCGATGCCCGCCGCTGACGATGCTGCCGCGATCGACCTTGTCCAACCCGGCGATCAAGTGCAGCAAGGTACTTTTGCCACTGCCCGACTCGCCCATCAGCGCCAGGCTGCTGCCGGGTTTCAAGGTCAGGTCGACACCTTGCAATACGGGTAATGGACCCTGGGGAGTGGCGTAGCTTTTGAAGACGCCTTGGACCGACAGCATGGGGGCAGGCTCGTTGAGGTCAGTGAGCCTAGGATAGCGGACGGCAGCGACACCGCGTTATCGTTCATCGTGGCGGTGCGGCGATCCGACAAGCCACGCTCCCACATTTGATTTGTGTTTGAGCAAGTTTTGTGGCCGACACAAACCCCCTGTGGGAGCGGGCTTGCCCGCGAAGGCGGCGGTACATTCAACATCAATGCCAGCTGATCCACCCCTTTCGCGAGCAAGCTCGCTCCCACATTTGATTTGTGTTTGAGCGAGTTTTGTGACCGACGCAGATCCCCTGTGGGAGCGAGACCGGCTTGCTCGCGAAGGCGTCAGTGGCAGCTACACATAGTCCAGCTCAGAAACTCAACCCTTCACCCCCACCAATGTAAAACACAATGGCAACTGCGCCTTCTGCTGTTGATACCGGTCATAGAGTTCCTCACGATTGGAATGCGGGTACTCCTTGAAGTGGCTGATCCGCAGCCCGGCGTCGATGGCGCCGGTGAAGATCGCGCCCAGCGTGTGCACGAACCAGTAGGACGTCGCGGATGGCTGTTCGACTTTCCCTTCGTAGACGATCGGCTGGTCCTGCACGAAAGGTTCGCGGCGAAAGTACGAGCTGTCCAGGCGAAAGGGATCAGTTGACTCGGGGTCGAACATTTCCAGGAAGGGGTGGGTTTCGTACACCACCAAGCTGCCGCCAGGCTTGAGGGTTTGCGCGACATGGCGGAAAAATTCGCCGATGTCCGGCATCCAGTTCAAGACGCCAATGGTGATCAGCGCCACGTCGAAACGATCGCGAAGTTCGCCAGGCAGGCGATGGATATCGGCCTCGATGAATTCAGGCGCATGAGGCGAACGCGAGGCCAGCTCCCGGGCCTGATCGAGAAAAGCCACGGACTGGTCGACGCCGACCACGCTACGGGCACCCAGCGCAAACAGCGAGAGGCTTTCACGACCGTTGTTGCAGCCCAGCTGCACCACATCCTTGCCGTCGACGCCGACCTTTTCCAGCAAACCGGTCAGGGTCTCATCCAGGCAGGAAAAACCTCCATGTCCCACGGCGCTCGAAAGGGCCTGCCATTCAGGGGCGTCCTTGTGGTGTCGGGCGGAGTCATTCCAGGCATCGCGATTGCTGGCGATGGCGTTTTCTCTTGTCGGCATTTCCATTGCACGCTCCAGGACTCGGGTATTGATTAACCGGCACGAGTCTAGATCAGCGCCTTGAAAAAACCCATTTGGCGTTTGTTGGTTTCTTGTAACCCAGGCAGCGCAAACGCGTACCCGTATGCCAGCTATAGTTAATGGCCTTGGGGAAATGCGGGAATACCGATTTCGCAGGTGCAACCATGAACAAAACCGATCTGATGCTGGCGTTCGCTGTTTGCCTGACCACCGCCGCCCAGGCGGAAGACCTGACCCCCACCACCGATTACAGCAGCGGGTTCAACTATTATGGCGAGAACCAACCCTTCGCCCATCCCGTTCCACTGTCCCTGAGCACCGTGCCGCCGCGGTCGTACATCCCCACGGCCCCGGGAACGTTCATCCCGATTGCGAGCCAGCATGTATTCCATGACTCAAGATTGCCGACCGTCGCGGATGCCACCGTGCGGGTGTTCATCCGCTCCTACGACGCCGAACGCGGCGTCTACGTCAACGAAGAAGTGCTCGACCCCTCCTGTATGCTCGCGTGCCTCAGCGGCCAGGAACTGCCTGCCCAGGTCTACCACTGACGTTTGTCCGGGCGCGCGAGGCCGAGCTTTTCGATCCGGTAACGCAGCATGTCGCGGCTCAGGCCCAGCAGCCGTGCGGACTTGGTGACGTTCCAGTCGGTCTTGTCGAGCATCTTGCGCACCATGTCGCGCTCCACTTCCGGCAGGTTCATCGACTCGGTGCCGTTATAGACCGGGCGCGGTTCGCTGTGTTGGGGTTCCTGCTGGTACGCCAGCGGCTCGTCCACCAGGCTCAGGCACACGTTCAACTGATGGGTGGCGATGGTGTCGCTCTGGGCCAGCAGCACGGTCTGCTCGAGCATATTGCGCAACTCGCGCACATTGCCCGGCCAGCTGTAGTTGAGCAGCAACTCTTCGGCCTGGTCGCTGAAATGCAGGTGCGGCTTGCCATAGCGTTTGCCGTGGATCGCCAGGAAATGCCGGGCCAGCACCAGAATGTCTTCCCCACGGGCGTACAGGCGCGGCATCTTGATCGAGATGATGCGCAGGCGGAAAAACAGGTCGCGGCGGAATTTGCCCTGCTGCACCATCTGTTCGAGGTTGCAGTTGGTGGCGCTGATCACCCGCAAATCGACTTTGCGCTCCTTCACCGAACCGACCCGGCGTATGGTCCGGTCTTCCAGCAGCTTCAGCAGCTTGGCTTGCAGCAGCAGGTCCATTTCCCCGACTTCATCGAGAAACAGCGTACCGCCATCGGCCGCTTCCACCAGCCCGACGCGACGATCCTTGGCGTCGGTAAAGGCGCCTTTCTCGTGACCGAACAGCTCCGACTCCACCAGGTTGGAAGGAATCGACGCGCAGTTGAATTCTATGAACGGGCCTTTGCTGCGCGGGCCGTCGAAGTGCAGCGCCCGGGCCACCAGTTCCTTGCCGGTGCCGGTCTCGCCTTCGATGAGTACGGGCGGCAGATCGGTGTTGGCCATGCGCCGCTCGGCGTCGAGCAACTGCCCGATGGTGTTTTTCAGATACTGCATGGGCGCCGAGTCGCCGATCAAGGCCTGCACCCCGGACTTCTGCGCTTCGCGTTCCTGATAAAACGACAGCGTGCGTTCCATCCGCTCGGTGGCCAGGGCCTTGTCCAGCAATAGCTTGAGCTCCGGCAGGGCCACCGGTTTGGTGACGTAATGGAACGCGCCCTCTTTCATCGCCGTCACGGCATCTTCGACGTTGCCGTAACCGGTCATCATGATCACTTTCAGATCCGGCGCGCTGATGCGCAGCTTCTGAATCAGGTCGTGACCGCTCATGCCCGGCAGCGAATTATCGGTGAGCACCACATCAGGCACGAACGTGCCCAATTGCTCCAGTGCATCCTCGGCCGAGTGGCAGACCGTCACCTCGAAGTCTTTGCGCTCCAGGTAGGTCTGAATATTCTCGGCAAGGAGTTCATCATCCTCGACCAGCAGTATGCTGCGCTCCATGTTCCCCTCCCGTTGCCACTTTAAAGTTGAGAATGACGCGGGTTCCTTCCTGCTCCTGGCTGGTCAGTACGACCGAGCCTTCGAAACGCTCCATTATTCGTTTGACCAGGGCCAGGCCTACGCCCAACCCGCCTTGTTTGGTGGTGAAGAACGGCTTGAACACCATTTGCTGTTGCTGCTGGCTCATGCCCTTGCCGGTGTCGCTCAGGGTCATGCAGACCCGCCCTGGCTGCGGCCATTCGATGTCGATACTGAGCACGCCGCCCTTGGGCATGGCTTCCAGGGCGTTGGCGAACAGGCTGTTGAGAATCTGCGTGAGCAAGACCCGTTGGCTGACAACCGACGGCCACGCCCGTGGGGTGAAACGCACCTCTACCCCGTAGCGCTTGATCAGCCCGTCGAAGGCCCCTAGGGCATCGTCGATGGCCAGCACCAGGTCCACGGTTTCATCGTCATCATTCACCGGCCGCAACGACATCAGCAATTCCCGGACCCAGCGCGACATGCGGTCGACCTGGTTGATGATGTCGCCGATGTTTTTCTGCGAGCTCTGGCTGGCGATCTCCTGGGCCAGTTCGGCGCTGGAGCGAATGTTCGCCAGCGGATTGCGCAGGCTGTGGGCCACCGCCGAGGACATTTCGCCCAAGGCAACGAAGGTCTCGTTGGTGATCAACTGTTTCTGCTGGCTCTCGAGCAGTTTTGCCGCACGCCGCACTATCCAGAACAACGCCAGGTAAATCGCTGCGCCGCCCAGCACGGTCACCAGCCAGATGGCTTTGAAACCGCGCTGGATGCGCGCCACCAGATCCACCGGTTCCTTGTAGATTTCCACCATGGCGATCACTTGGCTTTTGTCGGCATTGAACATCGGAATGTAGTTCTCGATGAACAGGTATTCAGGCTCGCGCAGCAATCGCTGCTCGGGGCGTTCCTCGACAATTTTGTGGTAGCTGGTGGACACCGCCTCTTTCATGGCAAAGGACTCATCCAGCTCGTCATCGCCTTCAATGCGCTCACCGATCAACTCGGGATTGGTCGACCAGACGACGGTACGGTCCTGGGCATAGACCGTAGCCAGCAGCAGGTCGGGCAAATGCTCCACGTGATCGAGAAACTCGACGCGGGCGGCGGCTCGGGTCGCCGGTTCGACATCGGGATAAGCATGGTCCTGGCGCGGATCGAGCATCTCACCCATGGTTCGGTTGGGGCTGATCGCAGCATGGCGGATTTCGGCATCGCCCATGGCCTGGATGAACTGCGCGGTCAGCATGGAATCGCGTTCGACACTCTCGATCACCACGAATCGCGTGGAAACGTAGCCCAGCCCCAGCGCCACGGCAGCGATGATGAAAAAACTGCCGAAGGAGAACCAGCGCAACAAATTGAATGGCCCGCGCCTGCCCTGGCGTTCTGTTACCGGCGTCTGCAACGACGCCGCTGTCTTTTGTTGTTCCAATGTCTGCATGGGTCGGTCCTGGATGCTTGCGACAAGCCTTTTCAGCCGTGTTTCGAATCAGTGTAGGTGTCATTGTTGGAGACAGATGGCACCTTTGATACTATTTAGCCGCTAGTGCGATTGCACCGCCTGTAACGGCTGCTGCCGTTCGGTTTCCTCCTGCAAAAAAGCCAGGATGGACTGCGCCGCGTTCTCATCCAGACGCAGGTTGGGCATCGCAATCCTGTCGAAGCGCTCGAACAATTGCATCGCGATCGGGTCCTTTTCGGCCAGCATGCGGTCCGGCTCGCGGATCCAGCGCGCCAGCCAGGCCGGCGCCCGCTGACGTGTAACGCCGATCAGGTCGGGACCGATGTCGCGCATCCCGGTGCCTTGCCCATCCTGAGGGCCGAGGCTGTGGCATGAGGCGCAGCGGGTGCGGAACAATTCTTCGCCGGTGCTGGGCGGCCGCAGCTGCGGCGCACTGACGTAGCTCTGCTCGACACTGGGTTGCTTCCAGTTCTGCAAGGTATTGGCCAATTGATCGGCCAGAATCCACGGGTTCTCGAAGGGTGACGCTTTCATCCAGCGGCCCGTGCTCTGGTTGCCGACGATCAGGCTCAGGTTGTGATCCTTGTTGCGACCGTTGTCGACGCCTTCGATGAACAGCCCCAGCTTGTGCCGCAGCTCGGTGACAGCGTCGAAGTCACCGGTGAGAAATTGCCAGCCCGGCCCGACCTTGAACCGTCGCGCATAGGCCTTGAGCACCTCGGGCGTGTCGCTGAGCGGATCGATGCTGATGGAATAGAAAAAGATGTCCTTGCCGACCCGGTCCCCGAGCAACTGTTGCACCTGGCGCAGGCGCGCGGTTTCCAGCGGGCAGGAATCGCTGCAGGTAGTAAATATGAAATTGATCACCACCACCTTGTCCCGGATCAGGTCATCGAAGAAATGCACCTGCCGACCGTCCTGGTCGGTCAGCAGGGTATTGGGGAAATAACCGGCGCCCCAAGGTGTCGCCGCCGCCGCAGCCGGCGCCTCGGCCACCTCGTGGGCCACCAACAACCGGGTAGCGAGCAGGCAGCTGACCAGCATCAGTACCAGGTGCAGGCCCAAGGCTGTAGAGCGTGGCGTTTGCCCGTTCATGTCGGCTCGCTCCCGATTCATTTCTTGACCGGCACTTGTGGGCCGAAGCCATCGCCGGTGCGGAAGGTCGGCAGGGCGGCGGAGTTGACGTAACGCACGCCATCCCAGCTCGGCAGCGGCGTCGGCATCAACTGCAATTGCCCCGGCTTCTCGATGTCCCAGCGCAGCAGCATGGAGTTGTCCTCATGCTGGGTGTTGTGACAGTGCTCCATGTAGGTCCCGGCGAATTCACGGAAGTTGATCGCGAACTCGACGCTGTCCAGGCCATCGTCTTCCGAACCGATGCGATAGACGTCCTTGCGCGCCCATTTTTCCCATTCCGGTGGTGCCTTGCCGCCGCGGCTCAGGATGATCCCCTCCTCGAAGTGCACATGCACCGGGTGGCTCCAGCCCTTGCCGCCGGCCTTGATGTTCCACACTTCCAGGGTGCCGAACCCGGTGACACCGGCATCGGTGGGGCCACTGGCCAACTGGGTCGAGGTGTTCAGGCGACGCGGGTCCATATGGAAGCCGAAACCGCCGTCGGTCTTGACCGTCCAGGGCGCTGTGTCGGTGCCGTCCGAGCGCCCGTAGGTGAAGGTGCGGTGACGGGCCTTGGCCAACAGCGCCTTGTCGGCGACGGTATCGCGATGGATCTTCAGCGGGATCATCGCCATGCCTTCGGCCTTGCCCGGTTTGGCCGGCTCATAGGCTGCCGGGTCCATCGCCAGGTCCTGACCGGTGTAGGCCTTGACGTTGAGCTGCAGGATTTTGCCCACGGCCGGGTCGCCCTTGTCCCACTGCGGGCCCTTGCTGCTTTGCTTGATCACCGCCAGGTATTTTTCCGAGAGCACATCGCCCAGGGCAATCGGCTCTTTCGGGCCCTTGCCGTCGTCATGGGCCAGCAGGTTGACGAAGAACAGTTTGTCCCCTGGCTTGATCCCGTTCTTCGCGAAGTTGACGATGATGTCGAAGCGTTCGGCGATGCCCTGGGTTGGCAGGATTGCGTTGTGATTCTGTTTATTGCCGTCGGCGTCCAGGTCCATGCTGCCGTCGAACGGCACGCTGTGCTCCATGATGTTGCCGTCGTTGGCAATCAGGTGGAACGGCACCCGACTGTAGGACACCCCGGCGTTTTTCGGCCCGGGAAATTCACCGCCGTTGCCCTTGACCTCGCGCACCAGGGCCAGCTTGAAATAACGCGACACCGAGCCGTTGAGGATACGCAACCGATAGCTGCGGGCGCGCACGTCCAGGGCCGGCTTCCACTGCCAGTTCACCAGTATCTGGTCACCGAGAAAGCCATCGGTATTGAACGGGTTGAACCAGAGTTGGCCGCCCTGATCCCAGGCCTTGTCGGCGATCAACAGGTTGACGTCGTAGTCGCGGTTGCCCCACGGCAAGGCGCTGCCGCTGGGGAAGCGCAGGTTGACGCCGTCGTTCACCGATTCGTTGCCACGGTCCAGGGCGCTGTAGTAGTTCATCATCGCCGCGTTGCCCTTGTAGACGTTCTGCGCGGTGAAATCGAGCATGTGATCGTGGAACCAGTGGGTGCTCATGGTTTCGCGCCAGTCGCCACGGATCTTGATGGTGCCGTGGTCGCACGTCTTGAGGCCGGGGTTCATGTCATTGACCCACAGGGTTTCCCCCGGTGAGCAGGGAAAGGCCGCGCGGGGGTCTTCGGCGCGGGTATTGATGCTGTCGTAACCGGCCAGCTGAAGCGGCCAGCGATAGTCGTAATACTGCCCCGGAAAGAAAAACGCGTTGGCGTAACCGTCGCTTTCCGCCGGTGCGTGACCGTTGTGTTCGTGGGTGCTGATGGTGTGCAGGCCGAAGCCCATGTTGGCCGACGGGTCGATGGGCAAGCCGTTGTAATGGCGCATCAGCACCGGCTGGCCGTACCGCACCATCAGCAATTTCGGCGGCAAGGTGCCGTCGAAGGTCCAGACCGCGTTGTGGTTCTGTACCGGCATGTTCGGGTGAAAACGCGCGTCGACGCCTTTGGCCGTGCCATCGGTCAGGGGTACGCCGGCGGTGTTGTGATAAAGGCCACCGGGACCGAACTCACCCAGGGCGTAACCATGCATCTGGCGACTGTCGCGCAGGCCGCCGTTGGTTCGCGCACCGGTCTGCACGGTCTTGTAGGCCGCTTGCGGGTAGAACTCGTTCCAGCGTTGATGCGACCAACCCTTTCCTGGCGGACGGCCTTCGGCGGCAGAGCCGATGTGCCGGTTGAGGAAGTACTCGATCTGCGCCTGCCACGGATTGCGGTCGACCACGTTGGCGAACTGGCTCGGGAATGGCGTCAGTCCCGGTTGGCGCAGGAAGGCATCGAGGGCTGCGCCGGGGGGCGCACTGCGGGCCGCACTGGTGGGGTCCTGCTGAGGCGCCGGGCCGATCACCGCGGGGGGAAATCCCAAGGGTGCCGCCGGTGTGGTGGGGTCGAGTTTTTCCGGACCGAATTCTTCGAACAACACCAGTTGCTGAGTGAACGGCTGAGCGCCGAACAGCGGGCTGGGCTTGCCATTGGTGGGGTAGTTGAAACTGGTCTGCACCGTGGGCGGCAGGATGTTTTCCTGGCGTGTGGTGTCGCGGCTGCCTTTGACGCCATCGGGCAAATCGAAGGCGTCTTCGTTGGCCTCCGGCAGGGTCAGGATGGCGTTCAGCGCGGCCGGTTTGTCGACGGGTTCGTCGTAATACGCCGACGGGTCGGTGGGTTCGGGCTGTCGTTCGTCATCGATGGGGCTGGCACGAAGACCGGCTGTTCCCAGCGTCATCGTCAGAAGGACGCTCAAAGGCGTCAGGAAGCCGAACCGCTTGAAGGGGAACCGCGCTTTACTGTCCATCACCAGCCGCCTCGAAGTCATGAAGGGGTACTGGTGATTTGCAAGGAGCTCGCCATATTTGTAACTATTTTTTACAAAGGATTAAGACCTGACAAAACAGTGGCTTATCAACATCAATGTGCCATGATCGGCACGCAGCTGGGGAAAAACACCCGCTACCGGGGAAAGTTCACACCCGTTTTCAGGTGAGCCGTTTAAACGCAAGACGCACGGTGGTGCCCTCGCCCTCGCGACTTTCCAGGGTCACCCCGCCGCCGAAACGGTCCATGATCCGCTTGACCAGCACCAGCCCGACCCCCAGGCCACCGCGCTTGGTGGTGTAAAACGGCCGGAAGGCCATGCTGCGCTGCTCTTCGTTCATGCCTTTGCCGGTGTCGCTCACGACCACGCACACGCCGTGGGCATCGGTTGGCTCCAGGGTAATGGTGAGCGTGCCGCCCTTCTCCATCGCCTCCAGTGCATTGGCCAGCAAACTGTTGAGAATCTGCGTCAACTGCACCTGCTGGCTCAGGACCATGGGCGTTTCCGTGGGCTGGAACACGACCAGGACGTTGGCCTTGGCGATCTGCTGCTCGAAGGCCATGAGGCTGTCGTGCAACGCCGCCACCAGATTCACCGGCTCCGCTTCGTCGTTGAGCGGGCGCAAGGATTGCAGCAGCTCCCTGACCCATTTCGACATGCGATCGACCTGGCCGATGATGTCGTTGATGTTCTTGTGCGCCGCGCCGCTGTCGAATTCCAGCGCCAGTTCAGCGCTGGAGCGAATGGTCGCCAATGGATTGCGCAAGCTATGGGCGACCGCCGACGACATCTCGCCCAGGGCGACGAAGGTTTCGTTGGTGATCAATTGCTGCTGTTGCGCCGCCAGCTGAATCGCGGCCCGGCGCACGATCCAGTACAGCCCCAGGTAAATCAGCCCGCCGCCCAGGGCGGTGGCCAGCCAGATCAATACCAGGCCGCGCTCCATGCGATTGATCAGGTCCTTGGGCTCCTTGTAGATCTCGACCATCGCGGTGACTTTGTCGCCGTCGGCATCGAACAGCGGAATGTAGTTCTCGATGAAGATGTATTCAGGGGGTGTTACGAACTTCTGCTCCATGCGGCTTTGATCGACGTCGTGATAGCTGGCCGACACCGGGGTCTTGGAGGCAAAGGCATGATCCAGGTCGTCGTCGGTATGGATGGTAGTGCCCATCAATGCCGGGTTGGTCGACCAGATCACCATGCGGTCGGGGGCGTAGATATTGGCCAGGATCACATCCGGCAGGTGTTCGATGTGGTCGAGGAATTCACCACGGGCATTGGCCCGGGCCATGGGGTCGACGTCGGGAAAGTCTTTGTCCTTGCGGGGGTCGAGCAACTCGCCCATGGTCCGCACGTTGGGAATCGACACATGGCGCACCTCGGCCGAGGCGATCGCCTGGATAAACTGCGATGTCAGCAAGGCATCGCGCTGCACGCTTTCGGTAATCACGAACCGCGTGGACACCGACCCCAGCGCCACGGCAACCGTGCCGATCACCGCCATGCTGACGAGCGAAAACCAGCGCAACAGATTGAACGGCGGCTTGCGCGAGTGCAGGCGGGTATCGCCCTCCTGCGACAGGAGCGCTTTGGTAGGCATGTTCATGGACATTTGTTCCCGACGTTTCCCCTATAGGGTTATAGCCCAATGCTGGCCGTTTGCCCGATGTCGGGGTTTGGACCGGCAAAGGCTGTGGTAGCTATCCCACACCTCCCCGCCTTCCCCACCTACCCCCAATGCTGGGGACAATGGCCCGTTCGCTCGAGCGCCTGTCTGATAGCGATTGACCGCCGAATGCCCGCGTTCCGGACCTCTCAAGAATGTTTTCGCCTATTGGTACGGAAGTTGCCCCACCCCCTCTCAACTGACCCACCTCACGGGACAGGTACTCTGATAGAGGGATTAACTCATGCACCCTTTACTGTCCAAAACTGCGACCGCCCTGGTCGTGAGTGCTCTGGCCCAAGGCATCGCTCAGGCGGCGCTGTATGCCGTCGACCCAGGACCTTACCTTCCATCCAACGGCTCGTTCGCCGCCTGGTATCAGGACACCCACGGTCGAACCCTAGACCTGTGCCTGTCCAAGGCTGTCAGTTCCAGGGCTCCCGGAGCACCCGGCGCGCCGTCGTACATGTGTACGTTGCTGCCGACCCCCGGCGTATTCGACGATGCACAACCCATCGTCTTCCCGACCAACTTCCCTGACGAAGCCTTCTGGTTCACCGCCGACGCGGCAATCGTCGACGCTGCCCGGGGCATCGACCTGTCGTTCGGTACCGCCATCGAAGCGGCCTTCGCCGCTGAAGAACCGGTCGAAGGCGACCAGATGAGTTTTGCCCGGGTACGTATCCGCGTCGACGTGCCCACCGCTGGCACCTACACCATCACCCACCCTTATGGGGTCGACATATTCGACGTGCCTGCCGGGGGCACCCGGGTGATCAACATGACCCGCGACATCGGCATCGGTTCGCCGAAAACCTACGACGGCGCCCTGCGCGGTGACGTCGGACCTTTCCTGCGCAGCGTCAATGGCCCCTACACCGAGACCAATCCGCTGACCGGTTCGGCCGAGCAATTCATCGGCGACCCGAACCTGGAAGAGGCCGTCACCGGCAGCCCGTTCAACACTAACTTCGTGCGCATCGAAGGGCCCAATGGCCTGGATCTGCGTACCACGCTGTTCAGCATCTCCGGCAAATTGTCGACGGTGGTGCGGCCGACCCCGATGATCGCCCAGCGCAGCACTTACTCGCGCAAAGCCGGTGAAAGCGCGCCGATCGCCCAGCAGGACGTGTTCGTCATGGCGCCACCGCCGCCGGCGACTGTCGGTGTGACCAGCAGCAGCCCGGTGCTGAACATGAGCGAAGCCAACACCACCGGCAACTGGTACGCGCAGTCCGCGGCCAACCCGACCTTGCCGAGCACGGTGCAGGTGACCGCCGACAACCACCTGGCGATCCCCACCAGCACACCGACCACCTTGTCCATGGCGCTGACCGACCTGGTGGTGATCCAGCGTGCGGAATACAGCCTCAGCAGCGGGCAACTGACCCTCGTGGCCTCGACCAGTGATGAAACTTCGCCGCCAGTGCTCACCGCCACATCCGCCAGCGGTGCCGCCATCGGCGCCCTCAGTGGCGAAGGCGCGGTGAAAACCCTGGCTACCGGGATCTCGCCGATTCCACCGGCCAAGGTTCGCGTGACGTCATCCAATGGCGGCAGCGACACCGAAGAAGTGGTCATCGTGCAATGAACGCTCACACGCCCAGATCCTCATCAGGAGGCATCATGAACAATTGGCCACGCCTGGCGCTCAACGCCCTGGGACTGACTCTATCGCTGTCCGGCAGCGCGTTCGCGCAACTCGCCGCCGTCGACCCCGGCCCTTACACCTTCGCCACGGGGAAATTCCCCATGTGGTATGAGGACAACAACCAATTGAAGCTGGAGCTTTGCCAGTCCCGGGCCGCGAGCTCGCGGGTGCCGACCACCACCCCACCGTCCTTCATGTGCATCCTGGCGGCGGAACCGGGGGTCTACGACGACGCCCAGCCGATGGTCTTCCCCGACAACTGGCCCGGAGAAGCCTTCTGGTTCGCGGCGGAGACCGCAATCCCGCAAGTGGGCAACAGCGGGTATGAACTGGAAGTGTATGTGGCCGCGGTCGAGGCGGCATTCGGCGCCGAAACTCCGGTGGAGGGTGATCAGGTCTCCTTCGCGCGGATTCGCCTGCGCGTCTCGGTGCCCACACCCGGGATCTATACCATCACCCACCCTTACGGGGTGGAAACGATCAACGTCACCACCACGGGTCGGCGCGCCATCAACATGACCCGGGACATCGGCATCGGTGCGCCAGGTAACTTCAGCGGTGTGCTGAACGGCAACGTCGGCCCGTTCCTGCGTAGCGTCAACGGCCCCTACACCGAGATGAACCCGGACACCGGAACCGTCGAGACCTTCGTCGGCGATCCGAACCTCACCGAGCAGGTCACCGGCAGCCCCAACAACACCAACTTCGTGCGTATCCAGGGACCAGCCGGGACCATCGAGACCAACCTGTTCACCGTATCCGGCAAAGTCCTCGACAACCGTGCCCAGACCCCGGTGGAAATCGACCGCGCCACCTACCGGCGCACCGACACCGGCACGCGGGTCGAAGTCTTCGGCAAATCGGGCAACGCGTCGAGCCTGTGCTTCCGCGAAAGCATTGCCCTGGTACCCGGCCCACCGCTGTCGCCGTGCCTGATCAACATGACCGGCGACAACAATGGCTTGTTCTTCGGCCAGCGTCAGTTCACCGGCAACGTGCCCCCGGTCGTGGTGGTCACCGCCACCAACCCGACAGGTACCACCCGGCCGACGGCAGTGTCGAGCAAGGTCACCGACGTGGTGAAAGTCCAGACCGCTCGCTACAACTGGAGCAATCACAGCCTGCTGATCGAGGCCACCTCCACTGACGAAGTGGCGGTACCGGACATGGTCGCCCAGGGTTACGGACGTCTGTCGAAGACCGGCACCCTGCAACGCCTGACCGTTGCCGACCTGATGCAGCCACCGGCCACCGTGACGATCAAATCCGCCGCGGGCGGCAGCGATACCGAGCCGGTCGTGGTCGTTGGTTCGGCCCCGGATACCGGCGAAAACCAGGCGCCGATAGCCGTGGCCGACAGCGGCAGCACCAGCTTCGGGGTGCCGATCACCCTCAGCCTGCTGGGCAACGACAGCGACCCGGACGGCGACACGCCACTGAGCATCACCGCGCTGACCCAACCGGCCGCTGACCAGGGCACCGTCGCCTTGAGCGGCACGGCAGCGGTGGTCTATACCCCACCGGCCGTCGTCAATGCACCGCTGACCACGACCTTCACCTACAAGGCGCAAGACGTCAAAGGCCTGGCTTCGAGCGCTCCGGCGACCGTGACCATCACCGTGGCGCCTAACCAGCCTCCGGTGGCCGTCGTCGACAGCATCGCGACCCTGGGCGTGGCGGTACCGATCAACGTGCTGGCCAACGACACCGACCCGGAAGGCAACGTACCGTTAACCGTCGCCATCCAGACCCAGCCAGCGACCGGTCGCGGCACCGTCAGCACTGACGGCACCGTGATCACCTACACCCCACCGGCCACGGTCACGACGGCCTTCACCACGACCTTCACCTACATCGCCAGGGACAGCTTCGGCGCCCAGTCGGCGCCGGCCACGGTCACGGTGCAAGTCTCGCCAAAACCGGCAGCGGAAACCTTCGCGGTGACCGCGGCCACGGTGACGGCCCGTTCCAACAACCGCTTCAACTGGGACTTCTCGGGCACCTCATCGGTGACCACCGGCAACACCATCACCGTCCAGGTGACCACCCCGACCGGGCTGGTAACCCTCGGTACCACCACGGTGCCGTTGACCGGACGCTGGCGCCTGACCGTGAGCAACAGCACCACGGTGATCCCGTCGGCGAACCCGACAGCAACCATCCGCTCCTCCCAGGGCACCGTGCGCACTGTCGCCGTCACCGTGCAGTAAGCCCTCGCCCCACCGATCTGGCCGATCGGTGGGGCAGGCCTCTTTCCCAAGGACGCCACCATGAAAAAATCGACCGCCACCCTGCTCTGCCTGCTTCTGCTTTGCAGCAGTGCGGGCGTGCGCGCCGATGATTTGATGGAGAACGACGACCTGGCGCCCGCAGCCGACCTCGGCGAGTGGCCAGCGCCGATCGGCCAGCAAGCGCTGATCGACCAGAACGGCCAGGCCAACGTCGCGCTGCTGCAACAGAACGGCCAGTCGCTGCTGGGTCACATTGTCCAGTCGGGGAGCAATCAGGAAGCGTTCATCCTGCAGCAAGGCAGCGACCTGATGGCCCTGATCACCCAGCAAGGTTCGGGCAACAACGCCGGGATCACGCAAAACGGCAGCCACAACCGCGCGCAGATTTCCCAGAACGGCAACAACAACGACGCCAGCATCGACCAGGCCGGCACGGGGCTTTCCAGCGCCGTGACCCAGTCGGGGAACGGCATGAGCGTTTCGGTCAAACAGTATCGCTAAAGCACTGCACCACTTGGAGGTTTCATCATGTTCAAACTGACGCCCCTTACCGCCGCCATCCTGGTCATTGTCAGTGCCCAGGCGATGGCCGACGACAGCCTTTCCACCCAGAACCAGGTCGGTACCGCCAACATCGCCGAGGTGACGCAAATCCAGGCCAGTTTCAGTACCGCCACCCAGACCCAACTCGGCGAAGGCAACAACGCGGCCGCCAAGCAAGAAGGTGCCACCGGCACCATTACCCAGGATCAGGTCGGTGACTTCAACGCCGGTTATGCCGAGCAGCTGTACGAAAACGGCAGCACCATCGTCCAGCAACAGGTCGGCGCCTTGAACATCACCCATGCCAGCCAGTCGATAGGCGCACTTGGCGCCAACCAGGCGTTGCAGCAACAGCAAGGCACCGGCAACTTCTCTTTCATTTACCAGGAAGGCCAGGACGGCAATACCGCCACCACCTCGCAGCTGGGTGACAGCAACGAAGCCAACGTCGAGCAAATCGTGTCCGGTACCGGCAACAACGCGACGGTCATCCAATACGGCACCGCCAACTACGGCACCGGCGAACAGATCGAGCACGTGGCCGGGCAGATCAATATCAATCAGGCCGGCGAAAGCAACTATGCCTATGGCCACCAGACCTTGGGCAACGGCGGCACCGTGACCATCAACCAACTGGGCGACATGAACGGCAGCGAAGTCTGGCAAGACACCCAACTCGCCAGCCAGGCCACCGTCGACCAGATCGGTACAGCCAACGAAACCATCGTCGACCAGAGCTTCGGCGAAAACAACGTCGCCCAGGTTCTGCAAGTCGGCGACCTCAACGCGATCTACGCCGACCAGTTCGAGTCCGTCGGCTCGACCCTGGCGCTGTACCAACAGGGCACCGGCAACGTGCACTTCACCTACCAGAGCGGCGACAGCCATGTGCTCAATGCCAACTCGGTGGGTAACGACAACAAGGTCTATGCCAGCAACTGGAAAGGCCCGCAAGCCGGTGGCCAGTTCGGCAGCAACCAGCGTGCGACCGTCAACCAGCTCGGCAGCAACAACATCGCCAGCTTCACCCAGGATGGCGCCGGCCACATCATGACCACCAACCAGGCCGGTACCGGCAACAAGACCACCGTCAGCCAGGCCGACACCTACAACGAGCTGTACTTCGACCAGAACGGCAGCGACAACATCCTCATCGCCTCGCAACGCGGCCTCACCAACCTGGCCCAGGGCACCAGCACCGGTATGGGCAACAGCACCGAGTACGACCAGTCGGGCACAAGCAACCAGGCCTTCACTACACAATATGGGGATGATAACCAGATCGTTGTGAAACAGGCTGACACCATGAACGTGGCGTATGTGACCCAAGGCGGGACGGGGAACATTGCCAATGTTGACCAGAGTGGGATGACGCAGATGGCGACTGTTCAGCAGTATGGGACGGGTAACCAGGCGACTGTTCTGCAGCAATGATTGTAGGGTTGTGAAAAACCGCGAGCCTGGGTGCAGGATCGCGGTTTTTTTATGGCTGACGCGGTTGCGTAGGAGCGAGCGGTGCGACGATTCGACTTGCCCGCGAAGAACGATAACGCGGTCTACCTGACGATCTCTTGTAGTGACTGTTTAGTCTTGAGGATCGAGGTTATCCAGTGCCCGGTTGACTGTCAGATCAGCCAGCATGATGACCTGCTGGATGCCCAACACCATGCTGCGCTGCGGCCCATCTACAAAGGTCGCGAAGTCACTGGCCATGACGCTCGCCGACGCCAGCGACTCACAGGCGTGTGCCAACAGGCTTTCGGTGTCGATGTCCGGGGCGATGATGAACATTGTGCTGGGTTTGCGGGGTGTGCAGGTTTTGAGAATGGCGGGTTTGAGGCGAAGGTTGGAGGCGCGGGCGGCGGTAGTGCTTTCGCTTTGTGATTCTGGGGGATTCGGTGTCGGTTTGGGTATGGTGAAGATCCTGTAGAAAAATGAAACCACCATGACCTGTCGCTAAACAAGCAAGGGTGGCGGCTGTACGAAGGTTAGCGAACCGGTACAGGTAAACCCGGCAGACCCGAAAGTCTCCGACGCACAGCCGCCATGATCAAATTGCAGACATAGAAGCCTGCAATGAGGACTGAAGTGCTGTTGCTCCCTGTAACTGTTCGGATCGCTAAACCCGATCGCTGAATTTGCAGCGATAGGGCAACGATAAAGACCAGGGACAAAGCGCACAAGCCGGCGGATTCTGGCGTAGTTGTAGGCAATGGCGCAAGGTGATGTAGCCTTCAAGTCGGTCCTACAGACAACTGCTTGAACCCATAAAAGTCGGGTTGGCTGTCAGCCGCCTTCGCGAGCAAGGGTTCCAGGTGTATCCGTGAAATCAGGTCGGCTGTCAGGCCGTCTTCGCGGGCAAGCCTCGCTCCTACAGGGGTCCGGGTACACCCGCGCTCTTCACCACTCATCAGGCCGAGCGTTAGCTCGCCTGCAGCTCTTGATTTTGATCCACCCGCCCCTTCATGCCCTGAGCCTTTCCGTCAACCCGAAGCTTCCTCCATTGGTATCTCTATCAATGTTGATCCCCGGCGTATCAAAGCCTGCAGGTAAGCCTTTTCGTCATAGACGGTGCTGGTTTTCCAGCACCGATAAACGATTCTGATCCACTTGAAAGCGAGCCCTCTGAGAGTCGCTTGGTATGAGCAGCCTTTCGCCCGCTGCTGCCGATAATAGGCCTCGGCCCATGTGGATTGAGTGATGCTGTGAGCGGCCCATTCGACAAAGGTCTGGCGCAAGAAAGTTGAGCATTGGTAGCGCCAATACACGAGTTTCTTTTTTCCGCTACGCTGGGTAACCGGTGCGATTCCGGCATATCGCTGCATCGCACTGGCGTCGTTAAATCGATCTCGCTGCTCACCAAAAGCCACCATCAGGCGCGGTGCAAGATGTTGGCCGGCTCCAGGCAGTGCCTTAAAAATCGGGTAATCGGCCAAGGTGTTGGCCGTTTCTTCGATCTCGCGATCAAAATCCTTGATGATGGCAAGGAGCCCTTTGAGTTGCGACGCCAAGGCCGTCGCGTACAGCTGTGAAGGACGTATCACCCCCGGATCCTGCGTCAGAGGAATCGCTTTGCTGATGATTTCCCAGCGCGCTTGATTGAGCTGAGAGCGACGAGCGTTGTGCTCGTTAAAGAACTTGAGAAAGGCACTCTGGCGAGATCGCTGGATGTGGTCAAGCGTGGGCCAGCACATCAGAAAGTCACAGAACATCACGGTGTCATGATCGCTAAACAGTTCCAGGGCCAATGGATAGTACTGTTTGAGCGTGCAGATCAAGCGGTTGCCCATCCTCACTCGCTCGTTGACCAGTGCGCGCCGATGTTCCGTCAGGCTGGCCAAAACACGCATGGCAGGGCTTTGCGGCATCAATTGGGGGAACCGAAGGGGATAAGTGAGCAACAACTCGAGAGCCCATTGAGCATCGGTCGGATCATCCTTGGCGCCGCTGCCAATAAAGGTTTTACGATGTTTGGCCAACGTGCTCGGATTAATCGGAAACAGGCAGAAAAACTCGTACTTTTGCAGGGCCGCCACCAACGGGCCCTTGTTGAGTTCAAGCGCAATTGCAATCGGAGCACCGTAGCGCTCAAACAACGATTTCGCCCAACGATCAATCGATTGGGGCGTGTGGTCGATTACTGAGAAGTGCCGTCGGGTTTCCCCCGCGACCTGCAAACACACGTCGTGCTTAATATCTGCCCAATCTATTCCGACATAAGCAGTGAATTTCTGAGACAGGAGCGTTTGCATCAACCACCTCCACAGGCGCTAAAGTACATGCAGGGACATGCATGCTTGCGTCCAGCGAAAGCGATATAGAGAGCCGTGTCGGGCTTTCCCTGAGTATTCGTTAAAGGGCGCAAGCGCACCTGGGGGCTCGAAGATGAAGGGGTAATCATCGAGTGCTTGGGAGGCATATTCGTAGCCCACAGGTGCATGTTCCTTCTCGGATCAAGACTGACTTCGAGACATCGAAGTATGGAAGAAGAAGGAACAGACAACCTATATCGGGAGGCTGAGTGGAGGTGTTCATCCGGGGAGTGGCGCGCAGCGCCGTTCGACGCAGTCGAACACGCTGCATGTAGGTCGTAGCGAAGCAGACCGGAGGGCAGTGTCCCCGGATGGACACCGGAGCGAAGGCACCCCGAGCCTTAGCGAGGGGCCGGACGCCGGGGCGAGACCTTTGGTTCCTTTGGGGCGTTTGCCAAAGGGACTCGCCGTAAGGGCGAAACCATAAGCGGCCGTTACCGCAGCAACGGATATGTACTCAACCAACAAGAACCTGGTCGGCCCGAAGGCCGCCACGTTCACTCATCCCCACCCTCTGGCACCACCTTGGCCTGGGTCAAATACCGATCCAGCGTCTCATCCTGCACCAGCGCCGTCTTGTCCCCCGCCACCTGCCACATCTTGCGTTCAATCCCCTGGGCCAACAGATGCCCCACCGCCGCCTCGATCGCCGACAACACACACAACTGCGCCGGCTCGTTCGTGGTGTACCCGACCTCGGCCTCAAGCAACTTCTTGAACTCGATAAACTTGAACACCCCGGCACTGCGCGCCACGGAGTAGATGGTCTTGCTGGTCATCACGTTGGCCAGGATCTGCCCGCTGCGCACATCCACCGCCCGCAGGTTCACCGTGACCTGATCCACCCGATATTCGCGAGAAATGTCGATGCCCAGGTAACCGGCCCCTTCCCCGCCGCTGCGCACGTTGGTGTCGTACGCAATGATCCCGCCCTCGAGCATCATGTTCGCCGCCTGCAAGGGCGGCAACTCACCCTGGATATTCATCGGCGTATTCGGCTTTTTCTGCGAGGCGCGGATGATCTTGCGTTCGGTCAGCAGGTTCTGCAGCCCCTCGCGTTCCAGCACCACGAACCAGCCGCTGGCCTGCATCGCGTCCATCAACATGCTCGCCGCGCCCTGGGTCACGCTGGTGGAAAAGGAACTGGCCGGGGTCGGTTTGTACTGCCCGGTCTGATCCCGGAAGCCGTACACCACCGCCATCAACCGGCCCTTGGGTCGTGGCATGTTCAGCAAGTCGTAATAGGTCGACGCCCGAGGTGTCAGGGTCGGGGTTTCGGTGTCGTGCTCCGCCGACATCGGCTCGCGCAGACTGCACCCTTGTAATGCCGCCAACATCAGCCCTAGCGCTATTATCTTTTTCATGTCCTTGACTCCCCATTGACCGAGTCCCCTCAAGGGGCCAGGCCATTCACCTGGATTTCCGAAATTTCACCGGTCGCTCGGTCGGTCACTTCAATAGTCAGTGCGCCGGAGTCGTCGATGACGTTGACGATAAAAGCGTCGGTGGACAGGCTCCCCGTGTTGCCGGTGGAGATGTTGTCCAGCAACTGTCCCAGCAACCGCGATTGCAACTGGCTGCTGAAGCGTTCGAGGGCTGAGGTCCCGGCCAGGGAAGCCCGGTCTTTCAAGTCCGGATCGTCGTAATCGTTTTGCGACTGGGCTTTGTTGAGCAGCCAGGTTCCGTTCAACGGGTTGCCGCCGAACGTCGGGTTGACCGGTGTGTACACCAGCTCCGTGGCCTGGACCAGACCGCCGCTGGCCAGCCCGAGCAACCAGATACCGGCCCATGACAGCCCGGGGCGGTGCAACAATGTTCTCGTTTTCATAATTCGTCCCTCTCTAGGTCCGTGGTGTCCTGCAACAAAGCTTCCAGCTTGCGTTTGACGATCTGCCCGCGCACCCAGTCGGCGGCGTCGGACGCCTCCTCCTTGAGTTCCACAGTGTTCGGCGGCAGAAAGCGCCGATACACCAAACGCTGTTGGTATTCCACGGTCACCAGGCTGCCCCAGCGTGCGGAAGGTCGTTCGCGTACCACCAGGTTGAAATCCATGGGGCTGGTGGCGCGCAGGCGTTCACTGAACGCGTAATAAAACTCGTGGCCTATGTGCGAGATGGTGTCATCGACGATGAAGCCCATCATTTCGTCCTCTTCGGCGGCCGCGGCAAACGGCGTCGCCAGCAGCAGGATCAGGGCCAGGCAGAATCTGTTCATGGCATCACCCCTTGTGGTGACCGGGACGGACTTTTCGGCCCCGACGTGCCTTCGAGGAACGCCTTCTCGGCCACGAACTGCCAGTCCTTGTAACTGGCCATGCCGGTGAAGTCCGACCATTGACTGGGGAAGTCCGCCTGTTTGAGCGGCTTGTCCGTCGAGGGGCTGTAGAGGCCGGTGATGCGCCCGTCGAAACCACGCATCAGCGCCCATTCGCCGCCCCCGATCGGGTCCGGGTACAGTTGGCGAATATGGTGTTGGGCATTGGGAAAACGTTCGTCCTGCAACAGGTCCGCCAACTCTTTCGGGTACTGCGCCAGGCCCGGCGAACTGCGGTAATAGCTGCGCAGGGCCTGGGCGTACTGGGTACCGACCCAGAGCAACTGGCGTTCACGATCGCGGCGCGAGGCGGTCGACCATAATTCGCCGGCACTGGCCAGGCCCATGCCCATCACCATGATCAGGAACAGCACGCCCAGGTAGGTGAAACCCGCCTGGTTCGAGGGCTTACCACTCGGCATAAAGGCTGCCATCACGCGCCCTCCCGGTTGCACCGCTCTTGATATCCGCGACCCCGCCCGGCACACCGTCCGGCGGCGCCACCAGGACCCACAGGTCCTTGCGCTCGGCAATCGGGTCCATCGGCGGGTTGCGCAGGTAACGCTGCTCCACCAGCTGTTCGATGGAATCGGGGTAGCGCCCGGTGTCGCCGTAGTAGTGGTCCAGCGCCTCGCGCATCGCCGACAGGCTTTGGCGCAGGGTGGTCTCCTTCGAGGCCTCGAGGCTGTTGAAATAACGGGGCAAGGCGATGGTCATCAGCGTCGCGATGATTGCCATGACCACCATCAGTTCCAGCAGGGTAAAACCCTTTTCCCGGCGCATAAGTCACCACTCCCGGTAGGCGATGCCGTTGAGACCCTTGCCGCGCGCCTGGGAGTAGACGTCAAAGACGTCCTCGCCCTCCCGCGGGCTTTGGGCCGTACTGTCATAGGAACGCAAGCCCCAGCCGCCTTCGTCGTCGCGCTTGACCGTGGCCAGCGGGTCGCGGGGCACCCGGCGCAGGAAATAGAACTTGGCGCCCTTGGCGCTGCGCACATCGCGCACGCCGTCCACCAGCACTTGCAGGTTCGGTGGATAGCCGCTGTTGTTCAGCGACTTCTCGATATAACCGGCGTCGAAGGCGCGTTTGTAGGCGTCGATGGCGTCGCGGATCTGGTACAGCGCCGTACGCAGCTCCTGTTCCTTGCCCCGGCGCACCACGGTCTCGGTCAGCGGCGCAGCCATGCCGGCCAGCAGGCCGATCAGGGCCAGCGTCACCACGACTTCAATCAGGGTAAAACCGCGTTGCGAGGCGTTCATGATCAAGGCTTCTCGATAACGACTTGGGTGGTGACCGCGACCGGACGATCAATCGCCGCAGGCGCAGCAGCCGACTCCAGCCGCCGGTCCGGCGCCTGGATGTGCATGCTGGTTTCGGTGCCGGTAGGGAATTCCATGTCCGACGGGCTCTGGTACGGCAGGTTGCGCACGATCCGCGGGGTGATCGACAGCACCAGTTCCGACTTGCCGACGGTGTCCTTGTTGCTGCCGAACAAACGACCCAACCCGGGAATGTCGCCAAAGCCAGGGATCTTGTTGCCGGTGGCGCCATGGTCGTTGCGCATCAGGCCGGCGAGGATCTGGGTTTCGCCGTCATGCAGGCGCAGGGTGGTCTGGGCGTTGCGGGTGTCGACCTGAACCGGAATCGTGCCCTGGCGGGTCGGCTCCAGCGGGGTGGCGTTACTGACTTCCAGGGCAATCTTGATCGCCACTTCGTTGTTCAGGTGCACGGTCGGCTGTACTTCAAGTTTAAGACCGACATCCAGGTAGGTGACGCTTTCGGTGATCACCGGGCCCTGGGTCGACGGCACCGAGGTGGCGCTGATGATCGGCACGCGCTGACCAATGTGGATGCGTGCCTGTTCGCGGTTGCTGACGCGAATCACCGGGCTGGCCAGGGTGTTGATGTCGTTGTCCTGGGCGTTGATCTTGGCCTGGGGCGATGGCGAGATGGTGATCCGGCCGGAGTTGATGCCTTTGAGCTGATCGAGCAGGGTCACCGCCGAACCGTCGCTGTTGACCACGCCGAACGTGTTGGGCCATTGCAGACCGAGGTCGAGAATCCGCTGGGTGGCGACTTCCATCACCTCCACTTCCAGCACCACTTCCGGGTTGGACTGGTCCTGGGATTGCAGGAGTTTTTCCGCCATGCGCACCGCGTCTTCGCTGTCGCGCATGGTCAGGGTATTGAGGCGCTCATCGACGAACACGTCGCGGGTCTTGAGCATGGTCTTGATCATGTTCAGCGCGGTGTTGGCATCGATGCTGGTCAGGTAGAAGGTGCGCATCACCAGCTCCTGGTAATCCTTGACCTTCTGCGGCGAGTCCGGGTAGATCAGCAAGGTGTTTTCGTTCACCACTTTCTGGTGCAGCTGGTTCTGTTGCAGCAGTAATTCCACAGCGTCTTCGATGCGCACGTCGCGCACGAAGATGGTGGCTTTCATGTCCGGGCGCAGGTCCTTGTCGAAGATGAAATTCAAACCGGCGACCTGGGACAGCACTTCGAAAATCACCTTCAGGTTGGCGTCGCGAAACTCCAGGGTCACCGGCCGGTCCAGGCGGGTGCGCAGCTGCGGATAGGGGATCACGTTGCGGCTCTGGACCAGGCGGATGTTGCCTTGCAGTTCCAGCGCGCCTTCATTTTTCGGGTCGAGTTCGAGGATCTGTTTCACCTGGCGATCGGCGCCGTAGATGTCACCGCGACGCAAGTCGCCACGGGCCAGTTCGAGTTTGTCTTCCATGCTGCGCAGGTAGTCGAGCTGACGCAGTGCGTCCTGGGCGCGGCGGTTGTTGGGCTCGATGGTCAACACCCGGCTGTAGGCCATGCGTGCCGAGGCGAAATCCCGGCGTGCGCGATCGGTGTCGCCCTGGGTCAGCAGCGCCGTGATCGCCTTGGCCCGACCGCTGTTGAGCAACAGGTGCAATTCGGTATCGCGCGGGTTCTCCCGCAGCCCTTCCTCGACCCGGGCCAGGCCGGCTTCGTACTGGCCTTGTTCAATCAGCTCGGACGCTTCCTCGTTGGCCACTTGCGCCGTACTGCACGCGACCAGCGCTGTGCACAGGCCAAGGCTCATCAACAACCGGGATTGGTTCATTGCGTGCTCCCCACAGACAAGGTCTGGGACAAATGCAGAGGCAGGTAGACAAAGCTCAGTTCCACATCGGAAATGCCCTCGATCCGCCAGGTTTCGTCGATCACATCCCCTTTGCGCACGACGTATATTTTTTCGCCGTTCTGCAAAAACACTTGCAGGTCGGAACGGTCATCCAGCTTGCCGATGAACTGGAATGGCATCGGCGGTGCGCTGGGGGCTTGCACCACCGGGGTGACGATGACGGGTTGTTCGGTGACGCTGGCAAGCGTCGGGGCCGCCTTCCAGCTGCGGGCGGCAAACAGGTCGCCAGCCGGGGTCAGGTCCTTGACCACCGCCGGTTTTTTTGCGGCCGCCGTCACGGGCAGTGCACCGCGGGCTTTGCCTGTGCTCGAGGTGGACGCGGTGGCGACCGAGACCTCGACCTCCTCCGACGGCATCCAGTCATCGGGCAACCAGGTCAGCGCCGCCGCCACACCGAAGAACGCCACCCAACCCACTACGCGCTTGGTATTCATCATGACCTCGACAGGTAAAGGGTCATGCGGATCCGCCCGGTCAGGTCGGTGTCGGCGATTTTCTTGCGCTGGAACTCCACGTCCTCCACCACCACCGCCGGCAACTGGCCGAGCAAGGCATGCAGGAAGCGCCGCAGTTGCGGGTAGGTGCCGCGCACCGGCAGCAGGATCTGATAGCGGGCCAGATGGGTCTTGGGGTCGATGCCCAGGGAATACTCGCCGCGGGCCAGGGTGATGCGTTCCTGGGCCGCCAGCGCGTAGATCTTGTCGATGGCGACCGTGGCCTGGGGCTGCGACGGCAGCTTGCTGCGAAAGTCGTCGAGCTGACGCTGCGGCACCACCGGCGCGGCGACGCTGCCGTCTTCGACCCGGGCCAGGTACTCGCCGGCTTCGCGGGTCTGCTGGCTGAGGGTTTGCAGCGCCTGCCAGTCCGGCATCAGGCCGCCCAGGCCATACAGCAGCGCCAGCAGCAGCATGGCCAGCCCGGCCAACCCCGGCACACCCAGGCCTTGCAGGTATTCGTGGACGATCAATCTAGGGATTTGCATCGCCAATCTCCCAAGCAGCCGACAGGTTGAATTGCACCGGTTGTTCCGGCGATTTGACGACGATTTCGTGGCTCAGCAGCGACACGTCGGACAGCTCGTCGCTGGCTTC
Organism: Pseudomonas silesiensis; assembly: GCF_001661075.1. Taxonomy (NCBI): domain Bacteria; kingdom Pseudomonadati; phylum Pseudomonadota; class Gammaproteobacteria; order Pseudomonadales; family Pseudomonadaceae; genus Pseudomonas; species Pseudomonas silesiensis. The sequence goes on from NZ_CP014870.1 coordinate 3,974,807, forward strand.
GAGGCGCTGGTGAAACGCGAGCATGGCTTCCAGGTCCCGTGCCTCGGCGCTGATCCGCACCTGGCCTTTGCGCGCATCCGGGGTCAGGGTCAGCAAGGCAATGTCTTCCCGGGGCAGGGTTTCGAGCATGGCGAACAGCCGTTCCCAGGGGCGACGCAGTTGCTGCGACACCTTGCGCATCTCGGCCAGGTTCTGCGCCTGCTCCCGGGTCTCGGCCGGGGTCAGGCTGGTCTTGGCGCCGGAGTCGCCGGTGAGGACGCGCTGGGCGGTCTGCAGATGGCCTTGCTGTTGCGCAGCCTGTTCACTGAGGTGCTGCTGGACGAAGAAGCAACCCAGGGTCAGCACCAGGCCACCGGCCAGCAGGCTCCAGCCCAAGGGGCCCGAGCGGCGGCGCGGCTGAAAGTCGAGCATCAAGGCGCGCATGTCAGGCCACCGCCCGGGACATGACGTACAAGGCATCGCGTACGCCGGTCCGGTCCTCTTCAAGGGTGCGCAGTTGCACACCGGGTACGTCTGGCTGTGCCTCGATACGCGCCGGCGCATGCAGGTAGACGCTCAATGGCCGCTCGCTGGTGGAGGCCTGCAACTGGCTTTCGCGACCGATCAGCGCGGTCAGTGCGGCGTCGCTGTCGCCGGTGCCGACCGAGCGCACCGCCGCCCAACGCCCTTCCCGGGCCAGCAGCAATACACTGCGCACCGGCTCGGCGACCACGAACAGAAAGTCACCGGCATCGAGGCTTTTATCGAAGTGGTTGAAAGCAGCCATCAGGTACGGCTGCACCGAGCGCAAGCGCAGGCCGCGCTCGCTGACCAGGCTGCGCAGGCGCGCCAGCAGGTCTTGCGGCAACGCGCTGGCGACGCGGTCATAGCCCGCAGGCTCGGCCGACAGCACCAGGCTCCAGGGTTGGGTCGGTGCGCCGAAGAGGTCTTCGAAACACAGCTGCGCGAACCCTTGCAGTTCATCAGGGCTACTGATCTGGTCGCTCCAGGGCACCAGGCAAAAACGACTGAAGTGCCCGGAAATCACCACGCTCAATTCGGCACCGGCACGGGTATGTTCAGCCAGCAGGCAGTCGAGGGTGTCCAGGGCCACGGCCCAGGCATGAAAACCTTCGTCGATAAAGCCGACGCTGCCCAGCCACAGGGTTTCGTTGCCCTTGCGCTGGCCGAGGCCGACGCCGCTGGCGCCGAGCACGGCGACAAAACGATCACGAGACAAAAGTGACACGATTGATCTCCTCGAGCGTGGTCCGCCCCTCTGCAACCAGTTCCAGAGCCGACTCGCGCAGCAGGCGCAAGCCACGTTTGCACGCGTGTGCCTTGATTTTCGAAACGGGTTGGCGCTCGACGATCATCTGCCGCAGTTCGTCGTCCAGGTGCAGCAGTTCGGCGATCGCGGTACGCCCGCGGTAACCGGTGCCCCGGCAATGGCCGCAGCCTTTGCCGTGGACGAAGTGATAGTGATCGACCTGCTGTGGATCGAGTCCGCTGAGGCGCAGCTCTTCGTCGGTCGGGTTGCTCGGCGCGCTGCAACTGGCGCACACAAGACGGATCAACCGTTGCGCCAGCACCGCGTTGAGGGCCGAGACCAGGCTGTAAGGGTCGATTTCCATCTGGGTGAAACGGCCGATGACGTCGAACACGTTGTTGGCGTGAATGGTGGTGAACACCAGGTGCCCGGTGAGCGCCGACTGCACCGCAATCTGCGCGGTGTCGGGGTCGCGGATTTCACCGACCATGATCTTGTCCGGGTCATGGCGCAGGATCGAGCGCAGGCCGCGGGCGAAGGTCAGGCCTTTCTTTTCGTTGACCGGGATCTGCAGCACGCCGGGCAGCTGATATTCCACCGGGTCTTCGATGGTGATGATCTTGTCCACGCCGTGGTTGATCTCGGTGATCATCGCGTAGAGGGTGGTGGTCTTGCCGCTGCCGGTGGGTCCGGTGACCAGCACCATGCCGTAAGGCTCGGCGGCCAGCCGGCGCAGCTGGCGCAGGGTGTGTTCTTCAAAACCCAGGGCCTGCAACTGCACGCCACTGACCTTGTCCGCCAGGTCCTGTTTGTCCAGCACCCGCAGCACCGCGTCCTCGCCGAAAATGCTCGGCATGATCGACACCCGGAAGTCGATCTGCCGGCCACTGATGCCGATTTTGAAACGACCGTCCTGGGGCACGCGCTTTTCGCCGATGTCCAGTTCGGCCATGACCTTGACCCGGGAAATCACCTGTTCGGCGAACTCGCTGCCCTGGATCTTGCTGATGTTGTTCAGCACACCATCGATGCGGTACTTGATCACCAGGCCGCTGCCGGTGGTGCCCAGGTGGATGTCGCTGGCGTGCATTTTCAGCGCGTCGTACAGGGTCGAGTTGACCAGCTTGACCACCACGCTGGCGTCTTCGCTGATGCTGGTCAGGGACAGGCTTTGCAGGGTATCGATTTCGGTGCCGGCGTCGGCCTGGGCGTTGAGCGATTCCACCGCGTGGAAGCTCTCTTCATGGCGCGCCAGGTAGGCTTTCAGGTCGTCGGCGTGCACCAGGTACAGCGGCGCGCCATGCAGGCAGTCGTCGATCCAGGCCAGGCGCGCGGTATCGAAGGGGTCGGCAAACACACCGATCACCGCATCGGCATGACGCAGCAGGATGAATTCGCGCTTGAGGCATTGGGCCAGGGTGACCCGGTCGAACACCGGGGTGGCTTGAAACAGGCTGTCGGTGTCGAGCACCGGATAATGCAGGGTCGCGCCGAGGCACTGGATGAAGGGCATGGGGGCCAGTTCGCACAGCACCCCGAGGGCTTCCAGGACCCGCTCCCCGGAGCTGGTGGCCCGGGCCCGGGCCTGGGCCAGTTGCTCACTGGAAAAACGAGACGGTACACAGTCCAGTAGCGCCGGTTCGACGGCAAGGGATAGACGGTCCATGGCATGCTCTCCAACGCCGGGGGCTTTGAGCCCTGTCGACGCGGCGAGCCATTACAGCTTGTCGCGCCCCTGATCCCCGGTGAGCAATTGTTCGTCGTCTGGTGCCTTGGACGTCGATGGAATACGTCGACGATCTGCCAGCACCCAACTGCCGTCGTACAACTGCAGCGGGAAACTTTCGGTCCTGCTCTGGCGTCGTTCGACAAAACCTTCGGATGTGCCCATGCCTGCTTTGGGTTCGCGCTCCATGCCCAGAAGATCGCAGACTGCTCGGGCCAATTCCGCCAACGGAAAGGGTTTGAACAGGATATGACTGACTCCGAGTTGCCGGGCCCGCTCACAGACTTCAGCGGTTGGGTGCCCCGTAATCAGTACAAAATGGCAATTCCTGTTCCGGCGGACAGCATCGAGCACCTCAAAGCCTTCCATATCGGGCAAGCGGTAATCGAACACCATCACATCGGGTGCGAACCGTTCGGCTTCACCGATACCCGTCGCACCGTCATGTGCAATCCGGACGTCCAGCCCTTGCGCCTGAAGGTAATCCTTGAGGTTTTCGGCAAGGAGCTGTTCGTCTTCGACAACCAGTACTTTGTTTAACAAGGTCGACTCCTTGAAACCGCAGGTCCGATGTTCCAGCCCTGGGAGTGCGCCCTTTACAGGACTAACGCACACTTCATGCCAGGCTGGGCGCCGGTATTATTATCTCTTCATGTCCTTGAATTTGAAGACAATGCCCTATCGTCCAGCACCCTCTCCCCCCAAAGGCGGGGAAGCGTGTGGATCGGCACTGAAGTTCTTTCCCCACTAGTGGGGGGTAAACCTTCATTCATCGTCAATTCGCTCGATTCGATTACTGGAACGCAGCTGCGCCAGAACGTCTCGACGAGCCTGTGCCTGGTGTTGCCGGGCAAGGTACACCCGGACCATCTCAAGCCCTTGCTCCTCCGAGACATCGGTCGCCTCCAGGCGGTTCTGCACTTGGATCAAATGCCAGCCGACCGCCGTCCGAACCGGCTCACTGACGGCTCCCGGCGCCAGGGCGAACGCCGCCGCTTCGAATTCCGGCAACATGCGCCCCCGTGGAAAATAGCCCAGGTCCCCGCCTTCGCTGGCAGATACATCTTCGGAACCGGCCCGGGCCACGCTGGCAAAGTCCTCGCCCTGAGTGATTTTTACACGCAACTGCTCCAAGCGTAGCCGCGCCGCTTCAACTGTGGAAGGGTCGGCGTCTTGCGCCACCTTGATCAGGAGGTGCCGGGCCTGGACTTCCTCGGGCCGGCTCATTTGCGCGCGATGCGTTTCATAGAAGTCGCGGATCTGCTTTTCATCCGGCCCGGCGGCCTTGGTCAGGTCGGCAAACACCTGACGGGCGGCGATTTCACGGCGGGTGTATTCGATATAACCGGCTTCGTCAAAGCCGGCGTCCTCCAGGCGCCGGGTGAACTTATCGGCATCGCCGATCGCCTGCCGGGTCTGCTCAACCTGGCTTTGCACCATGGCGTCGCTGATCACCACCCCGCGCTTGACCGCTTCCTGCCACAGCAGCTCGCGGTCGATCAGCGCGTCGAGGGCGGCCTGACGCAATTGCTTGTAGGCCTTGGGATTGCGAATGCTGGCCACGGCCCGGCCCTGGTCCTCGAGGAATTCGGCGAAATAACGCTCCAGGCGCCATTCGGAAATTTCTTCGCCATTGACCCGTGCGGCAGCGGGGCCGTTGCCGCCAAACGTCGCGGGCACCCACATTGTCAGCAGGATCAGCACAGTATTGAGTTTCATCATCGACCTCCGGTCAGGGCGTGGCAGCAATGGGTTTATAGGGTGCTACCAGATAGAAGCGCTGGTTGGGCAGCTCGACGGTGACGATGTGCGCGCCGCTCAAGCCCTGGCGGCGACCCGGGCCGAAGCTGATCTTCGGGGTCAGCCCGGTCTCGAAGTCGTGCAGGCCTTCCAGCGAGTTGACGAGTTTCTCGCGGCTGGCGTCGCGCCCGGCCTGCTTCATGCCCTCGCTGAACAGCAGCATCGAACTGAACGCGCCCACTTGCAGCACCGCGTGCTGACCGCCGAGCCCCTGGTGCTCGCGCATTCGGGTCAGCGCCAGGCGCCCGGCCAGCGTCCAGTCACTGGGCACGAAGGGATAGGCCAGAAACACTCGCTTGGAAAAACCACTGGGCACTTGCAACAGATCGCCGGCCACCTGGTTCGAGGCGGCGAACAGGTAAGGCACCTGCCCCGCGGTCTGCAAGCGTTCAGCGAAGCGACTGAAACCACCGCCGCTGCCCAGGTAGAACACCGAGCGCGAGCCCAGCGGCACATCGTCCCGTGCCGGGTCATAGGCTTGCAGACTCACCTTTTGCCAGGCGTGATCCTGCAAGTATTGGCTGAGGTTCTGCGCCGCCAGCTGTTGTCCGGGCTCGTCCGGGTAGGTGATCAGCGTCGGTCCCTGGAGCACCCGCAAACTGTTGGTGGCGTAATCGGCCAGGGCGATCAGTTGTTCACGCAACCCCGGCAGCGGCTCGAAAATCTGCCGGCTGACCTGGGTTGTCCCCAACAGCGACAGCGGTCCGATCAGCGGGATACCGGCCCGATCCAGGCGCGCGGCCAGGTCCGAATCCAGTGCCGGCACCAGCGGTGCGATCAGGGCGAACACCTGCTCCTGCTCGATCAAGCGGTCCAGCGCCTGCTCGGCACTGGCGCGATCCGGGCCCGGATCGACGATGGTCAGGTACAACTGCCGACCATGAATCCCCCCCGTTTGATTGATGCTCGCCACACAGCCCTCGAGCACAGCGGCTACCGTAGCGCCCTCTTCGCTCAACGGCCCCTGGCTTGGCAACAACGTGCCCAGGTGTAGCGTGCCGGCGGTCAGGCCCGGGTCGCGGTCGTCGGCCAGGCGCTTGAGGTAGGCCGTGAGGTTGCGCTGATCATTCATCGACAACACGAACCGCGGCATCGCCGGATCCAGCCGATTGTTGCCCGGATCGCGCCCTTCCTGAATCGCTCGCGCCAACAGGCCTTCGGTATACGCCGGGTAGTCACGGCCATTGATTTGCTGCTGGCCATGGCTGCTGGTCAGTCGCGACCAGCTCAGGCTCGGCGGCCGCACCCCGCCTTCCGGCCGCCCCTGGCCGTCGGTGCCGTGGCAGTTGGCGCACGGCAGGCTGGTGGCCGGCAGCAGCATGTCCGCCGCGCCGACCCGGGCCATGATCGGCTCACCGCTCCCCGACACCCCTTCGCGATACAGGCGTTTGCCGGCACTTTCGCTGGGACTCAGGGACAGCCCATGGGCGGCGAAACTGATGCCGCCGAGCAGTAGCAGGCCGAGGATGAGTGAGGTCTTCATGGCGCGCGCTCAACGACCGGCCACGGGCATAGTCAGCAACTGCAGGCGCTGGGCAATGGCGGCGGCCGGGGCATCGGGACGGATCTTGCTCCAGCGCTTGTTGGCCACGTCCCCCACGATCAATTGGGTGGAATGCTGCTCGGGGCTCGGCAGGATCTGGCCGATGCGGCTCAAGACAAGGTCGATCTGCGCCTTGTCACCGGTAAGAAAAAGCCAGTGGGGCCCATCGACGCCCTGCTTCAAGGTGTAAGCCTTGAGTACCGCCGGGGTGTCCCGCAGCGGATCACTGGTAAGGGAGATAAAGGTGATGCCATCGGCCTTGTCGCCCAGCACCTCGCGAACCTCCTTGAGTTTGCGGGTGATCAGCGGGCAGGCATCGTTGCAACTGGTGAAAATCACGTTGAGCAACACCACGCGGTTCTGCAACGCATCGCTGTAGAAGCGCAGGGTGTTGCCATTCTGGTCCTGCAGCGGCGTGTCGGTGAACCAGGTCTGCGCATCGCGGGTGCCGCCAGCCGGTTGTGCAGCGGCCTGTGCAGCGGCCTGCTCAGGCGCGGCGCTCGCGTGCCCCTCGTGGGAGAACGCCCTGTCGCTGCTTGCGCAAAAGCCCATCGTCAGGAGAATCAAGGCGAGCGCTTTCATGGGTGTTGCTCCATGGCAATGGCAGTGTGTTTGTTACGTCCGTTGCGCTGGCCGCTGAGCTTTTCCACTTCACGGGTCAGCACGGCCGGGTCGGTGAAGCCGTAATAACGGGTCCAGTTGTGGCTGTTGCCGTCCCCCACCAGGATCAATGGCTGATGGCTTTTGAAGTCGCCGCTGAAGCTGCCCAGACCCTTGAGGGTTTCGTTGACCGACTGCACACTGCCGGTGAGCCAGCTCCAGCCCGGACCGTTCTGGAAGGCGCGGGCATAGTCGTTCAGGCGTTTGGCGTCATCGCGCTGCGGATCGATACTGATGGAGACCAGCTGCACCTCGCTGCCGACCCGGGCGCCAAGCTGTTTCTGCACCTTGCCCATGATCGAGGACACCACCGGGCAGACCGTGGTGCAACTGGTGTAGATGAAGCTCATGACCACGATCTTGTCGGTCACCAGGTCCTTTTCCAGACGCACCGACTTACCGTCCTGATCAACCAGGGCGACGTCGGCGAACTTGACCTGGGCGCTTTCCGAGCTGGCGCTGGTGGCCGGCATTTCGTGGCCGGCGTGCTCATCCTTCGAGTGGGCCTGGACCTGAGCGATACCGGCGGCTAACAGGCAGAACGTCAACAGTCCACGGTGTGCGAATCGGTTCATGTCAGTTTCCTCTAGTGGGTATCGCCGGGCAGGACCCGAACGCTGGCAAACGTCTTGTCATCGAAACTCGCGCCGAGGGACGCTGCGCGCACATGCAAGTACCAGGCGCCGTTCTGGTCGAGGGTGACGGGGGCTTCATAAATCCCGTCACCCACCTCCAGGGCCGCGACTTGCCGGGCGCGGGACGTCGGGGCGCGGAAATAGCGCACCTGAACGTCTTTCACGCCACTGCGCTGGGCCTTCTGTTTGCCCTGGACGATGCGAAAGCGCACCACGTAAGGGCTGCCCAGGGCCGCTGTGGCCTTGTCGAGCATGAACTCCACCTTCGGCATGCCCGGGTGCTGGACAAGGGTTTTGTCCTCCTCGACCGACGCCGTGAAGCAATGGATGATGTTCGGCTGGTTGAGCAGGAAAGCCACGTCAAACCTCCCGGCGCCTGGCAGCTTGATCCGCGAGCTGTACAGCCCCGGCTCGACTTCGCGCAGGCTGCGGTCGATGACCAGTGCCGCACGGGCCACCTGGCCGCGATTGGGGTAACCGGACATCGGCGCGTTCATGCCTTCAGCGTAGAAGTAAGTGGTGTTGTCCACCGGATTGACCACAAATACTGCGTTGTCGTCCCGCGACACCGCCAGGCTCGACGCCAGCGGCAAGTCACCGGCCAGGCGCGGCGCCTGCGGCCCTGCTTCGAAACCCTGGCTGATCGGCTTGCGGCCTTCACCCAGGGACGACAGGTTGATCATCGTCACCTTGGCCGAGGCCAGTCCGCGGATGTAGGCGTAGGCCTTGGTGAACACCACCTGATAGGGTTCGGCGGACACGTCCAGTTCATGGATCAATGAATCGGTGGCGGCGTCGATCACCGCGGCCTGGTTCTCCAGGGTATTGAGCACGATGCCGAAACGCCCGTCGGCACTGAAGCCCATCGGGCCGAGGCCCTGCTTCAGCTTGATCACCCGGCGCACCGCCAGGCTGGCGCTATCGACCACCGTCACGGTGCCGTCCTGGCCGTCACTGACGTACACCGCCTGGGACAGCGACGAGTACGCGGCCGATAACGGGTGTGAACCGGTCTTCAATTGTTTGCTGATGGTCAGGCTGGCAATGTCGATGATGCTCAGGGTGCCGTCGTCGCGGTTGGTGACGAAGGCATGACGGCTGTCGTTGCTGAACGTGATTTCGTGATGCCCGGCACCGGTAGGCAGGTGTTTGAGGACCTTGAGGCTTTGGGTGTCGATCACCGTGACCCCGGATTCCTCGGCGGTTTTGGCGTTGTTGCCGACCCACAGCAGGCGTTCGTCCGGCTGCAACGCCAACCGCACCGGGTTGTTGCCGGCGACTACCGAGTCGGTCAACTTGAATTGCTCGCTGTCGATCACCGCCACCTCCCCGGCAGTGGGCATCGATACGAATACGCGTTTGTTGTCCCGGGGCGTCACCCAGTCCATCGGCGGTTGCTTGATATCGATCCGGGCCATGGTGCTGGTGATCCCGCCCACCGATACTGAAGGGTCGACCACCGAGACGCTGGCATCGCGGTTCATCACCAGCAGGAAGTAGCTGTTGAGGTCCAGGAGCGGCCGTGCGCCGATGCTCGATTTCAGGAACACTCCGACCCGGGATTTGCAGCTTTGCTCGCGCCCCTGGGCCTCGTCGGCGGCGATGGTTTCCGGGTCGAGCCAGGCACCGGGAGCGACGCCCGACAGAGGCTGCCCCGAGGCGCTGTCCGTGACCCGAAAGCGCACGTCGGCGAACTCGCCCTCGCGCAGTACGCCACTCCCGGCCAGCGGTTTCACCTCGAACGCCACCGTCACCCCGTCACGCACCAGGGTGTTTTTGCTCCAGGTCTTCGGCACTGCCACTTCGCTGAGCAACACCGGCTGCCACGCGCGCCATACGCCCAGCCAGATCAGCGCCAACCCTACAAGCAGTGCCCAGATGGCCACTATGATGGTCCTGTTCATGTTGTTCTCCCCTTACAGATCTGTGCCTGTCTAACCGCCCCCCCGCCCCCTGTAGGAGCGAGCGGGCGGCGATCCGACTTGCCCGCGAAGGCGTCATTCGCTGCCCCGCCTAAACCGAGGTGATCCCTTCGCGGGCAAGCCTCGCTCCTACAGGGGTGGCGTCATTCGCTGCCCCGCCTAAACCGAGGTGAACCCTTCGCGGGCAAGCCTCGCTCCTACAGGGGTGGCGTCATTCGCTGCCCCGCCTAAACCGAGGTGATCCCTTCGCGGGCAAGCCTCGCTCCTACAGGGGTGGCGTCATTCGCTGCCCCGCCTAAACCGAGGTGATCCCTTCGCGGGCAAGCCTCGCTCCTACAGGGGTGGCGTCATTCGCCACCCCGCCAAACCGAGGTGATCCCATCGCGGGTCAGCCGTGCACCTACGGGGCCGGTGCCGGTTCAGGTTCGTTGGTTACCCGCAGCAATCCCCACAGCCCGGCCGTGTTGCCGTAGGCGCCGTAGTCACGGAACAGGTAGTCGCCCGGTATCGCATTGCTGCCCCCGGCGCTCGGGTGCATGAAGCTGAAGTGCGCCGCCGGCAGGATGCTTTCCCGTGCGCCGATGTACATCGACATCGGGTTGTAGCCGTACCGCACCGAACCCACCCCTGGTGTACTCATCGGGTAACCGCCGGTATCGCTCTTCTCCGACTGGAACGGGTTGACCGACCAGACGTGACCGTCAAGCTGGAAGGTCGTACCGCGGCTGCCACCGGTGGGCATCATGATGTGGGTGCGGAACGGTTGCCCCGGCTTCACATACAGCACTGGCGTTTGCGGATCGCCTCCCACCAGTGCGTTGCTGTAGGCCATGTGCGCATTGGGCACGTCACCGTAACCATGGCCATCGGCATGCCCGAAGGGCGCATCCGGTGCCAGCCCGAAGCGGAACCACAGCGGCTCGGCCTTGTAGTTGATGGCCATGCTCGAGTTGTCCTGCGGATCGGTCGGCACACCCAGGCCTTCGGCGGCAATGCCTTCCACCGGCCGGCCGTTGGCCCAACGGATGTTCAGGGCTTTCTGCCAGACCATCGCAAAGTCGCGGTAGGTGGTTTGCCCCGGTGCGGTGACCGTGGCCGTCACTTTGCGCGCATCGTCAACCCAGGTCGCCCCGATCGGCAGGATGCTCATCGCCCCGCCCAGGCCTTTCTGCGGCTGTTTGATGACGTCCGCCGGGGTGAAATTCAACCCGCCGAACTCCACCGCCGTGGCGTTGATGTTGTCGACATTGCGGCCCAGTTGCGTGATCGGCTTGCCTTCACGTTCCAGGTGCCCGGCGTAGTACTTATAGGTACGCGTCGGGTACGCGCCGACGTTGCCCACCCGTGGCGGCACGGTCTGGATCGGGTTGGCGCCGACGTTGGTGCCGTCAGACTTGGTGATGTCATACGCCAGCAGTTGCGCGTGCAGACCAACGTGGCTGGACGGCCGCATCAGGTTGTTGCTGAAGGTGGTCGCGCCCAGGCCGCTGTTGCGATCGCGCTTGACCATGCCTTGCATCACTGCAGTCTGGGTCAGGTCCGGCATGATCAGGGGCAGACGGTTTTCCAGGGTGATGTTGATGCAATCACCGGCCGCCGCGCGCAGTACCAGCGGTTCGACAGTCACGCCGGGGTTGAGCTTGCCGGTGATCGGATCGAGGTCGCCCTTGCGCACATACAGGATCGCCGTCGGGTCATGCAGCGGCCCGCTTTGGCCGCCGATGGTGAAGGTCTCACCGTCTTCAGGGTCGGTCACGGTGACCTGCGGAATGCTCACGGTCCGCGAGTTGAACACCAGGGTGCCGCCCGCCGGATTCAACGGCCCGCCGACGTGTTGCCCGAGCCCGGCCGGATCGCCGATCGCCAGGTTCAGCGGGTTGCGCAGAATGTCGTTGGCCAGCGCCGCGACCACTTCATAGTTGCGTTGCACGGTCGGCCGGGTACCGATGCCATTCGGGTTGGCACTGTATCGTGGACAGATGCCATCGAACGCCACTGTATTGCGCATACCCATCGGTTTCGGGTTGTTCGGCACCGCGAACAGATCGCTGCGCTGGGCCGTGTAGTTGCGCATCACGCCCCAGATCCCGCTCCAGTAGCCTTCCAGGGAAGCGTCCATCGAGTACAGGTAGTCACCCGTGGTCGCGGCCGAGCTGGACATCATCGACACCGGCGCATTGAAGCCCAACTGCTCGGAGATCCCGACCATCTGCGACGAACGCCAGCCCGAGTTGGAGCTGTTGCCGAACCCGGAACCGCTCTGCAGCCATTTCACGCCGTGCAGGGTCACGTTGTGCTCTTCTTCGTGACCGCCGGCATGCACCCGCAGCCGCACGTTGTCACCGGTGTAAGTGCGTAGCATCGGGGTGAACGGGTCGCCCGGCTCTGCGCCGCCACGGTTGATGTGCGGCGGGAACAGTGTGGTGCCGCCGGTAGGGCCGGTCGCCGCGGTGACCAGGTTTGGCGCCAGGTTCATCGCCGGGATCGCACGGTCGGTACGGCTTTGCATGGCATACGCCAGGTCGCCGCCGAGGCCGTCGGCCTGCATGCCGCGCTTGCCGTCCGGGCCGACCTTGTTCGGGTCGTACACCCGCAGGGCCAGCGGTTCGTTGCGGTAATTGACCACGAACATGCCAGGGTCATCGACCGAGATCGCTTGCGGGCATGGCCGGCTTGGGCAACCGGGCACCTGCCCGCCTTGCACTTCGACGATGCCTTCCAGCAGGTTGCTGGCGTTATTGCGCACCGGCGGGTTGATCGCGTAGCGGAAGCTGTCGGCAGTGGCCGGGAAGGCTTGCGGATCAGGCACGCCGTTGGGGCCGGCACCGACATACACACCGGCTTCATAGGCGTGCTGGAAGTCGCTGTATTCAAGGAAGAACTCACGGAAGCTGTCGTTCTTGCCGTCGCCGTCCAGGTCACCGGTAGACACCACTGCCTGCCACGAAGTCGGTCCGCCGTCCTGCCGCGCGCCGCTGTACAACGGCTCGCCGGTTTCGGCGTGGAACCAGGTGGAACCGGCAGGTTCGGCCAGCACGGTGGCGTACAGACCAATCTGTTGGTGAGTCGATGGGCCTAAGTGGTCGTGGGTAAAGATGGTCCCCAGGCCACGGTCGACACCTTTGGCGTTGACCACCGGGTCGACGAACCAGCGCTGCATCGCCGTGCGCGCGCCGACCCAGTCGGCCCGGCCGTATTGGCCAAAGAACGGGTGCGCCTTGGCTTTTGGACAGGCCGGCGTGCCGTCACGCGGGTCGGTGCCTTCGCACTGGTTGAACTCGCGAATGGCGTGGATGCGCTCTTGTACGGCACCCGGGGAAAGCACGCCGTCTTCGTAGTTCCAGCCGTTGGCCGAACCGTCGGCCGCTGTCAGGTCCCATTTCGGCAGGTGAATGTGCTGGCCGATCACGTCGGTCGGCGTGCGCACCTGATAGTCGTCCATCTCATAGGTGGCCGGCACCAGGTTGGTTTGCTGGTACTGCACGCAGTCGAAAGTGTTCATGCGCATCACCAGCGGCTCTGGTGGACGCTGCTTGGTGATCACCGGCCAGGCGTCTTCCCATAGCGCCAGGATGCGCGCTTGCGGGAAGTGGTAGCCGACCTTGTTGTACACCGCGTCGAACTGGATGTTCGCGGCTTTATAGACCCGTGGACGGTCGGCGGTGAAGGTCGAGGAACCAGTGTAGGACATGCCGTCAACCCGTTCACCGCTATTGAACTCGCCGGTGCCGGCGCTGCTGGTCAGGCGTTTTTGCCGGTCATCCATGCACGGTTCGTAATAGGGTGCGCCTGCGATCGGCAGGGCGCCGTTGGTGCGGAAGTTGCGCGCCACCACCTGATTGCCCGGCAGCACGGCAAAGCTTGGGTGGTCTTTTTTGGCGTGGAACGCCATGGCCGCCTGTTCGACTTCGGTGCCCTCTTCCGGCATGTAGATGGGTTTGGCACGGGTCACTTCCTTGGAGAAATCCAGGGAGGTGGTAATGGTGTGCGCCTCGCCACCGGCGGAGAAGCCGTCCAGGGAATGGCGCCCCAGGCCGCCGTCCCAGCCACCGGACTGAGCCGGGTCGAGGTTGGCCCACAACGCATTGCCGCTGGTTTTCAGGGACTGAGCCTTGGCCGCGTCGAGCATGTCCAGCGGCGGGGTTGGTGGGCGTTGGCCGACCGACGTTTCCATGCCGCCGATCCAGAATGGATAGCCAGGGTTTTTCAGGCTGCCGTCGGCATTACGGTTGGCTTCGCTGCGATCGACCAGGGCCAGGGAACCAATGGCCTGGGCGCCGCCGCTGCCGCCGTGGTGTTCGCCGTCGTCATCCTCCTCGTCATCATCACCACCGGCCACCAGGGTTTCGCCGATTTTCGGCACCACCGCGACCTTGCCCGGCATCGGTGCCATGGCTTTGCCTGGCAACGGCACTACCGCAGGGATCGGTGTACCGGCAACGATCTCGCCATCGGGCAAGGCCCGAGCGCCAGCCGCCGGTTTGCCGCTGCGCAATGCATAAGGTTCGCTGTGGAAACCGTCGTTGCCTTGTTGGGATACTTCGAGTCTGGTGCCTTCTTCAAACACATCGTGCACCCGCCACATGCTCCACATGCCTTGGGCAAAGTGCGGGTAGAAGTGGCAGTGATAAATCGCATCGCCGGCTACGCGGTTGCGGTTGCCCGAACCACCGTTGGCGATTTCATAGGTGTAGCCAGCGCCTGGACCAATGCCCTGGGCGTCCACATAGTCGGAGTTGTCGTCGTTGGGGTTAAACAGCCATTGGTGGCCGTGCAGGTGGAAAATATGCTGCTCGTGGCCGTTGTGGGTGTTGCGGAATTTGACGAAGTCACCGATGTAGCTGTGGTTGACGTTGGACGGCTCGGATGGGTACAGCGCCATGGTCGCCTTGACCCCGACCTGATCGGCGTTCGGCACCTGACCCGGAAGAATGCCTTCCAGGCCAGTGTTGGCCGGTACGTCCACCAGCATCGCCACGTCGCCGACGGTGTGGGAGCTGAGGAAAAATTCTTCGTAGGCGCAGGACAGGCAGTCGTGCATCGGCCCGACACCCAGACGGTTGGCCACCACCTCGGCTCCCATGCCGCCGGAGCCGTAGTTGATCATGAACGAGTCGCGGGTCGGCTCCAGCACGTGGGCCATCACCGGGTCTGCCCAGTACGCGGGAAACGCCTGGGTCGCGGCGGTTTCATCCTGGAACTGCGAAGCGAAATCGCGGAACGGCTCCAGGCGATTGGGGATTGCCGGGTTGCGTTTGCCGAGGGCTTCCAGCGGGTAGGTCGAAGGCGGGAAGCTGCCATCGGCGTTGCTGCCCATCACGATCGCGTCGCTCTCGCTGGAAATGATTTCGTTGCCGTCGACCATGTTGATGATCGGCGTGCCGGCCTTGCCTTCACGGACCCACGGTTCGCGTTGCGGGTAACGCGCCTGGTAATCGACGATCGGCTGGCCGGCCGGGGTGCGGCCGGCGCTGGCCAGGCGCATTTCTTCTTCGGTCAGGGTATTGCGATAACTGCGGCCGCCCTTGGGCACCACCACCACCTGGCCGAACAAGCCGTTGGCGACGTTGCCCGCATCCCCTTCACCACCGAAGGTCGCGCCGCGGCTGCTGGCGGCGAATGCGCCTTCGCGCTCGGCGTACAAGGTGTAGGAACGGGTCGCGCCTGGAGGAATCAAGGTATTGGCATTGCGCCCGGTATAAGACGCAATGTCGTCGATGCTGTTGACGGCCTGCATGCCGTTGACCTGGAAGCCGACGTGCCGGTCCTTGACCTGCTCGTCGACCTTGAAGTTGGGTTCGTTACCGATTTCAACCTCGCCTTCCTCGCCCTCTGCTTCCTCACCGTCTTCGTGCGAACCGGGGTTGGCCTGGTAGGCCAGCAGGTTCTGCAGGTTGATGGTCAGGCAGTCACCCGCCGCGACGCGCAGCACCAGCGGCCGCGGACGCTTGTCCGGTCGCAGCGAGACCTTGCCCGGCACCGCCGCGCCGCCCTGGGCCAGGGACCGGTCATGGTCGTCGACCACGTCGCGGCGCAGGGCGAACATCATGCCGTTGACGTTCTGCGCACCGAGGCGGTTGAACATCAATGGCTGATCCAGGGCCACGACGTTGGCCACCAGATTGCGTTCGCAGCGCAGCGCCGCCTCGGCCACCCCGATGCCCAGCATCGGCGCCACCAACAGCAGCAATTTGAAAAGGGACTGAGCGTTGGGTATGCCGGTCATGATCACGGGCCTCGCTGTGGGTGCTCACAGGAATAATTCTCGACAAATCCCTTGGAGCAATCCGCATGCCATAAAAATTATTGTTTCTAATCAGTAAGTTAGTGTTGTCACTTGAGAATCCGGGGGATATTCCCCACCCATTCCCCCTTTTACGGGTCGGGCTTTCTTGCCCCACTGTTGGGGAAACTTGCCCCACAGCTGCCGATCACAACGGCGCATCCACGGCCAGGCCCTGCAAGCGTCGGTACTGGCGCAACACGCTTGGCACATAACGCTGGGTTTCGGCGAACGGCGGGATCACCCCGCCACGGCTGAGCACCGCTTGCGGCCCGGCGTTGTAGGCCGCCACGGCGAGGCTGATGTCGTTGTCGAAAAGGGTCATCAGGCGCTTGAGATAACGGGCGCCGCCCTGGATGTTGGCCTTGGGGTCGTAGACATCGGTCACGCCCATTTCCCGGGCGGTATCGGGCATCAGTTGCATCAGCCCGCCGGCGCCCTTGGGCGAGATTGCGCCGGCGTTGTAGCTGGACTCGGTCTGGATCACGGCGTGCAACAGCGCCGCCGGCAGCTGATTGGCCGTGGCCGCCGCCGAGACCAGCTCGGCGTAGGGTTGCCGGGCAATCATCTGCGGTTGCCGGTCGATACTGACCTGGGCGGATTCAGGCTCACGAATCACCCGCTCGTAGGTGCGACCGGGACGGTGGACATTGGATAAAACGTAGCTGCCCTTGGCGTCCACGGACACGAACACATCGGCCTGTGCGACGCCGGTCTGCAGCAGCAGCCCGAGCAGTCCCATGGTGAGTGTTTTCATTGTTATGCCTCCCCTGACCGTCCCCGAAAAATGGGGGTATTGCCCCAATGGCCGGTCGTACATCTGCCATACGCAAGCACTGTGCCGGTTGCGTGAAGGCCCGTGATTCGGGGGTTGCAGCAGGATGCACGGGCATGAGCATGGCAATTGCATAAGTCCTCATGGCGACCCTTCTGCCCACTGTGTGAGGTCATCATGAATCAGCGTCTGTGTAGTACCCCGCGAACGCAAAGCGGGTTCACCTTGCTCGAACTGTTGGTGGTGCTGGTGGTGCTCGGGCTGTTGGCCGGCATCGTCGCGCCGAAGTATTTCGCCCAGCTGGGGCGTTCCGAAGTGAAGGTGGCCAAGGCGCAAATCGAAGGCCTGGGCAAGGCCCTGGATCTGTACCGGCTGGAGGTCGGCCATTATCCGTCGACCGAACAGGGCTTGCAGGCACTGGTCACCGCGCCGAGCGACGAGACCCGCTGGACCGGTCCTTATTTGCAGAAAAAACTGCCCCAGGATCCGTGGGGCCGCAACTACACCTACCGCCACCCCGGCGAGAACGGCGAGTACGACCTGCTGTCCATGGGCAAGGACGGCCAACCCGGCGGCGAAGGCGAAAACGCCGAAGTCACCAGCTGGCAATGACGAGGGACGACCATGCGCTTTCACCTCAAGGCCGTGGGCAAGGCTGGCGTGATCTCGATGACAGTCGAGGCTCCGGGCAACAGCGAAGCCCGTCGCATCGTCGAAGACCAGGGTTATCGGGTCGTCAGTATATCTACCGAGCGCCACTGGCGTTCACTGGGTCTTCGAAAGCGCGAGACGTTCAACCTGGTGCTGTTCAGCCAGGAGCTGACGACGCTACTCAATGCCGGTCTGCCGTTGATCGATGCGCTGGAAAGCCTGGCGGAAAAAGAGAGCGCGCCACAGGCTCGCAAGACCTTGAGCGAACTGGTGCGCCTGCTTTATGAAGGCAAGTCGTTCTCCCAGGCGCTGGGCCAACTGTCGGCGGTGTTCCCGCCGCTCTACGTTGCGCTGGTGCAGTCAAGCGAGAAGACCGGCGCCGTGGGCGATGCCCTGGGTCGCTATGTCAGCTATCGCCAGCGCATGGACGAGGTTCGGCAGAAAATTGTCAGCGCGTCGATCTACCCCGTGCTGTTGCTGGTGGTGGGCAGCGGCGTGGTGTTGTTTCTGATGGGCTACGTGGTGCCCCGCTTCAGCCTGGTGTTCGAAGGCCTGGGCTCGAACTTGCCCTGGCTGTCGCAGATCCTGATGAGCGGCGGCATGTTCCTGCACGCCCACCAGGGTGAATTCTTCGGCGCCTTGGCGGCAATCGTCGTCGCCCTCGCCTTCCTCCAGCGCCAACCGGCCTTTCGCCGGGGCGTGGACCGGGTCATTGAAAAACTCCCGGCGGTCCATCAACGCATCTTCATGTACGAACTGGCGCGCTTCTACCGTTCCCTGGGCATCCTGCTGCAAGGCGGCATCCCCCTCGTCACCGCCATGGGCATGGTCCGCGGCCTGCTCACCGTCGCCTCGCGCACGCGCCTGGACCAGGCCTGCGAACGGGTGCGCGAAGGGCAATCACTGTCGGCCGCGCTGGAGCTCAATCACCTGGTGACGCCAGTGTCCCTGCGCCTGCTGCGCGCCGGCGAACAGTCCGGCAACCTCGGGCAAATGATGGAACGCAGCGCCGACTTCTACGACGAAGAAATCAGCCGCTGGATCGAATGGTTCGTGCGGCTGTTCGAACCCCTGCTCATGACCTTTATCGGCCTGCTGATCGGGGTCATCGTGATCTTGATGTATATCCCGATTTTCGAATTGGCTTCGAGCATTCACTGATACACCCGACAACAAGACGGAGATCGATATGCACATGAAAAAGCTGTTGCTTGCGGTGGCTATTGGCGCAGTTCTGTCTGCGTCCACCGTATGGATGCCGGACGGGTTGTCCGGTATATCGAGTGCTCAGGCCAAGGATGGTGGAGGGGGTGGCGGGGGTGGGGGTGGGGGTGGGGGTGGGGGTGGCGGCGGTGGCGGTGGCGGTGGCGGCAGTGGTGGCGGCGGTGGCCACGGAGGTGGTGGCGGAAGCAGTGGCAGCGGCAATGGCGGTGGCCATGGGGGAAGCGGCAGCGGCGGCAATAGTGGCGGCAGTCACAGCGGCGGCGACCACAGCGGCAGCGACCATGGCTCGGGGCATGCGGGCAACTCCTCCTCCGGTCGCAGTGGCTCGCATACCGAACGGGGTGATGATCATGGGGTTCATCGTTCAGGAGAAGTTGGCGATGACCACGGCGTTCATCGTGCCGGCGAAGTTGGCGACGATCACGGTGTGCATGTCGGTGGCGAGCCAGGCGATGACAAAAGGTCCTGACACACAGTAATCACATAAGCCCCGCAGCCCCCTGTGGGAGCGAGACCGGCTTGCCGGCGAAAGTGCAGTGTCAGACAACTTCAATGCCGGATGACACTCCGCCTTCGCCGGCAAGCCGGTCTCGCCCACATTGGAAAGAGCTTGTTCTATAAAATATCGTCAGCCCGATCCAGCCGCTCGCGCAAGAACTCGATCAACGCCCGCACCGGCCTCGACCCTTGTCGATGCTGCGGATACACCGCCGATAACGTCAGCGGCTCAGGCCGAAAATCGTCCAGCACCGGCACCAGCCTGCCATCCTTCAACGCCGCGCCGACAATGAATGTCGGCAAGTAGGTAATCCCCATCCCGGCAATCGCTGCATCCTTGAGCAACTCACCGTTGTTGACCCGCATCCGCCCGGTGACGTTGACCGCCAGCGGCTTGCCCTGCCCTGCGAATCGCCATTGCACCTGACGACCATGGCCATACGGCAGGCAGTCATGGCTGTGCAAATCTTCGGGCTTGAGCGGCGTACCGCGTTCGGCCAGGTACGCCGGGCTGGCGCAATACACCCGCTCGATGGAGGCGATGCGTCGGGCGATCAGCGTCGAGTCTTCCAGAATGCCGATGCGCAGGGCCAGGTCGTAGCCCTCGCTGAGAAGGTCCACTGGCCTGTCGCTCAAGTCGACTTCCACTGTGACGTCGCGGTATCGCTGCAAGAACAGCGGCAGCAGACAGCCCAGGTGCGCCAGTGCGAATGACAACGGCGCACTCACGCGAATGGTGCCCCGCGGCTCGGCGGTCTGGCCGGCGATACCCTGCTCGACCTGCTCCACTTCACCGAGCAGGCGCAAGGCCGACTCGTAGTAACTCTGCCCCAGGGGAGTGACGTCCAGGCGCCGGGTAGACCGGTTGAGCAAACGCACGCCCAGGCGTTCTTCGAGCTGCATCAGCCGCCGGCTGACGAACTGCTTGGACAGACCCAATTGATCGGCGGCAGCCGTGAAGCTGCCCGAGTCCATGACCTGGCAAAAAATACGCATGTCTTCGAAAGGGTTCATTGTCACGTCCAGGTTGACAGTCATACCCTTTATAGCCGCTTTTTCCCTTTCCAACACCCTATTAATCTGTGTCACAAAGCACGCTTCACTTGATAAGCAACCCTCTTGCCGCCGGAGTCTCCCATGTCCTTCCTGCTTGCTCACCTGCTGTCCTGGAGCACCCTGCTGCTGGTGATCGATGCCTTGCTCTGGCACCTCGCCCCGTTCAAACATCGCGTCCTGCGCGTCGGTGTGCGTCTGGCACTGTTTCTGATATTCAGCGCGCTCATCATCAACGCCGGCGTCAGCCCGTTGCAGGCGCCGGTGTTTGCCGATGATCGCGTGTCCCAACTGGGTGCCACGGCGCTGGGGATTCTCTGGTGGCTGTACGCCGCGCGGGTGCTCACCGAAGTCATCGGCCTGGTGCTGATGCGTCGTATCGGTCACAGCGGCCGCCTGCTGCAGGATGTCATTGGTGCGCTGGTATTTCTGATCGCCATTGTGGCAGCGGCCGGTTATGTGCTGGAGTTGCCGGTCAAAGGCTTGCTGGCGACGTCCGGGGTGGTGGCGATCGTGGTCGGTCTGGCACTGCAGAGCACGTTGAGCGATGTGTTTTCCGGCATCGTGCTCAACACCACCAAGCCCTACCAGGTGGATGACTGGATCATGATCGACGGCGTGGAAGGCAAGGTGCTGGACATCGACTGGCGCGCCACCCACCTGCTGACCAGTGCCGGCAGCACGGCAGTGGTGCCGAACTCGGTGGCGGCCAAGGCGAAGATCGTCAACCTGAGTCGTCCCAGCAACATGCATGGCGTGTCGATCAGCATTCGGGTGCCCAACCACATTCGTCCACGTCGGGTGCTCGATGCGCTTGATCGCACGCTGCAGGGCAGCAGCAGTCTGCTGCTCAACCCGGCCCCGAAAGCGGTGCTCAAGGAAGCCGGCGACAGCATGTCCGAATACGTGGCCAGCGGCTTTATCACCGAGCTGGGCAAAAAAAGCGAAGTGCGCAATCAACTGTTTGACCTGGCCCATCGGCACCTGGAAGCGGCGGGTATTTCCCGGCAGCTCGATGGCGTGATCGAGCCCTCGACCCGCGCCCGGGCATTGCTCGATGAAGTGAAAGTCTTCCGTTCCCTGAGCGAAGAGGAACGCGATCAAATGGCTCAGTGCATGGTTGCACAGCAATACGCGGCCGGTCAGGTGGTGCTGGAACTGGGTGAAGTGCCGGACAGTCTGATGGTCATCGCCACGGGCGTGGTCAGCGCGACCGTGCCTGATGGCAGCGGGCACGTTGAAGCTGGCCGCATGGGGCCGAGCGAGGTGATGGGCGAACAGAGCATTCTTGCCGATACGCCGTCACAGGCGACGTTCACTACGTTGACCTCGTGCATCATTTACCGGATCGATAAATCCCTGGCCCGCAGCTGCATGGAACAGCGCGCCGAGGTGGGTCGGGCGTTGAACAAGTTGCAGGCGGTGCGGCAGCAGAACAGCCGGTTGGCATTGTTGGCCAAGCCGGTGCCGATCAAGAAAGGGGGGTTTTTGGGGTGGTTGCACAAGCGTTGAATGGCAGGTGCACGCATTCCCCTGTAGGAGCTGGCTTGCCAGCGAAAGCGGTGGGTCAGTCGACACATGTATTAACTGACATACCGCCTTCGCTGGCAAGCCAGCTCCTACAGGGGTGTGCGTTAACTTCTTATTTGGAGGTCAGCACCGAATAGCTGTTCATCAAGTTGCGGTAGTTGGGAATGCGCGGCGACAGCAAGTTCGCCAGGCCTTCCATGTCGTTGCGCCAGTCGCCCTGCAGCTCACACGCCACCGAGAACCAGTTCACCAGTTGTGCACCGGCCGCCGCCATGCGCGCCCAGGCTGCCTGCTGCACGGTTTCGTTGAAGGTGCCGGATGCGTCGGTCACCACGAACACTTCAAAACCTTCAGCCAGCGCCGACAGGGTCGGGAAGGTCACGCACACATCGGTCACCACACCGGCGATAATCAGTTGCTTGCGGCCAGTGGCTTTCACGGCGTTGACGAAATCTTCATTGTCCCAGGCATTGATCTGGCCTGGACGCGGAATGTACGGCGCGTCCGGGAACTGCTCTTTCAACTCAGGCACGATCGGGCCGTTCGGGCCGTTTTCGAAGCTGGTGGTCAGGATGGTCGGCAGCTTGAAGAATTTGGCCACGTCGCCCAGGGCCAGCACGTTGTTCTTGAATTCATTCGGCGAAAAATCCTGGACCAGCGAAATCAGGCCGGTCTGGTGGTCGACCAACAGCACAACGGCGTCGTCTTTGTTCAGGCGTTTGTAGGGAACGTTGCTCATGGAAAACTCCTCGGTGGATGGTTGTCGCTTGGAACGCCGGTCCAGCGGGCCGGCGTTTTTGGGATGGGTCAGAAGGCAAAACACGAGCAGCCAAAGGCGCCCCAGAAACCGGCGAAATCGCTGACCGGCGCGTTGGACAACCGCGCCCGTTCATGGCTGTGGGAGTGCACCGCGCACGGCCCGCTGCAATGGTGAACCTGCGCCTGCATCGGCGAAGTCGGGCGCCAGTGGCCCGGCACCTTGACCACCGGCGACCAGTCCGGCAGCACCGGCACGCTGGCGGGCCCCAGTTTTTCGAAATCACCGGCGGCGTACACCACCTTGCCGCCGACCACGGTCAACACCGATTCGATCCACTTGATCGCTTCTTCGTCGACACTGAAAAAGTCCGCGCTCAGGGCCGCCAGGTCAGCCAGTTGGCCGACCTTGATCATGCCTTTTTTTCCCTGTTCGGAAGAAAACCAGGCGCTGCCATGGGTGAACAACTCCAGCGCGGTCTGGCGGGAAAGTCCTTCGCTGTGCAGTTCCAGGCCGCCGACGGTGCGACCGCTGACCATCCAGTACAACGAGGTCCAGGGGTTGTAGCTGGACACCCGCGTGGCGTCGGTGCCAGCGCCGACCGGTACCCCTTCGGCCAGCATGCGCTTGATCGGTGGCGTGGCTTCGGCGGCTTTGGCACCGTAGCGCTCGACGAAATATTCGCCCTGGAATGCCATGCGGTCCTGGATCGCGATCCCGCCGCCCAGCGCCCTCACCCGCTCGATGTTCTGCGGGGTGATGGTTTCGGCATGGTCGAAAAACCAGGGCAAGCCATTGAACGGAATATCGCGATTGACCTTCTCGAACACGTCGAGCATGCGGCTGATGGATTCGTCGTAGGTGGCGTGCAGGCGGAATGGCCAGCGTTGCTCGACCAGATGGCGAACCACCGGTTCCAGTTCGTCTTCCATGGTCTGTGGCAGGTCCGGGCGCGGTTCGAGGAAGTCTTCGAAATCCGCCGCCGAGAACACCAGCATTTCCCCGGCGCCGTTGTGCCGCAGGTAATCGTCACCCTGGTGCAATGTGACGCTGCTGGTCCAGTTCTTGAAGTCGGTCAGCTCTTCCTTGGGCTTCTGGGTGAACAGGTTGTAGGCAATGCGAATGGTCAGTAGCTGGTCCTTGGCCAGCTGTTCGATCACCTGGTAATCGTCCGGATAGTTCTGGAAACCACCGCCGGCATCGATGGCGCTGGTCAGGCCCAGACGGTTGAGTTCGCGCATGAACTGGCGGGTCGAGTTGACCTGATATTCCAGCGGCAGCTTCGGCCCCTTGGCCAGGGTCGAGTACAGAATCATCGCGTTGGGCCGCGCCACCAGCATGCCGGTCGGCTCGCCGTTGGCATCGCGCACAATCTCGCCGCCCGGCGGGTTCGGCGTATTGCGGGTGTAACCGGCCACGCGCAACGCTGCGCGATTGAGCAAGGCGCGGTCGTACAAATGCAGCACAAACACCGGCGTGTCGGGCGCCGCCTGGTTGAGCTCTTCCAGGGTCGGCATGCGTTTTTCGGCGAACTGGAATTCGTTCCAGCCACCCACCACCCGCACCCACTGCGGCGTCGGCGTACGGTCGGCCTGATCCTTGAGCATGCGCAGCGCATCGACCACCGACGGCACGCCTTCCCAGCGCAATTCGAGGTTGTAGTTCAAGCCACCGCGGATCAGATGCAGATGGGAGTCGTTGAGGCCAGGGATAACGCAGCGGCCCTTGAGGTCGATGACCTGGGTGCCCGAACCGCGCAGGGCCATGGCTTCGGCGTCGGTGCCGACCACGACGAAGCGGCCGTCGCTGATGGCCACGGCGCTGGCACGCGGATTTTCCCGGTCAACGGTATGAAACTGGCCATTGAATAAAATCAGATCGGCGCTCATCGCGTGTCCTTAGGCTGAGTGGAAGAGGAAAGCCAGGGCGCGAACAGGCGCGTCGCCATCGGCATGAACAGGTACACCACCGACACCACAATGGTCAGGGTGATCAGGAACGTCGCGACCACGTAGTGCGAGAGGAACGGGTTGAGCTGCAGCAGCGGTCCCCAGATCAGCGGCACCAGCAGGGTGTGCGGCAGAATCACCAGCAGGGTCACCACGGCCTGCTTCCAGCGTGGCGGCGGCGAACCCGCATCGGCCTGGGGGGCGAACCAGAATTCATTGACCGGATTGACCTCGGTCTGGTCGCCGTCCGCCAGCATCGGCGTGGCTTGCTCGACCAGCGTCTGGCGTTGCGGCGAATCGAGCCAGCGTTGCATCGCCTCGGTGGAGCAGAAACGCAGCACGCAGGTGTACAGGTCGAGGCCGGCGTTCTTGCCGCGCATCACATCCACCCCCAGGTGCCCTTCCTGCTGACCGGCAATGCTGACGATGTTGCGCAACCAGGCTTCGTAAGGCACCTCGAACCCGGCCTTGACCCGGTGTTTGATGACCAGGGTCACGACTTCTTCGAAACGATTGACTTCAGGCATGACGCCAGGCTCCACAGAGACGAACATTGAACGCCAGCCGGCCCGGAGATAAGGATGCTGGTGAAACAAATCAGAAACTACCGGCGTCGATGCGCCGGGACCGGGTTTGATAGTGCCGGGGTGGAGGCGGGGAAAATTGGATGTACGTGCTCTTTTTCAGGTGGGGATGTTCAGCGGCTCAGACATGAACTGACCGATCCGCGATCGTAACCACTTCTCCGCAGGATCATTGTCATGCACCCCGCTCCATGCCATGGAAAGCTGCGCCGCCTCGATCGGAAACGGCGGATCTTCTGCGCGCAAGGCACAACCCTCGACCAACGCGCACGCGGCATAATCGGGAACCGTGGCAATCATCTCCGTCCCGGCCAGCAATGCCCGCAACCCACTGAATTGCGGTACCCCAAGCACCACCCGTCGACACCGCCCGATCTTGGCCAGGTCCAGATCAATGTTGCCACTCAGATCACCGGAGAACGACACCATCGCATGGGGCCGTTCACAGTACTGGTCAAGCGTCAGCGGCCCCGGCCGTTTGTCCCCGCGCAGCACCTTGCAGGGGATATCCCGCAACGTCTTGCACTTGGCATTCGCCGGCAACTCCGTGGTGTAACTCACCCCTACGGATATTTCTCCCGAGGCCAGCAACGCCGGCATCAGCAGATAATTGGCGCGACGCACTACCACCACGATCCCCGGCGCCTCTTCCTGCAGCTGGCGCAGCAACGGCGGAAACAATCCAAACTCGGCATCGTCAGACAGTCCGATGCGAAACACATCGCGGCTCGTCGCCGGATCAAATTCTTTCGCCCGGCTGACCGCCCCGGAAATGACATCCATCGCCGGCTGCAACTCTTTGAGAATCGCCAGCGCGCGCCCCGTCGGTTCCATCCCGCGACCGTTGCGCAGCAACAACGGATCGTCGAACAAATCGCGCAATCGTCCCAGCGCCGCACTCACCGCCGGTTGGCCCATGAACAGCTTTTCCGCTACACGGGTCAGGTTCTTTTCGAACATCAGGGCCTCGAAAATCACCAGCAGGTTCATGTCGACGCGGCGCAGATCGTTACGGTTCATAGGTATGGTTCCGTTGTGTGTTCAGCCAGGCACGGGGCCGAAGAGTGTGTCTGACTTTGCTCAAGACCGCCCGCTACAAACGAAGAATTAACAACGTTTAACTCGCCTGCCAGAGCGCCCAAGAACAAGAATGAATCTCACCGACACGGACATCTGCCATGGCTCAATTTCAGCAAAGCGCCGCTCGCGCGCCCGGCACTGAAACCAAGAAAAATACCGGCGGCCTCACCCCGTGGCGCGAGAGCCTGGTCAAGCAACTGATCCTCGACCGCCTCGGTGAGCCGCTGGAAGTGACCGAACTGGCCCAGGCCTGCGCGCTCTCGCGCAGTCATTTCTCCCGCGCGTTCAAGTGCAGTACCGGCCTCTCGCCCCAGGACTGGATTCGTCACCAGCGCATTGCGCGGGCCAAACAGCTGATCCGCAACACTGACTTGACGCTCACGCAGATAAGCCTGGAATGCGGCTTCTGCGACCAGGCGCATTTCTGCCATAACTTCACCCGCAGCGAGGGCATCAATCCGTTTGCCTGGCGCTGTCAGACCTTGCGTGCCCTCCCCCGCACCAAACTGTAGGCGCCAGGCTTGTCGGCGAAGGTGGCCTTGAGCCTTGCAGCGCCCTTGAAGACGCCTTCGCCGGCAAGCCGGGCTCCTACAGGGTTTGGCGTTGACCACAACCCATCGGTACGCAGCTGATCCTGTAGGAGCTGGCTTGTCGGATCGCCGCACCGCGGCGAAGGCGGCCTTGAGCCTTGCAGCGCCCTTGAAGACGCCTTCGCCGGCAAGCCGGGCTCCTACAGGGATTGGCGTTGACCACAACCCATCGGTACGCAGCTGATCCTGTAGGAGCTGGCTTGTCGGATCGCCGCACCGCGGCGAAGGCGGCCTTGAGCCTTGCAGCGCCCTTGAAGACGCCTTCGCCGGCGAGCCGGGCTCCTACAGGGTTTGGCGTTGACCACAATTATCGGTACGCAGGTGGTTCGCGTGGCGATGCAGTGGCTCATGCGCTACACCAGACGCACCGCGCGATCGCAGGCATGCTCTTGACGCATCAGCCCTGATAGGAGAGTTTTGGCCGCAGACCTGACGCAGTACGAGTCGTTGTTGATTTCCGCGGAGTGCCCCGTTGACCCTTTCCCCCGAACAGGCCATCCATTTTGGCCCCTACCGGATCTACCCCGGCCAGCGCCTGGTGATGGAGGCCGACCAGCCATTGCGCCTTGGCCGGCGCGCCCTGGACATTCTGTTGATACTGCTGGAACACGCCGGGAATGTGGTCAGCAAACAAGCGCTGATCGCCCGGGTCTGGCCAAAAAGCATTGTGGAAGACATCAACCTGCGTGTGCACATGGCAGCGTTGCGCAAAGCCCTCGGCGATGGTCAGGCCGGCCAGCGCTACATCGTCACAGTCGCCCAGCGTGGCTACAGTTTTGTAGCGCCCTATTCACTGGAGCAGGTCGCGCCCCCTCCCGGCAACGACGCCCCCCCACCGAGCGGCCACAACCTGCCCGTGCGCCGCACCCGCCCGATCGGGCGCCAGTCATTGGTCGACAGTCTGGTGGTGCAACTGGCGCGCCAGCGCTTCATCACCCTGGTCGGCCCCGGCGGCATCGGCAAGACCACCGTGGCGTTGCGCGTCGCCGAACAACTGATCGGGCGCTATCGGGACGGCATTCGCCTGCTGGACCTGGCACCGATCAACGACCCGTCTGTGATCACCCACCACCTGGCGACATTGCTTGACCTGTCCCTGCACGATGCCGAACCCACGAGCGGCCTCGCGGCGTGCCTGCGCGAGCGGCAGATGCTGCTGGTGATCGATAACTGTGAACACCTGATCGACGCCGTCGCGCTACTGAGCGAAAGCATCCTGCGCGGCGCACCCCAGGTCCATATCCTGGCCACCAGCCGCGAGAGCCTGCGGGCCGAAGGCGAATACGTCCAGCGCCTGGACTCGCTGGACTGCCCTCCCCCCATCGCCGACCGCGCCCAGGCCCTGGGCTTTTCTGCGTTGCAATTGTTCGTCGAGCGGGCGATGGCCAGCCATGACAGCTTCGAACTGACCGATGACGAGTTGCCCCTGGCGATTGAAATCTGCCGTCGTCTGGACGGCATTCCGCTGGCCATCGAACTGGCGGCGGCGCAGGTCGGCAGCCAGGGCCTGGGCGGTCTGCTGGAGCAACTGCAAGGCAGTTTTCGCCTGCTCACCCAATGTGGTCATTCGACGCCGGGGCGCCATCAAACCCTTCGCGCCACGCTGGACTGGAGCTTCGAACTGCTCAGCCCGTGCGAGCAGACCTGCCTGCGCCGACTGGGGATGTTCCGGGGTGGCTTCACCCTGGCGTCGGCGGCGGCGGTAATTGTCGGCGAACACATCGAACCCCGCGAGGTGTTTGGCTCGATCACGCAACTGGTGGCCAAATCGCTGCTCAACGTGGAAGTGGGCGACGAAGAAGTGTTTTACCGTCTGCTCGACACCACACGCAGCTATGCCCTGGAGAAACTCGACCAGGCCGCCGATGTGCAGGGCACCCGGGAACGCCATGCCGAACACTGTCTGACCCTGATGCGTCAGGCCCGGCACGACTGGGAGCTGATCACGACCAGGCTGTGGATCGAGCGCTATGCCCGCAGCCTGGAAGACATTCGCTCGGCCCTCGACTGGGGCCTGACTGCCCAAGGACCGCAGACCCTGGCGATCCATCTGGCCGCGACATCCACGCCGCTGTGGCAGGAACTGTCGCTGCTCAAGGAACACGGGGCCTATGTGCGCAAGGCGCTGGCCTTGCTCGACGCCGCACCCGAGCGCTGTGCGCAACTGAAAATGACCCTCAAGCTGGCCCTTGGCAGTTCGTGCTACCACACCCAGGGCGGTACGGCGGAAACGGTCGAAGCCTTCGTTAACGCCCTGGCGCTGGCCAATTCGTGCAACGACCTGGACGGTCAACTGCGAGCGGTGTCCGGGCACATGGCGGTCAACCTCGGTTGCGCCAACTATCAAACGGCGCTGGAGCAGAGCCGACAATTCGACCGACTGGGGTTGCAGGGCGATGCGCTGTTGTCCCTCAGCGCGCAGCGCTTGCGGGTGCTGGCCCTGCACTTCGCCGGCGATCAGCCAGCGGCACGGGTAAATGCCGAACAGGTCCTGCAGCGCATGGCCCAGAGCGGGCACCTCAACCGCTTTACCCATGGTTTCGGCGTGCAGTACGACCAGAGCGTTGCCGCCCTGACCATCCTGGCGCGCATTCTCTGGTTGCAGGGCCAACCGGAGCAGGCCTGGCGCACTGCCCGTCAGGCGCTGGATATCGCGATCCAGATCGACCACGGCACCTCCATCTGCTACACCCTGGCGCTGGCCGGCTGCCCGATCGCCCACTACAACGGCGACACCCGAACCGCCCGCGAACTGTTGCGCCTGCTGCTGGAGCAAGCCCAAAAACATTCGGTGCTGCTGTTCTATACCTGGGCCCGCCACTACGCGCAGGTCATCGACCGAACCGAAGCGCGGCCGCTGCCACAACCGGGCAGCGGGTTGATCAAGGACATCATGGTCACGCTGGACAGCAGTTTCGTCGATGACGCCTTGCTGCAGCGGGCCGATACCGGCGCCGCAGGCTGGAGCACGGCGGAGATTCTGCGGGCCAGGGCGCAAGCGCTGCCAGGCGAAGACTGCTCGCTGAAAACCACAGCGGCCGAGGTGTTATTGATCAGGGCACTCAACGTGGCACAAACCCAGGGTGCCCTGGCCTGGGAACTGCGCAGCGCCACCGCGTTGGCACAGGTGTGGCAGCGTCAGGGCCGTTACGGTGACGCCTATGAGCTGCTGGCGCCGATCTATCAACGCTTCACCGAAGGCTTTACCACACCGGACCTGACGACGGCCCGTCGCTTACTCGACCGCCTGCAGCGCCATCTGGCCGCTTGAAGTCCAGCGCGCCCGGCTGATGGAGCGGCGTAGTGCATTTCGAAGGCACGCACCTCCCACCTCCTGTTGTAATGCCGTCAGTTATGCGCAATGCGCTTAACTGTAGGAGCGAGCTTGCTCCGGGCGGCGTTCCGACGATGGACACAAGAGCGCCGCGTTTAGCCAGTAAACACGCGTTATCGTTAACGACCATCGCGAGCAAGCTCGCTCCTACAGGGAAGTGCATTGCGCTTAACTGAATAGCGTTACCCTCCTGTTGGCGTTTTTCCAGGGCGTAGCTGCGAGTGGTGTTGAGGAAACGGTAACGAGTCACGCCGTTGCCCTGCTCCAGCGACAGCAAGGATTTTAGCGCCAGGCGTTCGATCACTTCGACCAGGCGGCCAGGCAGCAGTTGCGCGCAACCGATCACGCCGATTGCCGCTTCCAGGGTAAAGGCCCACTTGAACACTGCCAGACGCTGCAAAACGGCCTGCTCCACCGGACTCAGCCGTGCATAGCTCCAGTCCAGCGCCGCTTTCAGGGTTTGATGCCGTGGCACCGCAGTGCGCCGACCCTGGGTCAGCAGCTGACAACAATTGTCGAGCTGGGCTTGCAGACCGACCAGTGCCAACGCGTCGATTTGCGCTGCCGCCAGTTCGATGGCCAGGGGCAAACCATCGAGCCGCCGACAGATTTCCCCCACGGCCTGGAGGTCCTGTTCACGCAGGGTAAAGCCTTGCTGACGGGCGCGGGCACGGCTGACGAACAACTGCACCGCCGAGTAGCCCATGACCTCGGTCACGCTGTGCAACACCGAAACCGGCGGCACCGCCAGGGGCGGCAAGCGCTGCACCGTTTCCCCCAGCGCCTGCAGCGGTTCGCGACTGGTCACCAGGATCGACAACCGGGGCGCTGCCCTCAGCAGGTCCTCGACCAAAGTCCGGCAGGGTTCGAGCAGGTGTTCGCAGTTATCGAGCAGCAGCAATGTATGCCGTTGCGCCAACACTTCAAGGCGGGTGCCAACGTCCAGTTCGAGCGCATGGGTCAGATGATCGACCAGTAGCGCCGGGTCATCGATCGTCGCCAGGTCGATCAGCCAGACGCCATCCTGATAGTGCTGCAACAACAACTCGGCCACGCGCAATGCCACGGTGGTCTTGCCGATGCCGGCGGGACCGACCAGGGTCATCAGCCGGCGAACTGGCAGCTGCCGCACCAGGCTGCCGACGATCGAGTCGCGACCGGTCACCGGCGAGAGCCGCGCAGGCAGATTGTGCCGGGTATTCTGCAGCGTCTGGAGCGAGACCGGCGCACCTTCCGGTTCATTCTGTACCGGCGCGATGAAGCTGTAGCCGCGTTGTGGAACATTGACGATATAACGCTGCCCGTCCTGGCCGTCGGCCAACGCCCGGCGCAACGCGGCAATGTGCACCCGCAGGTTGATGTCCTCGACCACCGACGTCGGCCAGACCCGCGCGATCAGCTCGTCCTTGCTGACCACTGTGCCGGCACGCTCCACCAGCACCTGCAAAATATCCAGGGCCCGGCCACCCATGCGCAACGGCCGATCACCCTGCAAGACCAGTCGCTGGCGCAGGTGGAACACAAAGGGGCCGAATCGCAGCAGCGCTTCGCTGTTCAAATCCGTGAGGCTATTCATGCACGTTCTCGTGCCGAAACCTGGCCGGCGCGCAGTGCAGCAACGCTCCATCGCACGCGCCCATCCAGGCTCCCGCATCTCCATCGCAAAGAGTTCAGCGCTATCTTGGCAGGCCTCGGTGACGGTACAACCACCACAGTGGGAGCGTCGCGGCCATCAGGGTGCGCATAACGGACAAGAGCGCTCTAGCTGAACTGTTCGCGGTACTGGGTCGGGGTCAGGCCGAGCTTTTCACTGAACAGGAAACGCATGTGCCGCACGCTACCGAAGCCACTTTTGAAGGCCACGGTCTTGAGTGGCAGGTCGCTGGTTTCCAGCAGGTTCCTGGCGCAATCGATTCGCGCACTCTGCAAAAACTCCATGGGCGTCATGTTCACTTCCCGGGCAAAGACCCTGGCGAAATGGCGTGGGCTCATGGTGGCCAAGCCGGCCATGCGCTCGATGCTGAAGGCTTCATCAAGATGCTCGAGCATATAGTTCTGCACCCGGGTCACCGGCGTTTCCTGGGGCGCGACGGCGGCCGTCAACGGACTGAATTGCGCCTGCCCGCCCTGGCGTTTCATCACCACCAGCAACACCTTGGCCACGTCCTGGGCGACTTTCTTGCCATGGTCCTCGGCGACCACCGCCAGGGCCAGGTCGATGCCGGCCGTGACACCGCCAGACGTGATGAGGTTGCGGTCCAGTACGTAGATCTGGTCGGTCTCCACCCTTGCCTTGGGAAAACCTTTGATCAGCCGCTCGGTGTAATGCCAGTGGGTGGTGACGCGGTAGCCGTCGAGCAGGCCGGCATGGCCCAGCACGAAGGCGCCGGTGCAGATCGAACCATACCGGCCTGCGCGGCTGACAGCGCCGTGCAGCCAGCCAAGCAACGGCGGATGTTTTTCGTTATAGGCACCGGGACCGCCGGGCACCAGTAACAGGTCATAGGCCCCACTGGCCTGATCGATGTGCCGGTCGGCCTGGACGCTGACGCCGTTGGAGGCCCGCAGCGCGCCGTGTTCGGTGCCGATGGTCGACAACTCATAGCGCTGGGCCTGCGGCAGATAACGGTTGGCGATGGAAAACACTTCCATGGGCCCGGCCATGTCGAGCAGGAGAAAGTCGGGGAACAACACCATTGCCACGGTTTTCATGGGTTCAAATCACTGAGGTCAAAAATGGATTGCTGAGTGGTACTAGATCCCTGTGGGAGCGAGCTTGCTCGCGATAGCGGTTTCACAGGGAACCATGATGGTGACTGTCAGACCGCTATCGCGAGCAAGCTCGCTCCCACAGGGGCATGCGCATGGTATTGAGGAATGCAGCATCGGGTAAGAATACCTGATCAGCCGTCGATCACTGTCAACCACAACGCGACAGTATTTCAATTTCAACCTACTTATTGCACCCACCAGTAACCATTAACCTTCTCCTCACTCGGACGAATCAACGTCCCCACAGGAGAACTTCATCATGCTGACCCTTCGCAAGGCTTCTGATCGCGGCGCCGCCAATCACGGTTGGTTGAAGTCCTTTCATACCTTTTCCTTCGCCAGCTACCGCAACCCGAAAGAGCAGGGATTTTCCGACCTGCTGGTGATCAACGATGACCGCGTGGCGGCAGGCAAAGGCTTTGGCCAGCACCCGCACCGTGACATGGAGATTTTCTCCTATGTGCTCGAAGGCGCCCTGGAACACAAGGACACCCTGGGCACCGGTTCGGTGATCCGCCCCGGCGATGTGCAACTGATGAGCGCCGGCAGTGGCGTCGCACACAGCGAGTTCAATCATTCGGCGACCCGGCCGGTGCATTTCCTGCAAATCTGGATCGTGCCGGAACTGAGCGGCGCCAAACCGCGTTATCAGCAGGAGCATTTCAGCACGCAGAAGAAACGCGGCCGCCTGCAACTGATCATTTCCCCTGAGGGGACACAGGGGTCGCTGAAGGTGCGCCAGGATGCGCGGGTGTATGCCGGCCTGATCGACGGCAAGGAAAGCGCCAGCCTGGAGCTGGGTGCGAATCGCTATGCCTATGTGCACGTGGCCCGTGGCAGCGTCGAACTCAACGGCGTGCCGTTGCAGGAAGGCGATGGGGTGCGGGTTCGCGATGAACAGCTGTTGACCTTGAGCAAGGGTGTGGATGCCGAGGTGTTGGTGTTCGACCTGCGCCCGCAGGAACTGCCGCAAATGCCATGAGATCAAAAGATCGCAGCCGGTTGCTGTTGCTGTTGCTGTAGGAGCCAGGCTTGCCGGCGAAAGCGTCCGTGAGATTGCCTTCGCCGGCAAGCCTGGCTCCTACAGCTACAGCTACAGCCTGCGATCTTTTGATCTACCGCGCGACGACGCGGTCCTATCTACAGACCACGTTGCCTGCCGATGATCGACAAGGTTTATCCGCTGGACCAGGCCGCCCAGGCGCATGCCCGGATGGAAGCGGGCGAGCACATTGGCAAGATTGTGTTGCAGGTGGATTGACCCCGATCCTGAAACGACCCTGAACCCTGTAGGAGCGAGCTTGCTCGCGAAAAACCTGAGAACGCCGCGGGGTGTCAGGTTTCCAACGTTATCGTTGACGACCATCGTCGGAACGCCGCCCGGAGCAAGCTTGCTCCTACAGAGAAGGGTGAACGGCTGTCGAAATTTTTCCCGCCCTGCGCACGCTTCTGCTAAAACCCGAACTTCAGTTTTTACCGGGGACCGCCCGATGCCCGCTTCCCTCCTCGCTTGTCTACGCCGACGCTGGCTGGCGCTGCTGTGCATGGCCGCGCTGGTCGTCGGCCTGCCTGTGGGTTGCGCAGTGCTGGAGCATAAGGAACGGGAGCTGTTGTTCCGCATCGAACCGGGGAATGCCAGTTGGTACAGCGGCTTGCCGAGCAGCGTCCAGGAGTTCGAGCTGCAGCCCAAAAGCTTCAAGGCAGGGCAAAGCATTCATGGCTGGTGGTGGCCGGCGGAACGGGCGAATGCGCCGGCGATCCTCTACCTGCATGGCGTACGCTGGAACCTCACCGGGCAGCTGTTTCGCATCCAGCAACTGCAGGCACTGGGCTATTCGGTGCTGGCCATCGACTACCGCGGTTTCGGTCAGAGTCACGGCGACCTGCCGTCGGAAACCACGGTGTACGAAGATGCACGGGTTGCCTGGGAACGCTTCACCTTGCTACAACCGGACGCGAACAAACGGCTGATCTACGGCCATTCGCTCGGCGGCGCCGTGGCCATCGACCTGGCGGCCGAGTTGGGCCAGACAGCCGCAAAAAAACGGGCACCGGTGCCGGCTCGCGGTCTGGTCATCGAGTCGACCTTCACGTCTCTGGCCGACGTTGCCACCGCGATGGCCAACACGTCCCTGCCGGTGCGCTGGCTGCTGTCGCAGAAATTCGATTCCATCGACAAGATCGCCGGGATCAACATGCCGTTGCTGGTGGTCCACGGGCTGGACGACCGCTACGTGCCGCCGCGCTTCAGCGAGCAATTATTCAATGCGGCCGTAGAACCCAAGCGCCTGTTGCTGGTGCCCGGCGCATCGCACAACAACAGCATGAGCCGGGGTGGGCAGACCTACCGCAAGGCACTGGACAGCTTGATCCAGCCGACACCGCCGGCCCAGGTCGCCGGGCCGGCAGTGTCCCGACGCGCTCAGGAGTCCTGAGGCTCAGCGATAACCCCTGGCCTGCAAATTGAACAACTGCGCATAGCGCCCGCCCGCTGCCACCAGACTGGCGTGATCCCCCCGCTCCAGGATCGAACCCTGATCCAGCACGATGATGTGATCGGCATTGCGCACGCTGGAAAAGCGGTGGGAAATCAGTAGCGTCATGCGGCCTTCGGTGTGCTCGCTGAAATGCTCGAACACCGCCGCTTCCGCCGCCGGATCGAGCGCCGAGGTCGGCTCATCGAGAATCAGTATATCGGCCTCGCGACGCATGTAGGCGCGGGACAAGGCGATCTTCTGCCATTGCCCGCCGGACAATTCCTGCCCACCGGCGAACCAGCGCCCGAGCTGGGTCGCATAACCGCGATCCAGACGCTCGATAAACGGCGCAGCCATGCCCTCGGCGGCAGCCGCGTGCCAACGCTGTTCATCGTTGAAGGCCAAGGTGTCGCCGACGCCGATGTTCTCGCCGACCGAGAACTGGTAACGGATGTAGTCCTGAAAAATCACGCCGATGCGGCGGCGCAGGGTGTCTTCTTCCCACGCCTGCAGATCGCTGCCGTCCAGCAGAATGCGGCCCTGATCGGGACGGTACAGACGCGCCAGCAGTTTGATCAGCGTGGTCTTGCCCGAACCGTTCTCCCCCACCAGCGCCACACTGTGGCCAGGCACCAGGTGCAGATCGATGCCTTCCAGCGCGGCCCGACTGGCGCCCGGATAACGGAAACCGACGTTTTCGAAACGCAAACCATCGCCGGGCACCGCGCCCACCGTCAGGCTGCCGGTATCGACCACCACCGGTTCGGCCAGGTATTCATAGAGACTCGACAGATACAGGCCATCCTCGTAAAGCCCGCTGATGGCGCTGAGGCTGCTGCTCACCGCCGTCTGCCCCTGCTTGAACAACACCAGGTACATGGTCATCTGCCCGAGACTGATGCTTCCGTGCACGGTGTCGACCACCACCCAGGCATAGGCCAGGTAAAACGCAGCGGTGCCCAGCAGGCCCAACACGAAACCCCAGCCATCACGCCGCAGCGTCAACCGTCGGTCTTCGGCATAGAGACGGGCGAACGTGTCGCGATAACGCTTCAACAGCAGCGGCGCAAACCCGAACAGCTTGACCTCTTTGATATAGCCTTCATGGGACAGCAGCGTCTCGATGTAATTTTGCTGCCGGCTCTCGGGCGCGCGACGGGTGAACAGGCGAAAGGCATCCCCGGAAAAATGCGCTTCGGCAAAGAACACCGGCAACGCACCGACCACCAACAGCACCAGGGCCCACGGCGAAAAATGCACCAGCAACACGCCGAAGCTGATCAACACGATCAGGTTCTGGATCAGCCCCAACGACTTCATCACCAGCGCCAACGGCCGGGTCGAGGCCTCGCGCCGTACCCGCACCAGCTTGTCGTAGAACTCGGAATTCTCGAACTGCACCAGCGACAATGTCTGGGCCTTTTCCAGAATCATCGTGTTGACCTTCTGCCCCAGCTGCACCCGCAACAGCGACTGCTGCACCGACAGCGCCCGCTGGGTCCCGGACAGCAACGCCAGCACGCCGGCTTCGAACAGCACATAACGCACCACCGGCCACAACGGCGCACTGCCCTGCTGCGCGTGCAACTGCATGGCGAACACCACCGCATCGACGATGCGCTGGCCCAGCCAGGCGGCCAGGGCCGGGAGTACCCCGGCGATCAGGGTGGCCAGCACCAGCCCCAGGAACAGACCGCGAGAGGTGCCCCAGACCAGCAGCAAGGCGCGTCTGGCCTGGTCGAGCAAGGTGGTGAAGCGGTTAAGAGCAACTGGCATATGGCGCTGGACCTGGCGTGGTGAGGACAACTATGCGCCATGGTACTTCAGCCAGGGATCGGCGCGGGGGCTCCGGAGGAAGCAGTTTTGGGCTTGGCGGGCGGGCAGACATCAACGCCCACCAGACTGGCACGAGGCACAAACTGCACCGCCTTGGAGTCGGTCTTCCACAGGCGCACAAAGTAAATACCGTCTGCCTCGGCGATGACGCGCAACGGGCGACTGAAACCGGGCCTGTCGGGATCCGTGAGCGTCTCGAGCCCTTTGCTTTCGGGAACGAAATTCATGAGCGTGCAATTGCGCGCGCCGGAGGCCGAGACTTGGAAGGCAAACCCGCCCAGTTTCGCGCCTGTGGTTGGATACAAGCCCAGGACGATGACCAGGACCATGACGGCGGTCGCGACCAGCGCTACTGGGTTGTCATGGCTGCGCATCTTTACCACGAACAACGCACCTAGTAACTGGATCATCCAGACCGCGAGCAATTCCACGAGCATAAGCGGCAACAGCCACCACAGATTACTGACGTATTGGCCAGCGATGTCGATCGCCACCATCGTCACATTGAGAATCACGACCATCTGAACAAAGGCAGACATCACGCACGCAATGCGAAAATCCGTAGACACCGGTCCTGCCACTCCGCGCGTCATCAGCCAGTAGTACCCGGCAATCGTCAGCCCCATCCCCACTACCGCCGCGGTGCCCCAGTACCAGTTGCCCGTTACCTGAGAGCCGATAACGCTGAGCGCAGCGCAGAAGGTGCCGAGGAGCAACAGGCTGCCAGCCCAGCGCCCTAACATCCGCCGGTGGCGCGTCCGGTGTTCCGCGCAGGTTTGATCAAGGGTGAGTTCGTCGCTCAGGCGCTTGCCGGAATCATTCAGTCGATGAAACAGGACGAAAATCGGCAACAGGACAAAAGCCACCAGCACCGAAATGATGAACACGAGTATCGCGGACATGACCGGCAGTGCAGAGATGACTGCTGAAGAGGTAATACTCAGCGGGATCTTTTCTTCCTGAATGTATTGATACAGGTACACCCCGGCGGTGAGCAGTATGACCAGGGTCAATGGCCAGGCGCGCTCATTGAGCCACAACAGGCTTTTACTCAATTGGCTAAAGCGATCGGGGGTCGGGGTAACGGTTCTCGGGGGAATGTTTTCAATATCGGTCATCGACAGGCTCCAGTTCCTTGGGGTCAGCGTCCTTGTTGCAAACAGCGTTGAACAGAGACAGGGAGCTGCGACTCTACAACCCGAAACCGCCGAAAACATCCGGGTCGCGCTTAATCAGATCGGTCTGTCAGAGCCTTCTGACAACTCACCCTGAAACCGCGCCCGATAACGCCCCGGACTCTCCCCCGTCCATTTCTTGAACGCCCGATGAAACGCACTCGGTTCCTGAAACCCCAACCGCTCGGCAATGTCGCCGATGCTCGCCCTGCTTTGGCGCAACTGCTCGAAGGCCACCCCGCGCCGCACTTCGTCCTTGATCTCCTGGTACGAACAGCCTTCGCGCTCCAGCTTGCGACGGAAGGTGCTGGGGCTCAGGTGTTGTTCCAGGGCGAAGGCCTGCAAGGTCGGCCATTCGCTGTAATGGCTGTGGCGCAGGCGCTGATGCACCTGCGACGCCAGGCCATGCTGGTTACGGAAGCGGATCACCAGCCATTGCGGCGCGGTGCGCAGGAATACTTTCAACGAGGCCAGGTCCTGGATCACCGGCAAACGCAGGTAATGACTGGCAAATTCGATCTCGGTGCGCTCGGCGCCGAAGGTCAGGTTGTGCCCCCAGAGCAAACGGTCATCGCTCAGGGGGATGCGCTGATGGCGAAAGTCCGCACGATCGATGGGAATGCGTCGACCGCCCAGCCAGCACATTAGGCTGATCATTAAAATCAGGAACGTCTCTTCGCCCAAACGGGCAAGGTCATCGTTTTGCGCGCGGGTTTCCATGCTGATGACCGCCCGCTTGCCGCGTACGGTCAGCGTGCCGCGAAAATCCCGCAGGAACAGGGCAAAGTTGGCCAGGCACTGGCGCATGGCTTTGTGCAGGTCGGGCTCCTGAATCAGCGCCCGACAGATCAGGGCGAAGCTGCCCGGGGACATGCCATGGGAGTCGAGGCCGAAGAATTCGTCGTCGAGTTCGCGGATCTGGATCAGCCAGAGGGCGGCAAATGCACTGGCCGGCACCCGTGCCGTAGGTTGCTCGATCAGTACCGGGTCGATGCCCGCCTGCTCCAGCGCAGCCCCCAGGCGTTGCGGATCGTTCCCCTTCCCCTGGACCATGGCCTGCATGAAGTAGGCGGCCACCGAGTCTTTTTCCCGCATTTGAACGCTTCTCTCCCCATGGCCGACTGGCAAAAAACACCAGTTGCGTTGAACAGTTTCGGCATAGGACAACCGCCCTGCCAGCTCTAGACTCGTAGCCAATAGTACGCCTTCGGCCGTTGCGGCGGCCAAGGTATCGCAAGGTTTGAGCGCAAGGACACAAACATGAATCTGCAAGACATTGGCGTGATTGGCGCGGGCACCATGGGCAACGGCATTGCGCAAGTCTGCGCCCTGGCCGGCTTCAAGGTGACCTTGATCGACATTTCCGACAGCGCTCTGCAAAAGGCCATTGCGACAGTTGGCAAAAACCTTGATCGGCAAATCGCCAAGGATACGCTGACCCAGGAGCAAAAACTCGCCACCCTCGACAGGATCCGCACCAGCACCGATTACAGCAGCCTGCAGAACGTGCAACTGGTGATCGAAGCCGCGACCGAAAACCTCGAGCTGAAATTGCGCGTGCTGCAACAGATCGCCGCGCAGGTCAGCTCCGACTGCGTGATCGCCTCCAACACCTCGTCGCTGTCCATTACCCAACTCGCCGCCAGCGTCAGCCAGCCTGAACGTTTCATCGGCCTGCACTTCTTCAACCCGGTGCCGGTGATGGGCCTGATCGAAGTGATCCGCGGTCTGCAAACCAGCGACGCGACCCACGCCCTGGCACTGGACATGGCCACCACCCTGGGCAAGACCGCGATCACCGCCGGCAACCGTCCGGGCTTCGTGGTCAACCGGATCCTGGTGCCGATGATCAACGAAGCGGTCCTGGTGTTGCAGGAAGGCCTGGCCAGTGCCGAAGACATCGACGCGGGCATGCGCCTGGGCTGCAACCAGCCCATCGGCCCGCTGGCGTTGGCGGACCTGATCGGCCTGGACACCGTACTGGCGATTCTCGAAGCCTTCTACGAGGGCTTCAACGACAGCAAATACCGCCCTGCTCCACTGCTCAAGGAAATGGTCGCCGCCGGCTACCTGGGACGCAAAACGGGGCGCGGCTTCCATGCCTATGCCTGAGCGTTGTTCACGTTTTGCCGAGTACCGGGACAAAGTCCTGGAGCTGTTTGCCAGCAAGGGTTTCGGCCAGGTCGGCATGCGTGAGCTCGCGACTTGCCTGGGGCTCTCCCCGGGTTCGTTGTATCACCATTACCCCAGCAAACAGCACTTGCTGCTGGATCTGATCGAAGAGTTCTACGAAGAGCTGTTGGCCACCCTGGGGCGCATCGCCCAACAGGCGCCAGCCAAGCGCGACAAACTGCAGGCGCTGATCCGCGCGCACGTAAACCTGCACCAGGAGATGCCTTGGCATTTTCGCCTGGTGGAGCGCGACAGCGGCTGCCTGAACGAAGAGCAACAGCAACGGGTGCGGCAACTGCGTGAGCAGTACGAACGCAAATTGCTGCTGATACTCGGTAGCCGGTCGCGGTTCAGTGAACAGGGCCGACTGGCCGCCGGGCATGCGATTGCTGCCTTGCTCAACAGCGCGCCCAGCTGGCTGGCGCAGCATCCGCTGGATGGACCGGAGCGCGATGAATTGGTGGAAAGCCTTGTGCGCGGCGCCATCGAGCGCGTGCTTGCGCCGCGACGCGCGCCCGAGGCAATAAGCCTGGCCCCGTCCATAGAAAAAACATCTAAAAATACCCAACCGCCCGCTGCATTTTAGGGCTTTGCTACCCGAGTCGAAACGCATCGGAATTCACTGACCAGGCAAACGGTCAACCGATGTGTACCCTCAACGACCGGGAGCTGAAACATGAAAATCAATCCCTACCTCATCTTCAATGGCGACTGCAAAGCCGCCTTCACCTTTTATGCCCAAGCCCTGCCAGGCCATATCGACATGATGATGACCTTCGGTGAAAGCCCCGCGCGCGAACACTTCCCGGCGGACCTGCACAACCTGATCATCCACACCCGCCTGTCGGTGGGCGATCAGGCGATCATGGGCTCGGACACCACACCGGATCGCCCCACGGATGAAATGGCCGGATGCTCGGTGTCGCTGAATGTCGACAGCATTGCCGAGGCGGAGCGCGTGTTCTCGGCACTGGCCGAAGACGGCAAGGTGCAAATGCCACTGGAAACCACGTTCTGGGCGGCGCGCTTCGGGATGCTGGTCGACCGCTTTGGTGTGTCGTGGATGGTGAACTGCGAAAAGGATCAGTGACCGTGGAACCAAAGGCCCGACCTGACAAGGTTGGGCCCTGGTCATGAAGGCCCCACATTATCCAGCGCCCGATTCACCGCCAGTTCACCCAGCATGATCACCTGCTGAACCGCCAGCATCGTGTTGCGCTGAGTCCCCTCCATCAACCCGGCCAGATCGCTGACCATGGCATTGGCCGAAGCCAGCAACTCGCACACCTGGGCCAGTAGCGTTTCGTTGTCGACTTCAGGGGCGACGATAAAAATCATCGCGGGTTTGCGCGGATTGGCATCTGCGGGAGCGGCGGGCTTGAGGTAATGATCGAGAGCCCGGTCGGCGGCCTGGTGAAATTTTTTCAGATCGCCACAGAGGTACGGGGAGGTGCTTTGGATCGCAGATGACTCATGGGTTTTGAGTGTGTCGTCGGGCATGGTGACTCTCTGCTGAATGATGATGAGAGCTACCACGCTAACCGCCGCACTTCCGACAGCCAACCCTAAAAATACGTCGGATATTTCCTGTGATTTCAGCGTGTTTTAATCGGCTGTGGGACGTGCGCATCGGAAAACAAACGGATTGGTCGGAGCTTGTTTAAGCATCGTCACAATTACTTCACGAAACCTACAAATCTATGAGGCATTGCCTACAGCTGCGCCAGAATCCGCCGACGTTCTCCCCGGGATGCCGCCCCCTACACCAACCGCTCGATTTTCTGATGCTGCCAGACCATCTTGTAATACGCCGTCTGCAACACCAGCATCCCCAGGTACGCCACCGGAAACGCCATCCACACGCCCTGCAATCCGAAGTGCCCGTCCAGTGCATACGCCACCGGCAACTGCACCCCGACCACACAGAAAATCGAAATCGCCATCGGCACCAACACCGAACCGCTGGCTCGCATGATGCCGCCGATGATCGCCTGGAAGCCGAACACCAACAGGCTCCAGAGCATGATGTGCAACAGATGCTCGGCCTTCGCACGCGTGATGTCATCCGTGAGGAACAACCCCAGCAACCAGTGCGACAGCAGATAACCCAACACCACCAAGCCACCGGTCAGGCACACGTTGATCAACAACCCCGTGCGCAGAATCGGCCCGATGCGCTCGATGCGCCCTGCCCCGATCGCCTGTGCACCCAGGATCGACGCCGTGATCGCAATCGACAACGCCGGAAACTGCACGTAATTGACGATCTGCGTCACCGCCCCATAGGCCGCCGTCGCCTGGGAACCGTGCTGATTCACCAGCGCGAGAATCACCAGCTCCGACACCGACAACACCACCATCTGCAGCCCGGTCGGCAGCCCGATGCGCAATACCTTGCCGAGAATCACCAGGTCCATCCGCATTGCCGCAAACATCTCCCGATCCGGCGCCAACGGATGCCCCTTGCTGATCAAGCGCCACGCCAGCCAGGCCATCGCCGACAAGTTGCCCACCAACCCCGCATACGCCGCACTCTGAATCCCCATCATCGGCAACCCCAGCCAACCGCGAATCAACGCCGGCGTCAGCGCCAGGCCGATGCAGGTCGATACCACCAGCGCGATCAGCGGCGACACGGTATCGCTCACCCCGCGCAGCAACTGGGTAAACAGCACATAGACCAACAGCGAGGGCATGATCCACATCATCACGTGGGCATAGGCCACTGCGTCATCCAGCACGTCGGCCGGCGTGCCCAACCCCTCCAAAGCTGGCCTCGCGAACACACTGCCCAACACCGCTGCCACCAAACCGATCATCGCGCCCAACAGCAAGGTGGTCGCGGCGATGGCCTTCACCAGATGCGGTTCACGCGCGCCCCAGGCTTGACCGATGAGCACGCCGGCACCCGCGCCGAGGCCGATCACCAGGGCGATGAAGAAGAACACGATGGGGAACATGCCCGATACGGCAGCCAGGGCCTGGGTGCCGAGCATCTGGCCGATGTAGATGCTGTTGATGGTGCCCGACATGGATTGGAGAAAGTTGGAGAGGACCATGGGGGCCAGGAAAAGGAGGTAGGTTTTCCAGAGGGGGTGCTGGGTGGTCGGGGTTTGCATTGGGTGGAAGTCCAGCTCGACTGCGGGGGATAGGATTCTAGAGGATAGCGTCAGCGGCGATGAAGAAATTGAAATGAATGCCTTAGAGCGGGCTCGATTCATTGCGCAACGCGGCGTAACGGTCCTAGGACGACTATAAAAGTTTCCTACACTAACCTCGGAACCCCGA
Source organism: Pseudomonas silesiensis (assembly GCF_001661075.1). Lineage (NCBI taxonomy): Bacteria > Pseudomonadati > Pseudomonadota > Gammaproteobacteria > Pseudomonadales > Pseudomonadaceae > Pseudomonas > Pseudomonas silesiensis. Next base: position 4,018,370 of record NZ_CP014870.1, read on the forward strand.
ACCTTGCCCGCCGTTCCGATGAAGCTTATAGTCCGCCCCGTCGCCCAAAATGGCGATTCAGGTTTGGCGACCTGATCACAGAGAATGCGAGGGCTCTACGCTTCATTGCAGGGGTCGTCGCACCCGCAAAGCCGCTGTAATGGCGGCTGTGCGCGGGAGACCTTCGGGTCTGCCGGTGTTCTCTGTGCCGGTTCGCCAACCTGCGCACAGCTGCCACCCAATCGTTTGGCGACGACTGAGTGACGGCCTTGAGCCAATCAAACAGAGATCTTCAAATGAATCGATACATCCCCCTCACCGGAATCGACCTGATCCCGGCCTCCCTGCTCATCGATACCCAAGCCCCCCTCGACGTCCTGCAAGCCATGGCTGACCACCGCATCCGTACGGTCACGCAAGTCCTGGAAAACATCGCCTACCGCGCCGAAATCGGTTGCGACACCGTAGTGCTGAAGGACTTTTCTCAGCTGTTGGCCATTCCGTTACGCGACGGCTGTGACTTGATGGACGTGATCGGTCGACGCTTGCGAGTGCAGGCGAAGGAGTAAGTAAAAACGGGCGCCTCAATGGGCGCCCGTTTCTGCAGCTGCGATCTGTGCGCAAACGCGTTTGTAGGACGCTTTCGTGACCCCATTGACCGAAGCCACTTCACCAAAAAAAATGTGAAATAAAATGTGCAGAAAATTGCGTTTATAAAATCTTAAAAACCTCTACAGGCCAGAAAACTAGCGCTTGTCCGCCAAGTAAAAATGTGAAATAAAATGTGCAGAATTTTCGCACGGTACAGACCGGTATGTCCCTGATAACATCCAAATCCTGGCTCGACCCGATTCTCCCTGAATCATTGCCTCCATCAATCATTGCGCTCGCGGATGCACTGCCCAGAAAGACACAGTTTCTAGCCGGACGCCTGCCGCCTGAAACCGCTGCACGCCTCGGCCGTCTCCTGCAAATCACCAATACGTACTACTCAAACCTGATCGAAGGGCAATACACCGAGCCCGCCGATATGCAAAGAGCGCAAGCGGCACCGGTCAAAGACCGTAAACAGCTTAAAAACCTGGCGGTTGAACAGATGGCAGTGCAAGCATTGTTCGAACGGGCGTTGCGTCAGCGTGCGCCATTTGCCTGGGGTGACATGTTTGCACCCGAGCTCGTGAGCACAGCACACAAACGGCTTTTTCGGGAAGCCAGTGAGACGGAACGAACGCTGTCAGATGGCTCAATCATGCAGCCCGGTATCCTGCGGTCCGGTACGGGTCAGAACGTTGTCGTGGGTAATCATGACGCACCGGACGCTTCAGCTGTAGACGGAATGCTTCAGCACCTTCAGGCAGGCTTCGGCCGGCAGACTGACTCGCGCCGTCAGCTTATTTCTGCGCTTGCCTACCATCATCACCTCGCCTGGGTTCACCCCTTTGCCGACGGGAATGGCCGGGTTGCTCGGTTGGTCACTCATCTGCAATTAGTGAGTCTGGGGCTGAAGCCAACGCTCTGGTCATTGTCACGAGGCCTTGCAAGGCAGCATCAGAGTTACTACAGCGCTTTGACAATGGCGGACCGCCGAAGAGAGGGCGATCTGGATGGACGAGGCCAACTGTCTCAGCGACGGTATTTCGAATTCATCGAATTTATGCTGCAGGTTTGTCACGATCAGGTCGATTACATGACCGCAGCCGTGAATCCGTCCCAGCTTCGTGAGCGTGTGATACGCGCATTTCGCTACAACGAGAAACTTCAGCAACAAGGCATTCGCCCGGAAAGTGCGCCAGCAATCATTGCCCTCATCACCCAAGGAAGCCTGCCGCGCAACGAAATAAAGGCCTTCACCGGCCTCTCCTCGCGCTTGGCAATCGATGAACTTTCGCAGCTGATCAAAGTGGGTTTGGTGGAAAGTCAAACGCCTAAATCCCGGATGGTCACACCAGGTCTGCCTGCTTGGTTTGCGCAAGATATTTTTCCGGATTTACATCGACGGTTTCAATAGTCCACACAGCCCCCCCATGAAACTTCTTTTCGAAGGTGATCGCGGCAAGGCTCTCTGTGAGCATTGCCAGCGAGTTGTCACTACCACTTATATCCGCCGTAGCGTCCCGTTCAGTGACCGTCCAGGCGAAGCAAAGCAAATTTTGGTTGGGGTTTGTGAGGGGTGTGACGCTGTCGTTGCAATCCCTCCGCAATCCACTCCGGCAATCAAGGAAGCGAATACCGTACAACGGGCCTTTCCTGAACGTCGCGGTTCAGGTCGTATCGCCGGCACATAGGCGCCTCACAGACCTATAAACCTGAACAACCACAACGCCCCCATCCCAACCACCAACGTCAAAACCGTATTCCGCGTCTGCCAAGCCACCCACGCCGCAATAATAGCGGCCGGTATCTGGGGATTATTCAACACGAACGCCCCCTGCCCGTTCGGGTACACCACAGCGGGCAACACAAGCGCCGCCAGCACACTCGCCGGTACGTAAAGCAAAGCCCGGCTCAGCACCGACGGGATGCGCAACCGGCCATACAGTTCGACAAAGGACAGACGCATGGCGAAGGTGCCCACGCCGACCGCCAGGAACAGTCCCCACAAGGCTAAATCACTCATTGTGTTTCCCTCTCGACGTCCGGGGTCAGCGCAGTGCTCAGTGGGCGCTTGCGAATACTCTCGATCAACAGCCCTGCCATCACGCCACCGATGGACGCGGTGACCAGCCCGAGGTTGTAAGGCATATTGACCGCCACCACGGCGAGCAGCCCGCCGACCGTGGCGGCGCCCAGGGTCGCCGCACTACGAATGCCGGGAACCAGCAGCGCGAGAAACGAAAGCGGTATGGCGAAGCTCAATGACCAGGTCTCCGGGATGCTGGCGCCCAGGTAAATACCCGCCAATACCGACAATTGCCAGGACAGCCACATTGCAACGGCGGTGCCGGCATAGTAGTGGTGGGCGAATCGTCCCAGCTCGCCCGAGGAAAGCTTGAGACTGCACAGCGCATAGGACTGGTCGGACAGCATGTAGGACAGCGGCCACGTCCAGCGGCGGGACAAGTGGTGGAGATAAGGGGCCAGTGACGCGCTGTACATGATGAAGCGCAAGTTGATGACTAGTGCGGTGATCACGATCGCCAGCGGCACAACGCCCGTATGGAGCAGTTGCAGTGCGACCATCTGCGCGGATCCCGAGTAGAACAACAGCGTCATGCCCATGGTTGTGCCGGGTGACAGGCCCATGTTGATCGCCATGACCCCCGTCAGCAAGCCGAACGGAACGACCCCGGGAACCAATGGAATCAGCGCCCGGACGCCTTGCATGAACGCTTCCCTTCCGGTTCGGTACGGCATCTCGTCTCCTTGTTTTTGTGTTCGCGCACCGGTTCGATTAACCGTACGCTGGCCGCTCTGAAGCTGGATACAGGGTAAGCTGGGGTTATTGAACGCCATCTGCGCAGACCTTTGTCTGACCCGTGGTCCGCAGTCCAACGTACGGTAAAGTGTGGACTCGGAGCCCGATCGGCAGAACCGACTTTTTTTTCGCGAAAACAGGTAGTTTTTGTTATGGCTAAAAGCCCCCAGCCTGATCAGGCCCTGCTCTCGATGCCGTCCTTCAAGGCCATGAGATCCTTCGTGGCTGCCGCCAAGTATCGCAACTTTACCCGAGCCGCCGAGGCGCTGTGCGTTACCCAGGCGGCGATCAGCCGGCAGATTCGCGAGCTTGAACTCTATCTGGATACAGAGTTGTTCATCCGTACCGGGCGGGAAGTCAGGCTGACAGCTTCGGGCACCGCGCTGTTCGATGCTGCACAGCTCTCGCTGCTCAACATCTTTCAAGCGACCGAAAGAATCCGTCGGGAGAAAAGCGACAAGCGCACCCTGACCCTTTGCTGCTCACCCGCCTTTTCGACGCTCTGGCTATCCCACCGACTGAAAGACTTCTTCAGCGCCAATCCCGATGTCGACCTGAATGTCATCACCACTCAGCATTTTCTAGCCATGGAGCCGGGGATAAATCCGGATATCTTCGTTACCCAGACGAGTGACCTGCGCCCCGGCTATCTGCGAATTCCCTTGTTCAATGAAGTTGTCTATCCCGTGTGCACGCCCAAGTATCTGGAGGCGCATCCAGAACTGAGCACCCTGGAGGGCATGCGCAACAGCGTGCTGCTGGACCTGAACCCGTATGGCCGCTCCCAGCTGTCGGAGCAGGTCGACTGGAATGTGTGGTTCGCCTTCCACTCCCATGACCTGCAGATCCCGGCCTCGGAAAGCCCGCACTACTTCAGCAGCAACGACTACAGCCTGCTGGTGCAAATGGCGCTGGATGATCAGGGCCTCGCTTTGGGTTGGGATCATCTGGTGAGGCATCTGGTACAGCAGGGGCGCCTGGTTCGGCCGGTGACGGAGGAACTGACGCTCAGGGAGGCGGTTCAGTACTTGATGATCAATGAGAAGAAGGCAGAGGATCCGGCGTGTGGGCGCTTGAAGGACTGGCTGATTGCTCGGTTCGAGTGAGGCAGGACTTCGGCGTCGTCAAGAATCAACAGCCTGTTCGCTACCCAATTCGGCGATATCGGCCAGAAAAACGCATATTGATGGGGGTTTGTGTCGTTTCCCATGACGCGCCTGACGAACCCGGCTGCTGCGCAGAGGTCAAAGCCTGTGATGACGTCGCCAATGATCAAAGGCCGCTGGCCTGCTTCATTCAAAGGCGAAGCCAGGGGTTCACACATTTCAGGGTGCGCCGGATCATTTTCAGCAGGCTCGGATTCTGCCGAAGGGCAGGCGCTGACTGCTGCTCACGTCCAATGCTCCCGTTCGGAGTACGAAAATGACTCAGTCAATGCGCTTCTTCCTATCGATCGTCCTCGCGACAGCCTCACTGGCCTCGGCGAGCTTGCTGAACACTGCAGGCGCGGCAACCGCCGAGGATCTGGATGCCGACTCCCGGCAAGCATTGCAAACGCTGTACAAGACCACGCCCTTTGCCGAAACCATTTCGAAAAACGCCAAGGCGATACTGATCTTTCCGAAAATCATCAAGGCCGGCCTCGTGTTCGGCGGCAGCTATGGTGAAGGCACGTTGATAAAGGGCAATAAAGTAGAGGCTTATTACAACTCCGTCACCGGGTCATGGGGGCTGCAGGCAGGCGCCCAGTCGTATGGCTATGCGCTGTTCCTGATGACCGATAAGGCCGTGAACTATGTCCGCGAATCCAAGGGTTGGGAAGTCGGCGTAGGACCGACTGTGGTGGTAGTGGATGAAGGGGTGGCCAAGAACCTGTCCAGCTCGACGTTGAAGGACGATGCCTACGCGTTCATTTTCGGCCAGCAGGGGTTGATGGCCGGGGTCAGCATCGAAGGCACCAAGATTTCCTTGATCAAGCGCTGAAGCCCGTCGTCTGGCGCAGGGATGCGCCAGATGCAAAATCGCCGGGCGATTCGAAAGGTTCATGAATTGAACCTCAGTGAACCCAGTCTTCGAAAACCAGTCCTTCAACGCGGCTGAATTCGCGCACATTGTTCGTGACCAGCGTTCAAAGGTTAAACCTGCCTTCATCACTGATAACGTTCGGCCGTTCTTCCAGAAAGTCAGCATCAGCTTTGGGCTGTTCAGCCAGAGAAAGCCAGCTCGGACGTGCAGGTCGCAAAGTCTTTATGCGGCTCTATCCTGACCTGAAGATAGATCTGACCCTGACCGACGCCATTGTCGATATCCGGCATGAGCGTATTGATGTGGCGATCAGAAGCGGCGCGTTGTCCGATCCAAGCCTGGTCGCTCATAAACTCAGTGCCAACGAGCGCCTGGTGTGCGCCTCGCCGGCTTATCTCGAGGCGCATGGAGTACCTGCCGAACCGGGCGAACTCGCTGACCATCCCTGCCTGAAACTCAATTTTGAAAGCCGTTTCAACGATTGGGAATTTCGTACGTCCACCAGCAGGACGATCCCGATCGAGGGCGGTTTTACCTGCAACAGTCTCGACGCTATTCGCACGCTATGCCTGGCGGGTACGGGCATCGCTCGCTTGCCCAGGTACATGGTGAACGAGGATGTGCAGGCCGGGCGACTGATACCGCTATTGCAAGCGTTTTCATCCCCCTCCACTTCTGCCATTTACGCGCTCAGGGCGGCTGGCGACTATGTTCCGGCCAAAACCCGGGTGTTCATCGCCTTTCTTGCAGAGCGCCTCACGGCAGCTTGTTTGAATGAACACCCTTCCTCACGACAGCCTTAGCGCACCCGCCTCGTCCACCGAGGCGACGAAATCGCCCTCCTCGTTCAACACCGGCGCTGGGTCAAGACGATCTGCACAGTTCTCAATACGTTCAGGACCCAAGCGCGTGCCAGCAAAGACAACAATGTCGCCACGCCCAACGCAAACCGCGCCGGGTTTCGAGTCATCACACTATTGGAAGCCTTGATCATGACTACGCTGAATATCGAGAACGACAGAATCATCGACACCTCAAAAAAATTATCGCTGGGGGCCAGAACCACGGCGCTTGGAACCTATGGTGTGTTCTTTGCACTCGCCGTCATCTACTTCTGGTTCGGCGGCATGAAGTTCACGCACTATGAAGCTCAGGGGCTGGTGCCGCTGGTGAGCAACAGTCCGTTCCTGGGTTGGGTTTATGAGATTTTCAGTGTCGATACCTTTTCCAGTCTGCTCGGCGTCCTGGAGGTCTCGATCGGTGTGTTGATTGCCGGGTGGCTGCTGTCACCCAAGCTGTCGTTGATCGGTGGCGTGTTGTCTGCGGGATTGTTCTTCACCACCTTGAGCTTTATGTTCTCGACACCCGGCGTGATCGAGCCCGGTCTCGGCTTCCCGGCCATTACCGTTGCACCGGGTCAGTTTCTGCTCAAAGACATCGGGTTGCTTGCCGCTTCCATCTTCGTCGCCGGCCATTCCCTGACTGCGCTGGAAAACCGTTGAACCGATGACTTTTCTCTTGGAACGGCCTGAAGCGATTCATTGCTTTCAGGCCGTTGCCCCATCTCCTTGTCCTGCCGATTCTTTCATCCAGCCCCGTGGACTGCACCCCGTCTTGCGCCGAAACGCGCGTGCCAGCGCCGAGGGACTTTCATAACCGACCTCGGCGGCGATGAGCGTAATCGGTCGACCTTCACGCAGGCGCTTTTGCGCCAGGCTGATCCGCCAGCTCAACAGATAATCTGCCGGCGTCTGCCCGATGACCGCCCGGAAATGCACGGCATAGGCCGCGCGCGACATGTTCGACGCGCTCGCCAGTTCCGCCACCGACCAGGCATGCTGAGGTGCGTTGTGCATCTGCACTAGCGAGCGCGCCAGCCGCCCATCGGCCAGTCCAGCCATCATCCCGGTGCGTAACTGCCGATGGTCGAGCAGGTGCCGAAACAACAATATGATCAGCAGCTCGAACAAGCGATCCAGCGCTGCCTCCCGACCACAATGTCCGCCTGCCGCCTCATCGAACATCCATTTCAGTGTCTCGGCCAGCAGCGGCAGCTCATCCAGGGACAACACCAGGATATCGGGTAACGACGCCGACAACGGGTTATCGACGCCCCCCTCGAACTGCATGGCCGCACACAACAGCTGGGCCCCTTCCGGCTCGCCGGCGAACAGTTGATGCCGGCTTGGACGTGGCAGGAAAATCAGGCTGGGTCGAGTCAGCAAAAGGTCCTTTCGATCAGGCCCCAGCAGCGTGACGGTACCTGCCTGGAGCAAGTGAATATGGCCGCGCTGGTCAGCACCGTCGTATGACGCCATGCCGCAAAGCTTGCCGTTGTAAAACAGATTTGCGCGCACGCCGAACTGCGAGAACAACGTAGACAGGCGATCCATGGGCGATCTCGTTGCGAGATATAGACGCTCAGTAGCATATCACCGACCATTCGATCCCGTTTGGCGCCGTCCGCGACTGGAGTGCACGCTGTCCATTGGTCGAGACCATTTGCTCTACAGACTCAATAAAACTATATTTGATTCTATAGATTACTCAGGAGCAATCAGATATGGCCCTCGCTCTCCAGGAACAGGCATTCACCAAGCACCAGTGCGTGACGGGTTTGCGTGCGGCGGTTGGCATTCTCGAAAAGTGGGCCGCGTCCGGCGATCAGGCCTGCCGCATCCTGCGCATTTCCCGCAGCACCTACACCCGCGCCCGGCAGCGCGATCCCGACTGGGCCGTGACGCTGGACTCGGACCAGATGCAGCGCATCAGTTTTGTGCTCAACATCCACGCCGCGCTGCGCCTGGTCTTCGATAACCCGGAAAATGTCTATGGTTTTCCATCGATGGCCAACGACAACGAGTTTTTCAATGGGCGCAGCCCGCTCGAGATCATGTCCCAGGGCGATATGATTTCCCTGTATGAAACCTTTCGGCGCATTGACGTGCTGCGGGGTGCGCAATGGTGAGGCTGGGCGAACTGGCAGCGCTTGCCGGCGAGCAATTACAGGCTTACCGACTGGTCAATTCGAAGTTTCCGCCTATCGCGTTGTTTGACGATGTCGCGGATGCGGACGAGTTTGAGGTGCTGTATCAGATCCAGGCGCTGACCAATCCCAGGCTGAAAAATGAAGTGGGTCACCTTGAGTTGATTCCACGGGCAGAGATCCCCTTCGGCATACCTGGCTGCTCCTACGCGACCGCGCCTTTTACCCACGTCAACCCGGCGGGCTCGCGGTTCAGCGATGGCAGTTTTGGCGTGCTGTACCTGGCGGACTCCATGGAAACGGCGCTGGCTGAAGTCCGGCATCACCAAAGTCTGTATTGGTCGAATGTGCCGAGCCTCAACTACGAGCGGTTTGTTTTTCGTGGGTTGTCCTGTTCCTTTGTCGACGTGGGGATGAAGGATGCCGCGGCCATCCCGATGACCGATCCTGTCTATGCCCCTGACGATTACACCGATTCCCGTCGTCTGGGGAAGTCCGTCAAGGAGGCCGGCTGTCCCGGCATTCGCTACAACTCCGTGCGCCTGCAGGGCAGTCATTGCTGGGCGCTGATGACGCCACGACCGGTGTTATCGGTGATTCAAACGGCGCATTACGAGATGGTCTGGAATGGGCAGCTCACCAGTGTCAACAAGATCAGTGAAGCCTGATCGCCGCCCTGTATGACCTGCGTACCACCGGATTTATGAGAAACGCCAAACCCTGTAGGAGCCCGGCTTGCCGGCGAAGGCGTCTTCATGGGCGGTGCAAGGCTTGAGGCAGCCTTCGCCGGCAAGCCGGGCTCCTACAGGGTTTGCGTAGACCTGCCGGTTCCGGGCATCAGTTGCAACAACGCTCCCCAACCCGACAGAAACACGATGCCGTAATCGGCACATCAGCCCGGGCCATCGCCAGGTCGAGCCGGGTCTGTACCGCCGCCGCTTCGTCATCCCGGCCCAGCTGTTTCAGGCATTCCACGTAGCCATGCAGGCTCCACACATTATCCAGGTGCCAGGACGCCCGGCTGAGGGTGTTGTCCAGCCCGAGATCGGCGCGGTAGGCCTGCAAGGCTTCTTCCACCCTGCCCTGTTCCAGCAGCAGCGCGCCCAGCGCATGCCGGACCGGTTGCATCCAGCCCCACGGCTCGTCGTAGGGCAGGTTGTCATCCAGTGACCGCGCCTGGCGCAAGTGGGTAAAAGCGCTGTCGTAATTGCCTTTGCGGTACTCGATTTCCCCTCTGAGCATGGCGCCGGCCACCGCCAGGATATCGAGGCAAGTGTTGTTGAAGATGTAGCGGGTGGCCGGTACCCGGGTCAGGGCGTCGAGGAACAATTGCCGTTCGGTTTCCGCCGCGGCGACATGCCCACAGGCGGCGTGCGCCACGCCCCTGGCGTAATGCAGCATGGCCGTGGTCACGCAGTACAGCGCCTGGTCGTTAGGCGGCGGGGTGGCGAGGATGTCCTGCCATTTGCCGAAGCGTATCTGCACGTGAACCTTCATCGATACGAAGCCTTCCAGCCAGTCGGCCATGGGCGGTTGTTCCACGCGCAGCAGTTCTTCGCGGATGGTCGCCTGCAGTTGATCGGCGGCTTCCAGGGCCGGTTGATACTGGCCGAGGAACATCGCCGAGTAGAGTTTGAAGTGGTAGTTATGGCAGCGGTAGAGGGTATAGAAGTTGAGCGGGCCTTCCTGTTCCAGGTATTTGTTGTCGGCCTGGATCGCCCGGCTGTTGGTGATCATGGCGCCGCGGTAATCGCCACAGAGCACGTCGATGTGCGACGGCATATGGCGCAAATGTCCGGCGTCCGGCACCAGGTCACGCAGGACGTCGGCGGCGCGTAATGCCCGCTCCGGGTGCGGCGACATTTCCATGGTGTGGACGTACATGTGCAGCACGCCCGGGTGCGGTGCAGCGCCGTGTCGTTCCATTCGCTGCAGCGCCTGTTCCAGCACGGCCACCGCCTCGAGGGTGTCGGCGCCCGCTGCCGGTTGCCCGGTGCGCAGGTCCCACAACAACCAGGGTGTGCGGTCGATCAAGGCTTCGGCAAACAGCGCAGCGACGTCCGGATCATCGGCAAAGGACCGATAGACATCGCGCATGGACGCCGCATAGGCATCGTTCCAGCTGAAGAGTTGCTCGAAGCTCGTCGCCTGGTTGGCCTGGTAGCGTTGCTCCAGTGCCCGGATCAGCCCCTGCTCCACCGGTGATGCACTGTCGATATGTGCCAGCGCGGCTTGTGTCGCCAGCCGGGCCTGGGCTACGGCCTCCTTCAGCTCCTGCTCGATGAAGGCATCCCAGCGCTTGTTGTAGTTGGGGCCCGAGGCGTAGGCGATGCCCCAGTAGGCCATTGCGCAATCGCGATCGTGTTCGATCGCCTTGCGAAAACAACGGATGGCTTCATCGTGGTTGTAGCCGTAGCTCCATAGCAATCCACGATCGAACCAGCGTTGGGCCTGGGGCGAACCGGTCGTCACCGCGCGGCTGTAGGTACCCAGGTCGTAATAGTCGTCCATCGATTCGTCCTCCCGACCAGCGCCTGAAACCTCACAGGAAATCCTGGCAGACCCGAGAGAGCGTAGAGGTCCGGTTTCCTGGAGACCATCGATAGCTTAAGAGATCCAGAATACCCCCGCGGTGTTGGCTGAGCGGGGGAGCCGACGACAGGCCTGACCTAACCCAGGGAAGCGGCTTCCTCGGGCTGCGGCTGCTCACGCGAAGTCACCAGCCCGATGAAGGAAATCAGCAACGCCAGGCCGATGGTCGTACTCACCTCGGTACGGTGCTCCGGGGCGATCATCATCACCACCAACGCTGCGCAAATGAACACGATCACCAACCAAGTGAGCCAGGGGAACAGCCACATACGAAAGGCCAGTTCGACATTCTGCCGCTGTAGCATCCGGCGCATACGCAGCTGCGACACCGCAATGGCCAGGTACACCACCAAGGCAATCGCGCCGGAACTGGCCAGCAGGAACTCAAACAGCCCGGCGGGCATGAAGTAGCTCCATACGGTGATTGCCGCGCCCAGCACGGTGCTGGCGATCACTGCTCCCCGCGGCACGCCTTCGGAGGAGGTCGCCTTCATCGCCTTCGGCGCATCGCCCCGACGGCCAAGCGAGTACAGCATGCGCGAGGCGATGTAGATCGAGGAGTTCATGCAACTGGCCACGGCGATCAGCACCACCACGTCCACCATGAACTTGGCGTTGGGTATGTTCATGATTTCCAGTGCCCGCTGGTAGGAGCCTACCTGGGCCAGCAGCGGATCGTTCCAGGGCACCACGGAGATGACCACGAAAATCGACAACAGGTAGAACACGCCGATGCGCCAAATCACCGAGCGGGTGGCTTTGGCAATGTTCTGCGACGGGTTGTCGGATTCGGCGGCGGCGATGGTGACCGCTTCCGTCCCGATGAAGCTGAACATGATGGTGATGAAAGCGCCGACTACCGCCGACAAGCCGTTGGGGGCAAACCCGCCATGGGTGGCCATCAGTCCGCTCAACCCGCTGACTTCCCGATCGGGAACCCAGCCCATCAGCACGGCAAAACCCACGCCGATGAAACCGATGATCGCCACCACCTTGGCCATGGCGAACCAGAATTCGAATTCGCCGTACTTGGAGACACTGAACAGATTGGTGATCACCAACGCAATGATCGACACCAGGGCGAACAGCCAGGCATCGATCTGGGGAAACCATTGGTTCAATACATGGCCGGCGGCCAGCGCTTCGATCGGTATCACCAGCACCCAGAACCACCAGTAGAGCCAGCCAATGGTGAAGCCGGCCCAGCGTCCGATGGCCTGGTCGGCATAGGTGGAGAAAGACCCGGTGTCCGGGTTGGCAACCGCCATTTCACCCAACATGCGCATGACCAGCACGACCAGCAGGCCGGAGAACAGATACGCCAGCATGACGGCCGGGCCAGCCGCAGCGATGGCATGTCCGGAGCCGACGAATAATCCTGCGCCGATGATTCCTGCGATAGACAGCATTGTGACGTGACGCGGCTTGAAGCCCTGCGCCAATTGGCCATTCGAATCCTGGGAGTTCGGGCTGATCATTGGTTTTGTATTCTCTGGTGATCGACATTTAAGCGTACTGACTGAGGGTCAGGCGATCATCATTCCTTCCTGTAGCCCCTCCTGGAAGCGGCACTCCTCAACGCTACTGCTCTTTTCAATCGGTCATCGCGATGTGCCCACCGCGCCTGAAAAGATGCGCCACCTTACCCGCCTTGTCCGCCAAATCGGTTACCTGATCGCGCCGCCGCCGTATCTGATCTCGCCACGCGGGATCAGGGCCGGTTGAATAAAAGGGAAGACCGAGCCGGACGACTCAGCCGTGCAACGCCATCAGCCTGACCGCTCCTGGCGCTGATACTGTCGCGGGCATACGCCAAAACGCGCGCGAAATTCCCGGGAGAAATGCGCGCCGTCGGAGAAGCCACAGTCCATGGCGATCTGGGTGATGCTGCTGTGGCTGTTCACCAGCAGCCAGCCGCCGTACTCGACCCGCAGCGAGCGCTGGAACTCCATGGGCGACAGCCCCAGCGACTGCTGGAACGCCCGTGTCAGTTGACGCCGCCCAAGCCCTACATAACGCGCGATGGCATCCAGGGTCGGCAGGCTGTCCATGCGCTGCTCGATATAGTGCGCGGCCTGGCGCACGCGTTCATCCTTGATGTCCGCCAGGTTGGCGTAGAAGTGCGCCTGGGGCTGCCGCCCCGGGCGAATGCCCTGCAGCATCATGTGCCGCACCGCCTGCTGGGCCTTTTCCCGACCGCAATGCCGGGCCACCAGGTACAGCCCCAGGTCGATGGCCGCGGTCGAGCCGGCACAGGTGATCAGGTCGCCCTCGTCGATGAACAGGTGGTCCACCGCCGCCGGGGTCTTGGGGAAACGAGCGCGAAACGCATCCAGCACGTTCCAGTGCACGCACACCGAACGACTGCCGACCACGCCCGCCTGCGCCAGGGCAAAGGTGCCGGTGCAGATGCCCAGCAACCGCGTTCGACTCTTCGCCGCGCGTTGCAGCCAGTCGCGCAAGGGGTTGGGCAGATGGGTATTGAGGTAATCGTTGCCACCGCAGATCGCCACGTAATCGAAGGCTTCGAGGTCCTGCGCCAGGCCCCCGGACACCTCCAGCGTGATCCCGGCACTGGAGGTTCGCGGCAAGCCGTCCACACTCATCACCCGCCACGCCGTATGGATCTGCCGGCTGCCGCCGCCGAGATCGGCGGACAAGCGCAACACATCGACAAAGCCGGAAAACGCCGCCAGTGTGAATTGATCCAGCAGGACCAGGCCCACCGACAGCTGCGGACGACTGCCTGCCCCGGGATCGGGGGAGTCAGGTTGCAGGCTTTCTCGATTGAGCTGAGTCATTTTTGGCATGACCTAACTATTCAACTTTAAGACCCCGCAGTGCAAGCGCTCGCATCACGGATACGAGCAATATTCAGGCAAGGGGTACAGTCCAACAACGCCCCAAGAGGACTCACGATGAAACTGAAGACAGGTAAGCAAATCACCGCTGCTCTTTTAGTTACCGGCTGCATCTCCTCATCGGCCGTCATGGCCGAACAGCAAAAGCTGACCGTTGCGTTGTATGGCGGCAACTGGGGTGAGGCCTTCCTCAAATGTGTTGCAGAACCTTTCACGCAAGCGACCGGGATCGCCGTCGCCGCGGAGGTCGGCACCTCGACCACCACCCTGGCCAAACTCCAGCAACAGAAATCCAGCCCGACGATCGATGTGGCCTGGATGGACGGTGGCATCAGTGAATTGGCCTATGCCGCCGGAGTCGTCGCCGATCTCGATCCGGCGGCCATTCCCAACCTGAAGAACGTGCAGGAAAAAGCGGTCTACACCGATGCCGGCCACACCTTCGCCGTCAGCAGCGGTTTTTATTCCCTTGGGCTGACCTACAACACCAAGGAAATCAAGGAAGCGCCCACCAGCTGGAAAGACCTGTGGAAACCGGAGTACGCCGGCGCCATTGCCCTGCCCTCGCCCGCCAACTCCTCCGGGGTGCCCTTCGTGTTTTTCATGGCCGATGTCTGGGGTATCGACCGGGCCGACCTGGCGCCGCTCTACACCAAGCTGGGCGCGCTGGACACCGCGCTGTTCTTCGACAGCTCGGGCGCCGCCACCAACGCCTTTCAGAGTGGCGAAGCGATCATCGGCGCGCATTTCAACGTCGGTGCCTGGGACTTGATCGACAAGGGTGCGCCGATCGGCTTCACCATTCCCAAGGAAGGTGCCTGGGCCACCGACGCGCGCTTGCACCTGATCAAGGGGGCAAAGAACAGCAAGGCCGGCGAGCAGTTCATCAATACCGCGCTGACCAGGGAAGCGGCGGCCTGCCTGGCCGGCAAGCTGTACCTGGGCCCGGCGGTGAAAGATGTCGTGGTCACCGATGACGTGGCCCGCAAGCTGCCCTGGGGCGTGGGCGGTTCGATCGACAACCTGCGTTTGTTCGACTGGAGCCAGATCAACGCCCAGCGCGCCGCTGTCACCAACGACTGGAACCGCAAAGTCACCGCCAAAAACTAGCTCAAGAGGTCTGCAATGTCAGTTTTGTTGAGCATCGACAGCGTCTGTAAAAGCTTCGGGCCGTTCCAGGCGCTGGACAACATCCACCTGGACATCGAGCAGGGCGAATTCATCGTGCTGCTCGGCCCCAGCGGTTGTGGCAAGACCACCTTGCTGCGCTCGATCGCCGGTTTCATGCAACCCGACTCCGGCCGCATCGCGATCGATGGCCAGGATGTGAGTCGTTTGCCCCCGTACCGTCGGCCTCTGAATACCGTGTTCCAGAACTACGCGCTGTTCCCGCATATGACCGTCCTGGAAAACGTCGCCTACGGACCGCGGCGCCAGGGGGTCAATCGCGCCGAGGCCCGGATCAAGGCGCGCGAAGCCCTGGCGATGGTCGGCCTGGAAGCCCTGGAGGATCGCTTTCCCCGCGCGTTGTCCGGCGGACAGCAGCAGCGCGTGGCCCTGGCTCGCGCCATCGTCAATCAACCGAAACTGTTGTTGCTCGACGAGCCGCTCTCGGCCCTGGACATGAAACTGCGCAAGCGCATGCAGCTGGAGCTCAAGCACCTGCAGGCCAAGCTCGGCATCGCCTTCATTTTCGTCACCCACGACCAGGAAGAAGCGATGACCATCGCCGACCGTATCGTGGTGATGAATGCCGGTCGTATTGAACAGGTGGGCGCCAGCAGCGAGATCTACAGCGCCCCGGCTTCGCGTTTCGTTGCCGACTTCATCGGCGAGGCCAACCTGATCGGCTATCAGGCCAGCGAGAGCGGTGAAATTCGCCTGGGCATCGCGCATACCCCGATTTCGAGCGGCGCAAAAGATCTCCTGCCCCACGGCGTGGCAGTGCTGCGCCCCGAACACCTGCAGGTGCTGGATGCCTCGAGTCCGGCGAGCGCCAGTTGCTGTGAACTCAAGGGCACAGTGACCGACATCGTCACCGTGGGCAGCCATACCCTGGTGCATTCGCTGATCGACGGGCAATCGATCGTGGCGCGCACCATGGGTTTCCCCCGGGCGGACCTGGTCACCGGCAGCGCGGTGCGCCTGGGCTTCAATCCCGCGCACCTGCATCTGATCGGGGAACCGGTATGAAACGCCCGGTGCTCGCCCCGTCGTTGATGCTGTTCGGCGCCCTGGCCTTTTTCACGGCATTCTTCCTCGCGCCGTTCGCCGTGGTGATCTTCGCCAGCCTGACCAAGGGCGCCGATCAGGCGTTCACCCTGGAGCACTACGTCAGGGTGCTGGGCGACCAGTACCACTGGGACGTGATTCTGGTGACCTTCCGCATCGCCGCGCTGACCACCCTGATCTCGTTGCTGCTGGGTTATCCGCTGGCCTGGTATCTGGTGCGCGTCGTGAAATGGCGGGCCTGGCGCCGAGCCTGCGTGATTCTGCTGGTGGTGCCGATGTTCACCAGCAACATCGTGCGTTCGTTCGGCTGGATGGTGCTGCTGGGGCGCAAGGGTCTGGTCAACCAGAGCCTTATGGAAACCGGCCTGATCGATACGCCGGTGCGTTTCCTGGGCACCGAACTCGGCATCCTGATCGGCATGGTGTACATCCTGCTGCCGTTCATTGTGCTCGCGGCCGGCAATGCCCTGGCCCAGGTCGACCCGGCCTTCGAACAAGCCTCCGAGGATCTTGGCGCCAGCCCCCGCGCGACCTTTTTCCATGTGGTGCTGCCGCTGACCATGCCCGGCATCATCTCCGGCTCGATCATGGTCTTCACCCTGGCGGCGAGCGCCTACGTCACGCCGGCCCTGCTGTCCGGCGGCCGGATCTCGGTGCTGTCGATGCTGATTTTCCAGCAATACAGTTCGGTCTTCGACTTCAACTACGGCGGCGCGCTGAGCGTGGTGCTGCTGATCTTTACCCTGGTCATGGTCGGGCTGGCCGGGCGTGTGGGCAGTATTCGGGGGAGCAACCCATGATCACTAAAATACTGGTCAGGCTGGTGGCCTGGGCCGTGCTGGGCTACATGCTGCTGCCACTGGTGGTCATCCTCGGCGTCTCCGTCACCGCCACGTCATTCCTGGCCTTCCCGCCACAGGGCTGGACGCTGGACTGGTACGCCAAGATGCTCAGCGACCCAAGCTATGTGGCGTCCTTTGCCACCAGCACCGTCCTCGCCCTGGTCGCCACCCTGGTCGCGGTGCTGCTCAGCGTACCGGCCGCCCTGGCGATGGCCCGCTACGATTTTCGCGGCAAAGCCACGATCCTCGCCGCCCTGACTTCACCGCTGGTGTTTCCGCACATTGTGCTGGGGGCGGCGCTCTTGCAGTTTGGCGGTTACTTCGGCTTGACCCGCAGCTTCCTGGCGTTGTTGATCGGTCACACCATCATCATCTCGCCGTTCGTGCTGCGCTCGGTGCTGTCGATGCTGACGCCCGAGCAGCGCGCCCTGGAAGAAGCCTCGAGCGATCTGGGCGGTACCCCCTGGGCCACCTTCTTTCTGGTGGTGCTGCCGCAGATCCGGCCGGGGATCGTCACCGGGTCGATCTTTGCCTTCATCTCGTCATGGATCAACGTCGAGCTGTCGATTTTCAACACCACGCCGGACCTGAACACCATCCCGGTGAAGCTCTTCAACTACGTGCAGTACACCGTCGACCCGACCATCGCCGCCGCTTCCGGCGCCACCATCATCGTCGTCGTACTCGCCGTGATCGTGCTGGATCTGTGCATCGGTCTCGACCTTTTATCAGAACGCAAATAACCCCCCTCATACATCCCGTAAGCCAGGAGTTCAGTCATGCGCATGCAAGACACGTTCGATGTCATCTATACCCATACCGAAGGCGAACCACTGTGCATCGTCCACAGCGGCATTCCCTACCCCGCCGGTTCGAGCATCCTGGCCAAGCGCGCCTTTCTCGAGCAGAACTATGACTGGCTGCGCAAGGCACTGATGCAGGAACCGCGCGGCCACAAGGACATGTTCGGGGTGTTCCTCACGCCGCCTTCCAGCAGCGAGTTCGACGCCGGGCTGATCTACATGGACGGCAGCGTGTATTCGCACATGTGCGGCCACGGCACCATCGCCGTGAGCATGGCGATGGTCGCCCTGGGCCTGGTGCCGCGCGGCGCCGATGGCATCACGAAAATACGTTTTGAAACCACCGCCGGCCTGGTGGTGGCCGAAGTGGCTTCGGAAGGCGACAACGTGCTCTGGACCCGTTTCGAAAACGTGCCGGCCTACGTCGCCGCCCAGGACATCCCGATCCACCTTCCCGGCTATGGCGACCTCAAGGCCGACCTGGTCTGGGGCGGCAATTACTTCGGCATCATCGACCTGACCGGTTGCGACCTGCGCATCAGCCCGGACAACGGCAGCGAACTGTCGCGCCTGGGCCTGCTGGCGCGCGACCAGATCAACCGGCAGCTGAAGATCCAGCACCCCACCGAAGCCCACATCAACGACCTCAACTTCATCACGTTCTGGCACCCGGCGACCATCGAAGGCGCGTTCTACAAGAACGTCCACGTGTTCAGCGCCGGCCAGCTCGACCGCTCTCCCGGCGGCACCGGCACCAGCGCGATGATGGCCATGTTCGAGGCCCGGGGCAAACTGGGCCTGAACCAACCCATCCTGTCCGAAGGACTGCTGGGCAGCGGCACCTTCGAAGGCTGCCTGCTCGGCGAAGTCGACCTCAACGGCACGCGCGCGGTGCGTCCGACCGTCAAGGGCACGGCGAGCATCCTGGGGACATCGCGCTGGGTCATCGAGCGCAATGACCCGGTGGGGGCGGGGTTCGTCGTCAACTGACGGGTTGAAGCGGCACTTCTCAAGATCGCTCGCATAGTCGGCATTTACCGGGTACAATTCGGTAAACGCCGACTAAGTCGGTGAACGCCGTCCCAGGAGAAGGCCATGCTAGCTGAAATCATGCGTGAACCCGCCTACGGTGCCTACCGCGCTCGGCTGCACGCCTTGCTGCAAATTCCCACCAATGCGTCTGACCTGGAAATCCACGACATCATCCAGATCGGCTTTGCAGCTGGCCGTCTTGTGTCGCTTTGCGAACAGGGTGAATTGACGCCGCTTGAGCGCGACCAGATCATCCCTCTGAAAACCCTGAAGACCCGGGTCGCTAAAGACCAGAACCTCACGGTCGACGAGAGTGATCGGCTGTTCCGCGCCGCCCACATCACCGCCATGGCAGACGCTGTATTTGGCAACGATGAAAAAGCCAAACGCTGGCTGTCGAAACCCAAGGAGCGATTTTCGGGCCGCAGCCCAATGGCAATGCTGTCGACGGTACAGGGAACACGCCAGGTCGAGGAAACGCTGATCCAGTTGGCCGAGGGCTACGCCTTTTGATCTTTTGGCGGATAAGCGCTTTTGCAGATCTGACGGGACGTGGCGGCACCCTCGCGGGGGGACGCTGGCATACGGCGGGGCGACCGGTCGTCTATCTTGCCGGGACACCTGCCGGCGCAATGCTCGAAATCCTGGTACACCTCGAGATCGATCAGGAAGACCTTCCAGAGACGCTCCAGTTGCTCAAGGTCGAGGTGCCTGACGATGTCAGCCTCTCCCCTGCCCCGGTACTCAAGCCAGATTGGGAATTCGAGCTGAACCACACCAAGGGCATAGGCGATTTATTCCTCAAAGGATGCCCTGCCCTGCTGTTGGCGGTACCGAGCGCTATCATGCCGCATTCGCTGAACTACCTGTTCAACCCTATGCACCTGGATTCGGTCAAGGCCGTCATTACCGCCGAGCCGTTCAGGCTCGACAACCGACTGTTCAAGAAATTGTAGGAGCGAGCTTGCTCGCGATGGACTCAAGAGCGCCGCGTTTAACCAGCGAATACGCGTCATCGTTAACGACCATCGCGAGCAAGCTCGCTCCTACAAGGGCCGCATTCGCTTAACTGAACAGCATTAGCCCGCCGCGACCACGGTGATTTCCACCAGCAGGTCCGGCGCGGCCAGGCGCGATTCGACGGTGGCACGGGCAGGCGCGTGGCCTTCGGGGGCCCAGGCGTCCCACACCTCGTTCATGCCGGCGAAGTCGGCCTGGATGTCCGACAACCAGACCTGTGCGGTGAGGATACGGGTTTTGTCCAGGCCGGCCTGGGCCAGGAAATTGTCGATCTTGGCCAGCACCTGGGCGGTCTGGCCCTTGATGTCCTGGGTGCGGTCGGTGGCCGTCTGGCCGCCGAGGAAGGTGAAGCCGTTGCATTGAACGACGCGGCTCATGCGTTGATTGGTTTCGATGCGTTTGATGTCCAGCATGTGAACTCCTTAAGGGTGTGCGATGGTTGAAGCGGATTGAATAGGTCCTGGCGGCACGCTGGCCGCCCGGTTGAAACGGTCGATGGCGAAGGGTTCCAGTGAAATGTCCGACTGTTCGCCAAGAATCAGTTGGGCCAGGCGTTTACCGGTGCCGGGGCCCATCTGGAAGCCGCTGCCGCAAAACCCGAATGAATAACTCAGGTTACTGGCCTTGCGACTGGCGCCTATCACCGGCAGGTCATCGGCGGTGAAGGCTTCGACCCCGGCCCAGACGCGGTTGACGCCCAAGTGTCGCAAATGCGGGAACAAGTCGGTGACCGTGCGCGCGCTGCTGCCCAGGCGCTCCATCTCGACCTCGCCATGGCGCGCGAGAAAATCCAGCGAGCCGACCAGCTTGCCGCCGATCACCACCGTACCATTACTGAACTGCTTGAACGACAGTGCGCGTGAGGTGGCCCCCAGCACCGGAACACAGAACGGCGCGACGCGATGGGTGACCATCAGCATCAGGCCTTCCGGATGCACCGGCACCGGCTCGCCGATCTGCGCCGCCAGTCCTCCGGCCCAGGCGCCCGCCGTCACCACCAGGTGCTCGGCGCTGAAAGGGCCTGCGGGGGTGCTCACCCGCCACTGGGTACCTGTCTGTTCGATCTGTTGCGCCGGGGTGTTTTCGTGGATCCGCACCCCGCGTTTCTGCGCGGCCAGGCGAAACGCAGTGACCGTCTTGAAAGGCACCGCGTAACCATCGTCCTTGACCCAGATGCCGCCCGTCACATGCCGTGACACGGTCGGCACTGTGTCGAACACCTGTTGTTGATCGACCAACACTTCATGGCTGAAACCCAGCGCCTGCAGCTGCTCGACCCGCAACCGGCATTCCTCCAGATCGGCCTGGCTCTCCGCCAGCTTGAGTTGACCGCTGAGGACAAAACCGCCGTCGTCGCCCAGGGTATTTTTCAGCTCATGCCACAGATCACGCGAGGCCAGCGCCAAGGGAATTTCCGCAACGTGACGGCCCAGGGTGCGCACGCCACCGGCATTGACGCCGGAGGCATGGCGCCCGCAATACTCCGCTTCCAGGACCGTCACCTTGACCCCGGCTTGCGCCAGGTACAACGCGGTGCTCAGGCCATGGATGCCGCCGCCGATCACCAGCACGTCGGCCTGGCGCTTGCTCGACTCACTCACCGGCCAGTTCTCCCAGGGTGATGGGCTTGATCGGTGGACGAATGCGGTAGTAACCCACTTCGGCCGCCGACACGCCGCGGGCCTTGGCGATGACTTCGGTCACCGTCAGGCCGCACATGCGTCCCTGGCAGGGTCCCATGCCGCAACGCCCGAACGACTTGGCCTGATTCGGGCCTGCGCACCCCAGGGCGACGAAGCTGCGCAGTTCACCCGCCGTGACTTCTTCGCAGCGGCAGACCATAACGTCATCGGCCGGAATGCGGTTTTGCTCCTTGGGTTGATACAGCGCGTCGAGAAACGGCCGGATCCGCAGGTTGGCCTCCAGTTGCACGCGCAACGATCGAGCCTGGTCATCACGTTCGACGCTGCTGATGGACTTGAGCCGTGCAGCGATCCCCAGCGCCGCCAGTTGTCCCTGCACCGCTGCTGCCTGAGCGCCACCGATACCGGCACCGTCGCCGGCGACGTAGATTCCCGGTACATCGAGCTCACCCCACGGATCGGTGACCGGCCGGAAACACAGCTGATCCAGGTCCCATTCATGGCGGGCGCGCAGGGCCTGACTGAACTGGATATTCGGCACCACGCCCTGGTGCAGCAACACGCAGCGGCTGGGGATGCGTTGCGCCTTGCCGGACACGCTGAAGGTCAAGGCCCGTGCCGCGTCATCGCCTTCAACCGCCAGTTGCTCGGCCCCCGTGTAATGGGCGATCCCGGCACTGCGCAGGCTGCGCATCAATTCCAGCCCCTTGCGCAAATAGGGCCAGGCGCGCAGCGCGGCAAACAGATGGCGGCGGGCACGCCAGTAATCTTCGGGCCGCGTGGTGTCGACCAGGGCCTTGATCGTCACGCCGGCCCGCAAGTACTGCCAGCCGAGCAGATACAACAGTGGGCCGCAACCGGCCAGGACCACCGGTTCGCTCGGCGCCAGGCCTGAGCTTTTCAGCAGGATCTGCGCAGCGCCGGCGCTCATCACCCCGGGCAGGGTCCAGCCGGCAATCGGAAACGGTCGTTCCATGGCACCGGTCGCCAGCAGCACGGCCTTGGCGTCCAGGGTGTACAGCCGACCTTCGCGCAGGTAACTGACCTGATGGTCCCGGGTCACCTGCCACACCGACGCGCCCTTTTCATAGCGCACGCTCGAGGAAGCCAGGGCCTGCGCCAGCTGATTGCCGTGGGCATAATCCGGCCCCAGCAGGTCCCGGCGGGACAGCGGCGCCAGGGTGATGCCCCGATAGATCTGCCCACCCGGGCTGCCCTGCTCATCCAGCAACACCACCCGCAAGCCCAACCCGGCCATCCGCGTTGCCGCCGCCATGCCGGCCGCACCGGCGCCAATCACCACCACATCCACGCTTTGACGGTTCATGACTGCACCTCCACGGCCTGCACATCCAGCGGTTGATAGATCAAATCCCGGGCCCCTTCCTGGGAACGAATGCGCATGCCATCAGCGACTTCGATCAGGCAGCCCTGGCGGTTGGGAACACCGTCGATCTCCACCAGGCACTCGAAGCACACGCCCATCATGCAGTAGGGTGCCCGGGGTGACTCGCTGACCGGCGTCGCACGAAAGCGGTTGATGCCGGACATCAGCAAGGCTGCCGCGACGCTGATACCGGCGGGCACGTTCAGCGGTTGATCGTTGAAGGTCAGGCTCACCGTCCGCGTCGCCCTGGCTTCACTGGAGACCGGTTGAAACAGCGGATCAGTGCGCATGTGAAAACACCTTGTCAGTTAGAAAACGATCGCCACAAAACACCGCCAGCTCCGCGGGTCGCGCCCCGCCCATGATCCACGGCGCGATGCGCAGGGCATGGGCGGCGGCCAGGGTCACGCCGCTGTGGCAGGTGACCACGAAGGCACCGGGGTGCGCGCCGGATTGCTGGTAGATGGGCAAGCCGTCCGGGCTCAGCACCCGCAACGCGCCCCAGGCCCGCACGAGCCGCACATCGCGCAGCAAGGGAAAGCTCGCCACCCCGCGCCGGGCGATCGCGGCCAACACTTCGGTGGAGGTGCTGTCGTCGAAGCCCACCTCCTCCATCGAATCGCCCAACTGCACGGTGCCTTCATCGGTCTGGCGGACATTAAGGGTCGGGTACTCGAGAAAGGGCCGGACCCGCTCGCTGATCAACACCTGCCCGCGATTGGGCGCCACCGGTGCATACAGCCCCACCTGCCGCGCCAGCGCCGCATTGCCCAGCCCGGCGGCCAGGACGATCCGGGGCGCGACGAAGCAACGCTGCCCGGCCTTGACCCGAAACTCGCCGGGGGCGCAGTCGATGCGATCGACCTGCACGCCGCCATGCATCTGCGCGCCCTTGGCTTGCGCCGAGGTATGCAGGGCCCGCAACAGTTTCAACGGATTGACGTGGCCGTCCTGGGAGGTATAACTGGCGCCGATCACTTTCGGTCCGATCAATGGCAGACGCGCTTTCACGTCGGCGGCGTCCAGCATTTCGTATGGGTAATCGCCCAGGGCGTCCTGCAAGGTCTGCAGGCGCGACTGGCGCTCCAGCAGTTCCTCGTCGCTGAAGCACAGGTGGAAACCACCCGGCTGCTTGAGCTGCACGTCGACCCCGCTGTCGGCCATCAGCGCCTTCGCGAACGCCGGCCAGCGACTCGCCGAAGACCGGGTCCAGCGCGCGTAATCCGGCAGGTCATGGCCTTTGCCCTGGACCCAGACCAGGCCGAAATTGCCTCGGGACGCACGAAACGCATCGTCGCCCTGGTCCAGCACCACGGTGTCGACTCCGCTGCGGGCCAAGCCATAGGCCACTGCCGTGCCCACCAGCCCGCCGCCGACCACGATCACGTCCGACTGCACGACGCTGTGTCTGTCCTGGCTCATTTGCCTTCTCCGATCAATACCCGATCCAGCCCGACCATGCGATCCAGCACCAGCATCAACACCAGGGTGCCGACGATCAGCACCGTGGAGACGGCAGTGATCAACGGATCGATGGTCTGGGAAATCTGGTTGTACATGGCCACCGGCAAGGTGGTGGTACCGGGGGTGGCGACGAACACGGTCATGGTCAGTTCGTCGAAGCTCTGGATGAAGGCCAGCATCCAGCCGCCGATCACGCCGGTGCGAATCCGTGGCAACACCACTCGATAGAAAGCGGTCCAGCGCCGCGCGCCGAGCGACAGGGCGGCCTGTTCGATGTCGCGCTCCAGGCCAATGGTCGAGGCCAGCGTCAGCCGCAAGGCATAGGGCAGCACCACGATCACATGGGTAATGCTCAACGCCCAGAACGACCCGCCAATCTGCGCCATGGAGAAAAACCGCAGGAACGCGATGCCCAGCACCACGGAGGGGATCATCAGCGGCGACAGCAGGAAACCGGTCAGTGCGCCGCGCCCCGGAAACTCGTAGCGGCTGATCGCCAGGGCCGCCGGGACCGCCAGCAACGTGGCGACGGTGGCCGAGACCAGGCCCAGCTTGAGTGACAGAAAGAATGCATCGAGCATCTCCTGGTTCTCCAGCAGCGCCCGGAACCAGCGCAACGACAAGCCGTCGGTGGGCAGCGACAGGTAACCTTTGTCGGTGAACGCCATCGCCATCACCACCAGCAGTGGCGCGACGATAAAAGCGATGAACAGGTAATGAAACAGCAGCGAGAAAAATCCGTTCTTGTGCATGGCGGCTTACTCGAAGACTTGCTTGAAGCGGCGCTCGGCCAACTTGCTGCAACCCACAATGATGATCAGGTTGGCAACCAGCAGGAGCATCGCGATGGCGGCGCCGAGGGGCCAGTTGAGGGTGCCGAGGAATTCGTCGTAGGCCGCTGTCGCCACCACTTTCAGACGTCGGCCACCAATGATCGCGGGGGTCGCGAAGGCTGACGCCGCGAGGGCGAAAACGATGATCGAGCCGGAGAGAATGCCGGGCATGATCTGCGGCAGGATGATTCGGCGGAACACCGTCAGGCGCGACGCGCCGAGGGACAGTCCGGCCCATTCCACTTGCAGGTCCAGGCGCTGCAAGGTGGCCCACACGGCAATCACCATGAACGGCACCAGCACATGGGTCAGGGCGATGATTACCCCGACCTGGGTGAACAGCATCTTCACCGGCTGCTCGGTGATCCCCAACGCCTGCAAGGCATCGTTGATCAGGCCGTTGTTGCCCAGCAGGATCGCCCAACCAAGGGTGCGCACCACCACCGAGATCAGCAGCGGCCCCAGCACCACCAGCAAAAACAACGACCGCCAGCGCGGCGCCATGCGCGCAATGATGATGGTTTCCGGCACCCCGAGCAGCACGCAGAGCACGGTGACCGCCAGCGCCATGCCGCCGGTGCGCAGGAAGATTTCGTGGAAGTAGCCGTCCTTGAACACCTCCAGGTAATTGCCGAGGCTGTAGACCGGCAACACGCCTTCGGTGTCGCTGAACAGGTTGAGCGACAGCACCGCGGTCAACAGCAGCGGCACCAGCAGCAGCGCGACGAATACCAGCAACGCCGGACCGCTGAGCAGCCACGGTGCGGCGCCGACGTGTTCGGCATCATACCTGGCCATGGGCGACCTCCCGATCCAGCAGCCGCAGGTCGTCGTCGGACCAGTCCAGGCCGACTTCACTGTTTTCATCAGGCGGTGGCGTGCCCAGATTGGGCTGGGTCATGTGCACCACCCCGAAGCTGGTTTCCACCGCGATCAACCACAGGTTGCCGAGGAACACCCGCAAGCGGATGCGTCCGTGCAACCGCCCCATGCCCGCCTGCGCCAGGCGGATTTTTTCCGGGCGGATGTAGACGTTGACGTCGTTGCCCAGGGAGCGATCTTCGTGGGGCACGTGCAACAGCGTGTCCTTGACCTGCACATTGCAGCACCGGGCGTTGCGGGTTTGCACCGCGCCGGCGAAGGCGTTGGTCTTGCCCAGGAACGCCGAGGCGAACGGTGAATGCGGGCGCTCGTAGGCTTCGTACGGCGTATCGATCTGCACGATCCGGCCTTTTTGCATCACCGCGATGCGGTCGCTCATGGTCATCGCCTCGACCTGGTCGTGGGTCACCAGGATCGTGGTGATGCCCAGGTCGCGCTGGATCGCCCGCAGCTCGATGTGCATCTCTTCGCGCAGCTTGGCGTCGAGGTTGGACATCGGCTCGTCGAGCAGCAACAGGTTCGGCCGAATCGCCAGGGCCCGGGCGATGGCAACCCGTTGCCGCTGCCCGCCGGACAGCGCCTTGGGGTATCGCTCGCCGAGGCCGCCAAGGCGCACCAGGTCCAGCGCTTCATCGATGCGCTTGCTGCGTTCGGCCTTGGGCACGCCACGCATCTCCAGGCCGAAGCTGATGTTCTGCGCCACCGTCATGTGCGGGAACAGCGCGTAGCTTTGAAAGACGATGCCCAGGCCGCGCTGCTCGGGGCGCACATGGGTGATGTCGCGGCCATCGAGCACGATGCGGCCTTCGGTGGGCTGCACGAAACCGGCAATGGATTGCAGGGTGGTGGTCTTGCCACAGCCGGAAGGTCCGAGCAAGGCGATGAACTCGCCGTGCCGCACTTCCAGGTTCAAGCCGTCGATGGCCCTGAAACTGCCATAGGTCTTGACGATGCCTTCAAGGGTGAGAAATGCCATGGGCTTGCCACGCAGGCGCGGGCCTGCGTCTCCAGAATGAGGTCGGGAAGGATCGGAGCCAGTGCGCGGCTAGCGTTCGACCGTACGGTTCCAGCGGGTCGTCCACTCGCTGCGCTGCTGGTTGATCGTGTCCCAATCGACTTTGATCAACGCGTTGACCTTCTCCGGGCCATAGGGCATGCGCGCGGCGATGTCCGGCGTGAGTTTGACGGTCTGGTTGACCGGGGCGAAGCCGTTCTCCCGGGCCTGGATCATCTGCACTTCAGGCGACAATACGTACTGAATAAACTGCTGCGACAGCTCGGGCTGCGCGTTGGGCGTGATGCCGCAGGCGGCGATCTGCAGGGCGATGCCGCCTTCTTTCGGGTAGATGAACTTGAGCGGAAAACCAGTGCCCTGCAACGCCACCGCACGACCGCTGCCATACACCGCCATGACCACGTCGCCGTTCTGCATCATGCCGTCCATCTCACCCGGCGCCGAGACCCAGGCCAGGACGTTGGGGCCGATTTCGTCTTTCAGCGCCTTGAAACCCGGGTCGATATTCTTTTCACTACCGCCGCGCAACCGGGCCATTTCCACCAGGGTGTGCAGGCCGTAGGTGTTGGTCACCGGCGGCATGCCCAGCAGTTGCTTGTAGCGCGGGTCGGTGAGGTTCTCCCAGGAGTCCGGCGCCGCCCAGCCGCGCTTCTTGAACGCCTCTTCGTTGTAGCCGATGCCTGTGGCGACTACGCCGACCCCGGTCGCTTCAGGGCTGAGCCGCGCCAGCGGATAGAGGTCCTTGTAGACCGGTGCGTCGCTGAGTTTTTCGCACAGGCCCAGTTGCAGCGCCTGGTACATCGGCCCGTCGTCCATCATCGCGACGTTGATCTGTTGACGCCCCTTCTGCGCCTGCAGCTTGGCCAGGGTTTCGGTGGAGTTGCCGGCGACGTATACCACTTTGACGTTGTGCTGTTTCTCGAACGCGGGGATGACTTTGGTCTTGTACATCTGCTCGGTGGAACCGCCGACACCGGCGACATACAGCGTCGGCTCGGCGCAGGCGACGCCACTGCCCAGCCCGACAAGGGCGACAGCGACAGCAGTGGCAATGCGGGTCAGGGGGCGAAACGACGGTGTCATCAAGGTCGATTTATGATTATTCACAGACTATCTCCGAAGTGCGTGGGGCAGATCGAACAATGCGTCAGTTGCTTCGGCGTCAATCGAAGCCATGCAGCGCGCTGCATGTTCCCGGCGAATACCTCACGGGATGGCGCATCTTCATGTGCGCTATGGGTTGCTGGTCTGGAGTATTGCGAGGCACTATCCATAGGGTCAAATCACAATATTTGGGTCAGTTATTCATATTTGATATGGAAGGTCGGCATGAACCTCAGGCAGATAGAAGCATTCCGCAGCGTCATGCGCTTGGGCTCCATGACCGCCGCGGCGGAAGTGCTGTACACCTCGCAGCCCAACGTCAGCCGGCTCATTGCCCAGCTGGAATTGAGCACCGGGCTGACCCTGTTCAAGCGCGCAGGCGTGCGGCTGATCCCGACCCAGGAAGGTCAGGCGTTTTTTCATGAAGTGGAGCGCGCCTATGTCGGCCTCGACAGCCTCAAGCATTCGGCGAAGAACATTCGCAACCTGGGCACCGGACGCTTGCGGGTGGCAGCCGTGCCCTCGACGGGCATGAGCGTGCTGCCAGGGGTGATCAAACACTTCACCGAGACCCGCCCGGAGCTCACGGTGTCGTTGCACGTGAACTCCTCGCCCACCGTGGAGCAATGGGTCAAATCGCAGTTCTGCGACATCGGCATCGTGGTGCATCCCGGCGACGTCAACAGTCAACAGGTCGAGTTGCTCGCCGAGATAGCGGCCGTGTGCGTGTTGCCGCGCTCACACGCGCTGGCTGAACGCGCGCAGATCACCTTTGCCGACCTCGAAGGGCAACCGTTCATTTCGCTCTGTCATGGCGATGGCACACGCTCGTTGGTGGATGATTTGTTCGAGCAGGCAGGCGTCGAGCGGCTGATGGCTGTTGAGGCGCAATACAGCGCGATCAACTGCGAAATGGTCGCGCTCGGCATGGGCATCACCCTCGCCCACCCGTTGGTGGCCAAGGATTATCGGCATCGGGACATCGTGATCAGACCGTTCAGGCCGGGCATCCTGCTTCCGACCTACGTGATCTGGCCCAGCGCACAAACGCGTACGCGACTGGCCGAGGAATTCGTCGATACGCTGAAGGTGTATTACCGGGATGCGGTGGACGCCGCTTGAACAGCACGCCAACCCCAGGCATGCGACCGAAAACCAGCCACCCTGGAGCCAGACCTTGCGTCTGGCTCTCATGCCGCCGGCCCTGCATTCAACAGTCCTTGCGGTCCGTGTCGTCAAGAATAGCCAAGCGCGGGCCAATTCTTGTGCAGGGTTACCGGCGGTCATAAGCCTGGGATTGCCCGTTACGGGATTGACCCGGACTTACATCCCGAGGGCCATGCCACCCCGCCTGGCCGGCACGGCTCGCAACAGTCCGTGCTGAACGCCCAGAGGTGTCCGCTGTTGAGCCACTAACGACTGGCTGATCAGACGAAGCTTGTTTTGCTTCACCGCTGGCAAAACTTCATCTGCTCGATACTGACCGGGCGTCGTGCCGAACCAACGGATGCACGCTTTGTGGAAACTGCTGTGGTCATGAAAGCCGAGCAGGTGAGTCACGTGCTTCATATTGAAATGGGAATGGCGCAGGTAGAAGTCCGCCAACTGCCGACGCACATCGTTCAGCACGTCCTTGAACTGGGCGCCATCCTTCTCGAGTGATCGTTGCAACGTTCGCTTGCTGATGTTCAGCGCGGTGGCGATCGATTCCATATCACATTGCCCTTGCCCCTGACTCAGGCGCTCGGTGATCAGCGCACGAATCCTGCACACAGTGGTGAAGCCGTACAACAGGTCCAGCTGAGCCTCGGCAAAACTGTCATGCAGTACAGCCAACGCCTCGTTGCCCATGCTCAACGGACGCAGTAGCTCCTGGCCATCGAACAGGATGCTGTCATAGGCCGCCCCGAAACGCAGCTCACAGCCAAACAGCCGCTGATGCTCGCAGGTGTCTTCAGGTTCGGGATAGGTGAACTCCACGCGCAACGGTTGCAACGATCTGCCGCCAACCAGCCAACGGCACAATCCCAGCAGCGACGCGAGTCCGGCATCGGTGTACTGCCGTGGCTTGACCGAGTCGCCTTGGTGATCCAGTCCGGCCAGTCGATAATTGTGTCCTTCCTCGCCCAGAAACAGGCTGAGGCCAGAGCTGATCAATGGGCTGAAACGCACAAGCCGTTCAAGCGCCCGCTTCAGGTTCAAGCTGGACATCATCGTGTATCCCACAATCTGGAAGTTACCCGGATGTACCTGCCCGTAGGCTTTCAAGCCAATATTCGCGTCACCGGACGCCTGCGCTGCCAATTCCCAAAGACGGTAGATAACACTTCGTTCATAGAAGGCTTGCTGCTGACCCAGAATCGTCAGATCCAGCCCGGCTTCCCGGGATAAATCGATCACATCCAAACCCTCGGCCGCGAGCGTATTCACTAGCACACTGGTATAGCCGGTACCCACTCTATACATGAAGACCTCAAAAACCGTTAAACCACGCATCCTTTTGTGAGCCATTGAATTTGCTCTGAAATCCATCCTAATGGCCATTCATTACAAGGTCGTTATGCATGCAAAAAAGACGACCCAAGGCCAGCGTAGTCCCGAAATCCTGATAGCGCCAAAAATAGCCCCATCCTAGTGCCAGACGGCATTTTTGGGAGCGAGCCTGCTCGCGAAATCGTTCGATCATCGGCGGATTTGATTGATTGACTGTTTACAAATCCGACCTGACTTCACTCGAACGCATCCCCCTGCAGGAGCTGTCGAACGAAGCGAGGCTGCGATCTTTTGATCTTGCTTCTCACCGATCCGGAGAAGATCAAAAGATCAGGGTTGGCGTGCAGCGCTACGGGTCCCGGCGAACGCGCTCGTGCCCAGCCAGCGCCACAGGTGTTGCGCATCCTGCGCCGCGCCGTCGACCCGCAGCTCTTTCGACCTTAGAACCTCTTGCGGTGTGCGGTCGCCAGCCCACACCTCGGTCAACGCGCGCACGCTGGAGTCCACGACCAGCGTCAGTTCGCGGCCGGGGTCGTCGCGGCACAGGTCTGCCACGCCCTCTTCGACCACGAGCCACCACGCTCGCTCGCCGGGCCGCGCGTCGCGGAACCTGAAGTGGATGACCACCGGTCGGGACGGGAATGTCTCGATGCGCACGAACCGGCGCACGTCCCACATCAGCAGCCCGGCGTCGAGTTCGTCATCGCGAAGGCGACTGCCGATCCAGCGCGCGCCCCAGTGCCCTAGCGCCATGATGATGGGGCGCAATTCCTCCCCCGCCTCGGTCAGGCTGTACTCCCAGACTTTGCCGGCGGCCGTGCGATGCACCACACCGATATCTTCCAGATGACGCAGC